>DDCX01000082.1 GCA_002336475.1 Flavobacteriales bacterium UBA1995 | reverse complement strand
GTTTTCAGGGAGAAAGCCCCCTTCCGCAGTTTTGATTTTGAGACCCTGCAGGTGCTCAAGGGCAACCCGCAATTGGACCAAACCAGAATCGACAACTTCGACCTGAGACTGGAGCATTTCCCGAATCTTGGAGAGGTCCTCTCCGCGAGTGTGTTTTTTAAGCGGTTCACAGACCCCATTGAGCAGAACACGGTTCTGGAAGCGGTCAATACAGAGTTGACATGGTCCAACCTGCCCTATGCCAACGTCTGGGGACTGGAGCTGGAAGGCCGCAAAGACTTCGGAAACCTCACCGAGACGCCTTTCCTGAAAGACTTGACCCTCTCAGGAAACATCAGTTTCATCCGCTCTGCCTCCCGCATTTGGCGCAATGAGCTGGAAACCATTCGGGCTCAAAACCCCCTCCAAACAGAAACCCGCCCCTTGTTCGGGCAGGCCCCCTACATCCTCAACGGGGCGCTCACCTATAACAACGACAGCATCGGAATGTCGGCCACCGTGGCCTTCAATGTGCAAGGCCCTAAAGTGCTCTTGGTGACGCTCGGCGCTCTACCCAATGTGATGCAGCAACCCACACCAACGCTGGACTTCAGTCTGGGAAAGATGCTGGGTGAACATGTCCGCTTGGGCTTCAAGGCACGCAACCTGATCAATCCACGCGACCGGAAGACCCACCTCTACAACGGAGTTCACTACGATTGGAACAGCTTCACCCAAGGCCGTACGTATTCGTTGAGTGTTTCTTACAACATCTGACCATGCCCCAAAAGCAAGCCTTCTTTCTCGCCGTTACCGCAGTTCTCTTGGTTTCTGGTTGTAAAAAGTATGACCAGAACGGAAGCCTGCTCCACTTCAAGACCCCAGAAGCCCGACTCATAGGCGACTGGCGCAGTGCCGAGGTATCCCAGGTCGGGACAGCAGACTCCAACTTGACGGAATTCATGGCTTCAGGCAATTTGCTGCTCGATGCCTCATTTCAAGAAGACCACTCTGTGACCATTGTGAATGTCAACGATGACATTACCTATGAAGGGACCTGGGATTTCAACGATGACAAGTCCGTCTTGCATCTAGACGAATTGACCTTCACAAAGGTTTCAGGTCCGTTTTACAACGATTCTTCAGATGTGGACCAGACCGGCCTTGTCCAAATGGCCTTCGACTTTCTCATGGGTGAATTGGATTGCAGCGATACCCTCTTCTTTGCCACCGGTAGCTACACATTGCTCACCGACGAGGTCGCAGCCTGCGTGAACAGTCTCACTGCGACAGGTTCCAATTGGATCTTATCTGAAGGCACATTGAATTACAATGGAGCTGTCCTATCTGCAGGAGATGTCATCAACGGGGCCATGGAAGAGTACATCGAAGGGTTCGCAGATGACGAGTTGCTCTCCGAAGACTGCATGGAGGAGCTCACAGGAGATTGCATCTCAGAAATCACCAACCTCGCCTTGGACGAATATGGAGCCCAAGTGGAGTTCGTGGAAATCCTAGAACCCATCATCACAGGTTGGGATGACCCCGGCCTGTTGCAAGCGCTTTCCGACCATTGCGATTTAGAAGTCACTCCGTGGTCAGGCACCCCGTCCGGGTTGGACGATCCAGCCGTACTCGGGCTGCTCGCTGACAATGCCACGCTCGATCTAGATTGTAACGGTGTTGCAGAACCCTTGGGCCTGGATTTGACCCCGTCTTTTGTCACTGAGGTCAAAGTCCTCGACCTCTACTGGGAGCTGCTCGAACTCGAACTGGATGACCTGCAGGCCTACCAATTCCGTGAATTCGACGGTGAGTCCATCTTCGACTTCAACTTTTTGTTGCGCTTCGAAAAGCAGAATTAAGCGCTCACCGCCGATGGGCACCCTTTAGGGGGCAAACCCAAACTCCTTCTGTAAGTCTTCCACAGTTTCTGCCGGCAGATCGTTGACGTCCAGCAGCATCAGGCCATCCAAGGCATTGTTGAACTTGGGGTCGCGGTTGAATCCCAGGATGCGGGCGTTCTGATGGAGGTACTTTTTGAGCAGCACAGGAGCCACAGCCTGTGAAGGCTCAATGTCGGCCAAAATCCGGTCGAGCCGCTTGACGTCGTCTTGAGCCCCATCCAATAAGGCATCAGCGTCTACCCTTCTTTCCTCGAAAGCAAAGCGCTTCCGGGGGCGGATGAACTCCGCCCATTGGTGGTCCCAGAAATTCCGCCTCACGAAGGCCATAATCAACGACCTTGAGAAGCGCTGATAGTCACTGCTGATGGTGACCGGCCCCAGAATGTAACGGGCTTCAGGCGATTGGAGCAATACCGTCAAAATGCCCTTCCAGAGCAGGAACAACGGCATGCGTTGGCGCTGGTATTCTGGTCGAATAAACGACCGGCCCAACTCCAAAGAAGAACGCAAAACCGGATGAATCCCTTTGCGCATCCGAAACAACGAATGGGTGTAAAACCCCCGGGGACCAAAGCGCTCCATGATCAACCAGCCCTCTCCTACGCGATAGGCACCCGCCAAGCGCCCTGCTTCTGCATCCCACAGCACCAAATGCTGGTAATAGAAATCATACTCATCCAAGTCGAGCGCCTTGTTGGTGCCCTCGCCCACGGACCTAAATGTCAATTCACGACAGCGTCCAATCTCTTGCAACAGCTGTGGAATTCGTTCTGCCGGGGCCAAATACACTTCGAGGTTGCCGTGGTCAAACAGCTTCAATTCAGCCACACCCAAAACCTCTCGCTTTAAAATTTCAGGGGCTGTTTCTGGCGCCACGTCCTGGGCCTTCAGGGGGAACTTGAATCCCTTGAAGTACTCCTTTCGGACATCATAAGCGGCACCCAGCGCATAGGATTTAGCGCGCAGAAAGCGCGCCAATTGCTCCGTTCCTTCAAATCCAGACAGGTCCCTTTTGCGCAAGGGACGGCCCGCCCGCATGCGCAGGACGTGTCCTTTTTTATTGCGCAGTTCAGCCGCCACCCTCAGAGAGCGCAAGGAAGGATGGATCAGCCCCAACCATTGAAACAAAGGGCTGTTGGCTCCATCGATGTAAACGGGCACGACTGGAACGTTCTGTTCTTGCAACCATCCCACTACCGAACGCGACCACATCCCATCGGAAACCACCCTCGAAGACCTCGTGAAGCCTGAAACTTTACCGGCAGGAAAAACCCCAAATGCCCCTCCCCCTGCCACATGCTGGCTGGCCTCCTTCCAACCCGACAGCAAGGGCACCGAGCGGCCACCTGACCGCACTTCTGAAACAACACACATGGACCCACCGAGCGACGGGGTATCGGCGAGCAGCGACTCTACTCCGAGCTTAAAGTCCGGCCTCACTTTTTGGATGGACCGGATCAAGGCCAGCGCGTCCAAGACCCCGAAAGGGTGGTTGGACACCACAACAAAAGGCCCCTCCGCCGGGATTTTTGCCCAATCTTCTTCCTGCCATTCCAATCGAACACCCAATTGATTGAAGACTTCATCTATAAAGTCTGCAGCGGGTAAATGGGCGATGCGGCCGTATGCTGAGTTCAACTTGCGAATCCCACCAAAGCGGTGAAACAACCCCACCAAAGGATGGCGGTCAGGCAATCCTGACCACAGGGCCAAGTCTGAGCGGGACACCAAACGCTCCGCTGAAATGGTTTCTTCACCTTCCATCTTCAGCCAAATTAGGCCTCCGTCATCAATCCCCTTCCGCATTGGTCGTTGGAGTATTTTCGAAGCATGACGCTATGCCTTCGAACGGTCTCCCTTTTGGCCATTTTCTCTGCCATGGGTTGCGGTGAAACCACCGATCACACCAATACAGAAGACCCCCTCCCTGCCTCCAGCGCTGTCACAGAGCAGGACACCGCTCCAGCCTTTGAAATCCAAGGGCACCGCGGCGCGAGAGGCCTGTTGCCTGAAAACAGCATTCCCGGCTTTGTCATCGCCATACGTGAAGGCGCGAACGTGCTGGAGATGGACCTGTGTGTTGCCAAAGACGGCAACCTCATTGTGAGCCATGAACCCTGGATGAGCCACACCATCTGCACAACGCCCGAAGGGAACGCCATTTCTGCATCAAAAGAGCGGCAATACAACCTGCACCAAATGAGCACCGGCGAAATCCAGGCGTTCGACTGTGGAATGGCCCTTCATCCGCAATTTCCTGAGCAACGACACCTGCCCGTTCAAAAACCCACTTTGGCAGAGGTGGTCGAAGTGACCGAAGAAGTGCCCCTGCTCAAGAGCGACGCCAAAATCCGTTACAACATGGAGATCAAGCACAGGGAGGACCTCGAACCTGAGTATTGTCCGGATGCTGTGACCTTTGCCCAAACCGTCATCGCAGAACTGCGCCGGCTGGGAATTGAAGACCGCACTTGCATTCAAAGCTTCAGCGCCGCTGCATTAAATGCGGTCCACCAACAAGCGCCCACCATGACCACAGCTTGGCTGACAAATTCCAAGGGGCCCGTATCCTCTGAATTGACCAAAATCAACTTTACACCTTCCATCTATTCTCCACAGTGGGAAAGCATCGATGCCAACGACGTCCACGACCTTCAACAGCAGAACATCCGGGTGATTCCCTGGACTGTCAATGAGGCAGAAGACCTGTTTGCTGTCATGCAGATGGGCGTGGACGGCATCATCACCGACTACCCAGACCGCTTGTACAAGTTGCGCAAAAATTGAGCGCTGGAAAGTGCAGGGACGCTCAGCGCAAAATCCGCACGTAGCCATTCTGACGAATGACCTCGGGCACGCGATCCTTGCGCAATTCAATGATGACTTCCCACATGTAGACGCCATCAATGGCATAGTAGCGGCCACTCTCTCTGGTTTTTGATCCTGGTGTTCCGTCTACCTGACCGTACCACACCTCGCTGGGTTCTGTAGATTGAAAGACCGGCCTCCCCCAGCGGTCCCATACGGTGACCTCATAGGTGAATGGCTCACAATCCAACACGGGAAACCATGCGTCATTTTTGCCGTCGTTGTTCGGTGTGAAGGCCGTTGGCACATAAACCTGGCAGCCACATACCACCTGCTCTACCTCTAAAATGTGTCCCACAGTATCGCATACGTTGGACACTTCAACCGTGTACAATCCCGCCCGACTGATGGTGCGCTGGGGAGTGATTCCCCCATTGTCCCATCGGTACGTCGAAGGATACACCGCTTCTCCCTGAAGGGCGTTCAGCGTGATGGAGTCACCCAAGCACAACGTGTACATCGCATCGAGAGGAACTGAAATGGGCTGGGCAACCTCTACCGTCATAGAGTCGACGAATTCACAACCGCTCACTTGTCCCGTTGCCACGTAGGTCTGCGGCTGATTCACATCGATGGCAGGACCCACGGCTCCTGTATTCCATGTGACCAGCACGTCAGATGACAGCCCCGTTTCGATCGTCAGCACATCACCCGGACACAACACAGAGTCTTCGGCAAGGGTAAATTCTGGAATGGGCCTGACTTCAACATCAATGGTGTCTCGGTTGACACAACCGTTCAATGCCACAGTTACGGTGTACTCCCCGGTTTCATCCACCGTCAAGGTTGGCGTCGTCAAGGTGTCATTGAAAATCACGTAATCTGCACCGACCACACCGGGGTCTAGGTCCAAAGACTCCCCTTCACACAGGATCACATCCAACCCCAAGTCCACGGGTGGCAGAGGTTGGACAGAAACAGATACGATGTCTGTGAAATCGCAACCGTCCTGGGTAGCCGTCACTTCATAAAAGCCGGGAGAAGTGACCCACAGCTGATTGCCCACAACACCGTTGGACCACACATAATCGGACGCACCAAAGGCCGCCAAGGCAAGCACACTGTCTTGGCTGCAAAAACTGAGGTAATCGGGCAAATTCGCATCAAAAACATCCACCACCTCGATGAACACTTGATCATTAACCTGACAAACACCATCGCTGACATTGACGCTATAAATCCCTGTATTGGACACCGGGTAAGTGGATGAAACGGTACCATCCTGCCACAAGCATGTCGCAGAGGGGTAACCGGGGTCCAAGATGTAGGGGGCATCAGGACAAACCGTAGCATCACTGCCCAAGTCAACGCCTGTCAGGGAGCTCAATGTCACTTCCACATCGTCTGAAGATGCGCATCCATCAACAGTGGTCACCGTCACCACATAGAGGCCGGATGCATCCACTTGATACTCGGAATCGCTAGGCCCTCCCTGCCATTGAAACGCAGGAGGCAATCCGCCCCAACTGTTGTTGGTTGCGTTTAATGTTACATCTTCTCCCAAACACAGGGTCACGGCTGGCCCCAATTCCAAGGGATACTCATCCAACCACGTTACCTCAACGGTATCGCTGGTCTGACAGCCCATCACTTCAACGGTGACCGTCAACGTGCCTTCAAGGTCGATCAACTGTGTTTGTGACAACCCGCTCAAGTTCCCATCCAAGGCCCAAGAAAAGAGGGCCCCCGGATTGCCCGCGTCAAATGACAAAGGGGTGTTGGGACAAACGGTTTGATCCACGCCCAAATCAGGAGTGTCGATGGCAATTTCTGTGACGTTCAAATCAATCTCCTCCTCACAACCTTCGGCGGTGGTCACCACAGCCACAGCACCTGTAATGCTGCCGGTATCCCAAGTGTCACCAACCGAACCGTCCGGCCAGGTGGTCGTTGCATCCGGCCATGACAAGCTCAATGAAGCGGTTTCTGAAGGGCACACTTCTGCTACAATGGGGTCCAATTGCACAGCTACAGGCCCTTCGATCGCACCGATGTCAGGATTGGCATCGCGCAATACCCCGCGTTGATCCTCGGTCACCCCCGCGATCAGGGCTGCACCTGCATCAATGGCAGGGCTCAACGGTTCGCAAGCGCTCAACATAAAAGCGTCAGTAGGCCCCCCATAATCTGCAAAAGGCAGGAGTTCTGCCACAACCCCTATCAAGTTCCCTGTTGATGCCGCATCGAATTGCGAGTCCACATTGTCTCCCAATTTCCCGATGAGATTGTGGCCCACCTCTGACATCAATGGACCACCGCCATTCAAATAGACGTCTTCATCGTCTCCTGTGGGCGCTCCTATGGCTGAGTTGCCCCAGATCAAACAATTGTCCAAGGTGATGTCGCCGCTTGTCGTTCCGATGGCACCGCCCCTTGCTGTGCCGCCGGAAGGAGCGACACCACCTCCAAATGATGTGCCCGCTGAGCCAGGAATGGCCGCATTTCCCGAAAAAGTACAGTGGCGAAAAACATGGGTTCCTGACCGCGCAAAAAATGCGCCACCAAACGCTGCAGCGCCGCCGCCGCCCGCTCCCCCGTTGACGGCTCCATCACCACCAGCACCGCCGAACATAGATCCCGAGGCCCCAGTTCCAGGACCACCAGGGTTGAGCCATCCACCTGTAGAATAGCCACCGCCGCCGCCGCCGCCACCAATGCTACCG
>DDCX01000115.1:16581-17372 GCA_002336475.1 Flavobacteriales bacterium UBA1995 | reverse complement strand
TACAGGGCCGACTTTCTCTACGACAACCTGATGATTGAGGCCAACCTCATTCACGCTGCCCATACTGTCGGCGTCGAGAAGCTCCTCTTCCTTGGTTCAAGTTGCATCTACCCCAAATTGGCGGATCAGCCTCTCCAAGAAGACGCGCTCCTCACCGGAGCCCTGGAGCCCACCAATGAGCCCTACGCCATCGCCAAAATTGCTGGCATCAAATTGTGTGAGTCCTACCGGGACCAATACGGATCGAATTTCATTTCAGCCATGCCCACCAACCTCTATGGGCCCGGCGACAACTACGACTTGAACAACAGCCATGTTGTTCCAGCCCTCATCCGCAAATTCCACGAAGCCAAAGAGAACGGCGACAGCGATGTGCCCTGCTGGGGGACCGGTTCACCCCGCCGCGAATTCTTGCACGTGGACGATCTGGCCGCAGCCTGTTTGTTCCTGATGGAGCACTACAACGGAAAAGAACACGTCAACGTGGGGACCGGAGTTGACCTCCCAATCAAAGCGCTCGCCGAAACCATCCGCGACATTGTGGGTTTCACAGGCAACATCGCTTGGGATACGGACAAGCCCGACGGGACGCCACGCAAACTCATGGACTGCAGCAGAATCCACAACTTGGGTTGGAAACACGCCATTGAATTGCAACAAGGACTCTCCGAGGTATATGAGGAGTTTAAGCAAGCCCCAGTCGCTGTGCGCGCCAAATGAGAAGGCCTGTTCTACAGCCTAGGCTTTCACTTTTCTGGCGGGCGTTGCCTCCCGCGTTGTGTCTTCTTCTT
>DDCX01000115.1:0-16481 GCA_002336475.1 Flavobacteriales bacterium UBA1995 | reverse complement strand
GACCCCATTGTCGACATTTCATTGGACCGGAGGAGGCTAAATACAGGAGGGGCCGACCCCATCCAGCAAGGGTTTCGCAACATTCGTGGCGTCCGCTATTCCGGGAGCATCGACGGCCAAATTCGGTTTGGAGGCAGGGTACTGGAGATGCAGAGGGTACTGGTTTCACCCGAGACGGAGGCCGTACTTACTGCCCAAGCGTACCCGGGAATGGGAACAGGGAAACTGCGGCCAACCGAAGGAGGTCTGTACACCCTCGACCACAGCCTCGCCGAAGTGTGGTTCGATGCCCAACCCCATGAAAGGTTGCGTGTACAGTGGGGGCTGGGTGCCACCGGTTTGGGGCCTGGCACGCGGAATATTTTATGGAATGGCGCCCGGGCTCCTGCACCCTACCTGCTCGCTGAAATACAGTTGGGCAAAGGTTGGGTATACCGTTGGGTACAATCCCGCCAAAAAAGCCCAGAGCGGCTTCCTGCAAACGGTGCAAGAGAAGGACGCTACCGGCCTTTGGGGTTG
This sequence comes from Flavobacteriales bacterium UBA1995, assembly GCA_002336475.1. GTDB lineage: Bacteria > Bacteroidota > Bacteroidia > Flavobacteriales_D > Sanyastnellaceae > UBA8752. The sequence continues at coordinate 15,962 of DDCX01000115.1, read as the reverse complement.
GGCATCCGGAGCGCCACGAAATCTTTCAAGTGGAAGGGACAGTCTTTGGACATGACGTTCATGGTTGCGCGTTGGACGGACGCAGCAGACCGCTCGCAAGACCGCCGAGGCGCTGTAGAGTGGATGCGCGCCCTCGCCCCTTGGGTCCTCCCCAATCCAAAGACTACAGCACCTTGGTACCTCACTGGCCACCAAGGCATAGACGTTCAATGGCGGCGGCCAAAGTCCACCTGGTACGGCCAACTTCGCCGCCATCCATGGCGCGATTCTCGCTTTGAAGGCATGAGCGCCAACGGCGATGGTGCCGCCTGGCAAGGCATGATAGGACATGTGAGGCACGGTGAAAGTTGGTCCTTCTGGACCGAGCTCGCCCCCGTCAACCGATCGGTTCCACAAGGGCTCCATCCGGGAATTCCTGGAAGCAGTTTGGGCATTGACCGTTGGTCCAGCCTCACGCCCTATTGTATTCAAGGTGTCGAATGGAGATTGGGTGGGGTCACATTGGCAGCCGAAGTCGGCTTGCCTCAAGTCGAGGGAGACAGCTGGTCTGTTCTGCCCGAACTTAGCCCCTCATGGAAAGGCACACTCAGCTTTCCCTCTGCTGCTGCAGACCTCGGATCAAATGGGGTTCGACGCCAAAACCTGCCCAGCCGGTGGTGGCCCCCACTGGTACCGTGGTCTCCTTTTGTCAGCTACATGCAATCCCCCGGATGGTATGGAGAAACTGCAGGGTCCTGGTGGAGTTTTGGGGTCACAGCGCCCATTTTCAATTTTAGACGAAACCATTGATGGAGAAGCCACATATAAAGATTATCTTGACAGGAATATAATTGGGCGTGAGGTTTAGACACTCTGTCGGAGTTTGTCAGAATATTTTTACCTTTAGCTCTAACCAAAACTATGTTGTCATTTCTGCTCGCATTCGCATTCGTGATGCTCGGAATGCCTTCGCTTATTCAGCTCGCGCTGCAGAAAAATCTGCTCGACGAGCCGTCAGAGGACCGCAAGGTTCACAAGCGAAGCGTGCCCCGTCTTGGTGGCGTATTGGTTTTTATTGCTACGCTGTTTACCACCTGCCTTTTGGTGCACCCCGAGGGTGAAGGCGCCATCCCTTTCCTCAGGCTGGCAGCGGGCTCCCTGATCCTCTTCTTCCTTGGTCTAAAAGACGACCTCACAGAGCTGGACCCCCTCAAAAAATTGTGGACACAAATCGGCGTTGGATGCATCCTCATCCTCGGTGGAGGATTTGCCATTACAGATTTTGGCAACCTGTTCGGATGGGGGGCTTTATCGGCATGGTTCGCCCCCATGTTTTCGCTCTTTGTTTACATCGTGGTTGTGAATGCGGTCAATCTTATTGATGGCATTGACACCCTCGCCGGTGGCTATGGCCTGCTGATTGCCATCGCATGCACGCTGTGGTTTCAAATCACAGGGCAAAGTGACTTTGCCATTCTCTGCTTGGCACTTGCCGGGTCACTGACCGCATTCTTGGTATTCAACATAACACCTGCACGCATATTCCTCGGAGACAGCGGCTCGCTCATCCTTGGCATGTTCATCTATGTGATGGCCACGAGCATCATGCAAACCCCGGCTGAGCAAGTCCCCGAAATGTGGGGCAACCGCTCATTGCCTCTGTTGGCGATGACCACTTTAAGCTACCCGTTGGTCGATACCCTCCGGATTTTCACGCTCCGGGTATTGAAAGGTCAATCGCCTTTCACAGCCGACCGCAACCACTTGCACCACCGCCTGTTGAGGCTCGGCATGTCCCATTTGCAAGCCGCCCTCTTCATTCATGGCTACACGGCCATCATGATTTCTTTGGGATTCGGCCTTCCGCAAATGGATCCGACTGCCGCTTTCTTTGTGTTGCTCGGATGTGCATTTACCCTCCCACTGGTCGTCATCGGGATCGAAAAGATGCAGGTTTTGTCCCGCGCATTGCGCAGAAAGGAGAACGCCAGGACCCCCTGAGGCAGGCCGTTTTTCGTTGACCAAAAGGTGTCGCATTTCACCCACACGCTTCATCGCCTACGTTTGTAACATGAGGTTCATGTTGTTCATGTCAATGCTTTGGGCCACCTCAATGGGTTCGGTGACAGCAACAGCACAAGGAACCCCCGACGTTTCCAACCGGACCGATACGGCCAAGACGCTGGCCATCAATGTTCATCCTCAAATGATCGGGGGCGCGGTCCCGCTGGGGTCCAACGGCGGAGCCGTTTTTCGCGCTTCTGCAGCCATCCAAACCCGCGGACCAAGGCACCAATCCCACCTCACCATAGACCTGCTTCAATCGGCCGGCACACCGCTGCTTCGGGCAGCCCAAGCAGGCTATGACCGGCGTGGAACGGCAGGGCGCAGTGCCTACAGGCTGCGCGGACGATGGATGTGGCAACCATTGCCCGCTCTCACAATCCACTTAGGGCGGGACACCCTTCACGACGGTTGGGGCAGGCGTTCGCTCTTTCGGGGGCGGCATTCCGCACCGGTCCCTTATGTCGAGACAACCTTCGATGCAGGAGGCCGTCTGCGTTACCGCCACCGCATCGAAGCCTTGCAAGGAGCAGCCAGCATACACTGCTCACCAGATGCTTTAGGAGACCCCCGGTTTTGGGTTCCTGAGTCAGGTCGGCTCCGGACCGGCATCGAACGCATGGTCGTCAGCCACAGGCTGGAGGTGGATTTGGGCAAACGCCTCACCGCTGCCCTTTGGGGCGCAGTCGTCTGGAACACAGAAGGCGGTGAGCGCCTGTTCGAACCCCACTACCTGGTCCCCTTGACAAGCTTGCGGCCCACCGAATACGCCCAAGGCAGCTCCGACAATGCCCTCGTCGGACTAGAGGGCCAATGGCGACTCGGGGCCAACGACCAGGGCCAACGCTTTCTTTACGGCCAACTGCTGCTCGACGAACTCATTGTTTCAGAGATACTGGGGTCCACAGGATGGTGGGGCAACAAATACGGCCTACTCGGAGGCTTGCATTGGGGTTACCCTCGCGGAGCATGGCGGATTGAAGCCGCTGGAGTGAGGCCATGGACTTACAGCCATTTCACCCCGACCAGCGCCTACATCAATGGCCTAACCCCCCTAGCCCATCCACTGGGAGCGAACTTCCTTGAAGGCAGCATTGAAGGCCATATGAGCCGAAAGAAGTGGTCTGTACATGGACGGTTTACAGCTTCAAGTCGGGGAGACGATCCCAGTGGAGGGGACCCTACGGGCTCCCTGCCTCAAATTGGCGACATCGACCGCACCGCCGAAGCTTACCTCTGGCTCGGAGGGACTGCTCGGCGGTTTGCACTGCTGCAATTGGACGTGGCCCGAACATTGGATTTGGGCGAGGACACCCATGTTCAATGCTTCGCAAGGTGGGAAGGGCAGCAGACGACCTTGGGCTTGGTAAAGGAGCAAAACATGGGGTTGATTTTCGGCCTGCGCACTACAGGCCCCTTTTTGGGCGCTGATTGGTAGGGCCGCCCTAATTTCGCCCCGCCCCATGACGGCTACTCCCGAGCCCACCCCCACCTTGATGAAGGACATCGCCGTTCTTTTCAAACTGCGCCTCGGCACTTTCGTCGTCATGAGCGCTGTGCTTGGCTGGTTCATGGGCGCCGAAACCATCGCTTTGGTTCCCTTTTTAAAGCTCACCATTGGAGGGTATTTGCTCACAGGGGCGTCCAACGGTTTCAATCAAATCATCGAGAAGTCCAACGACGCCAAAATGGGGAGGACGGCCAACCGGCCTCTTCCCACAGGACGGATGTCCGTCAAAGCCGCAGCCCTATGGTCCACGGCTGCGGGAATTTTAGGGCTCGCCGCTTTGTTTGACCTCGGAGTCCGCGCTGGCATACTCGGCCTCTTGGCACTGCTCAGTTACGTCCTCGCCTACACACCGCTCAAAGCGCGCACAGGCTTCAGTGTACTGGTGGGGGCCATTCCTGGTGCCATTCCACCCATGCTGGGGTACGTAGCCGCCACACACCGCTTTGGCATAGAGCCCGGCACCTTATTTGCCGTGCAGTTTATGTGGCAATTCCCACATTTCTGGGCCATCGCATGGGTGGCACATGAGGACTACCTCAAAGCAGGATACCGCATGCTGCCCTTCAAAGAAGGCCGCAGTGCCGCCAGTGCCCGTCAAATTCTGCTCTACACCATGCTCTGCATCCCTGCGAGTCTGCTGCCCTGGGCGCTGCCCGGCGGAGAAGCCATGGTGGGTGACACCGCATTGGTGGTCGCCATCATCGCAGGACTGGGATTTTGCGTCCCCGCCTACCGCCTTTGGCGCAACCTTGAAGTCGAAAATGCAAGAAAATTGATGTTCGCGAGCTTCTTGTACCTCCCTATCGTGCAACTCACGTACGTACTCGACAAGTTGCCCTGAACCCAAGAGCCCTCCAACGGTTCTCTCCATGTCATACGATGCCATGAACACCAACGACTCCACTTCCGAAGCACCACAGCGTAAAATTGACGTCTTCGAGGGACTGGACCCTTCAATACGGGACCGCACCAAAAAGATGTTGATGTACTTCATCGTCTTCGCCGTAGTCATGCTGTTTGCAGGTTTTACCTCGGCTTACATTGTTTCGAACGTGGGCCAATTCTGGGTTCACATCGAACCCGTACAAGACCTCTGGATCAGCAACGTGTTGATCGTCTTGAGCTCCCTCCCCATGTGGCTCAGCCTTCGCTCCATGAAGCAAGGCAAGCCCCAAGCCAGCTTCATTTTCTTGGCCATCACGTTCGGACTGGGCGTCGCCTTTACAGTACTGCAGTTGAACGGCTGGGGACAATTGCAAGACAAAGGCATGGGCTGGACCGTAGATGAGCTGGCCTCCGGTGCCAAGGCATACCGCTGGAACAGCATCAATCAATTGTTGGAGGGCCCTGCAGAATGGGGGGTTGACTACACCATCGTCCAAGACGGGACTGCCTTGAATTACCGTCCTGAAACCAAGCAGTTGTTTGCCTCAGACGATGTCCTGATGGCCCGCGACATCACCATTGACGTGGTTCGGACCTCAAATTCTTCCGCGGGTTACCTGTTCATCTTGATCCTGATTCACCTGTTTCACTTGGCCCTTGGTTTGGCCTACCTCGTGGTCAATGGGATTCGCATTCTCAGAGGCAAAATCACCCCTGATGACACCATCAGATTGCACACCGGTGGTGTGTACTGGCACTTCTTAGGCCTGCTGTGGGTATACCTGTTCGCTTTCCTCTTCCTCATCCATTGAGGATGACGTAATATTGCGGCGCAAATCAGCGTCATGTCCGGAGAGGCAAAATCAGCAATTTCTAAAGAGGTCCTCTGGGGAGGAGGACGCTCGCCGTTCAGCGTGAGCTACGGCAAAATGATGATGTGGTATTTCCTCGTATCAGACGCTTTGACGTTTGGAGGACTGTTGATCGCTTACGCCTTCTGGCGGGCGAGTTCAGTAGACCCCTGGCCCATCGGAGAACAAGCTTTCCGGGCCCTGCCAGGCCTCGAAGGTGAATATCCCCTCGCTTACGTAGCGCTCATGACGTTCATCCTCATCGTGAGCTCAGTCACCATGGTACTGGCCGTAGAAGCTGGCCACAGGAACGACCGCTCCGGGGTGCTGAAGTGGATGGGCCTGACCGTCATCGGTGGCATCTTCTTTTTGAGTTCGCAAGCTTGGGAATGGAGCCACTTTATTCACGGCGGCGGCGGTTGCTTCAACCTGGCCAAGGAGGTCACGATTTCCACACCTGACGGAGATGCACTGACCCTCTCGGCTGGAGAACGGGTTTACATGGACCACCACTTCGGGCACCTCATGGAGATGCACCTCCAGGACCCTCTGACTGTCCCCCTTTCCGAAGACGGCGGTCATGTGGTGCTCACCGAGCTGGGCGACCACCCACACGAAGCCCATTTGCACAGCCTGCGAATCAACAAGTACATCGAAGACGAAACGGAGCTTGAAGGAGACGCCATGATGGCCCTTTGGAACGCCCGGTCAGAAAACTTCTCCTTTGGCGCTCCCATCCCAGGGCTCGGTGCAGATTGGGGCGGCATCAACCACAGTGAGTACGCCACCCAGCAAGGCTACAGCAACTTCTTCTTCTTCATCACCGGGTTTCACGGATTCCACGTGTTCTCCGGTGTGATCATCAATCTGGTGGTGTTTTTGATGGTGCTCAACCGCGTCATGGAACGCCGCAAGCACTACGAAATGGTAGAGAAAGTAGGCCTCTATTGGCACTTTGTCGACCTCGTTTGGGTGTTTGTATTCACCTTCTTCTACCTCATCTGACATGGAGCGCGACGACCTCATCGTAAACGACAGTTACGCCCTCAACGCTCACCACAGCGAGGAGGAAGGCGTGGCCATCCGTAAAAAGATTTACCTCGTAACCGTGATCCTCTCGGTCATTACGGCCATTGAGGTAGGCATGGGTGTCATGTTCAAGCGGTCTGAGACCTACACTTGGGCAGCCATCAAATGGACCTTCATCATCCTGACCCTTTTAAAAGCGGGTTACATCGTGATGTCCTTCATGCACCTCGGCGATGAACGCAAGAATCTGCGCAACGCCGTCATCATTCCCTATTTCGTGTTCATCCTGTACCTGATCTTCATTGCGATCACGGAAGGGTTGGCCCATTATGGGATGGACCTGATGTTCCACTAATCAGCTGCTGCAACCATGGGTGAGCGCCATTCCACTCCGCGCCGACCCTTGCGCCGTTTCTTTCTTGTCGTCGCCCTTCCGGGCCTTCCGCTTCTTTTGCTCCTCCTTCTGGGAAAGGGCATGCGCCACGAATTCAGCGACCTCGACTATTTCGATCAAGCAGGAGAGCGGATCACTACCGCTCAAGACGCGCGTCGCCTGCCTGAATTTGCACTCCAGGACCAATTGGGAAGAACCGTTGACAGAAGTGCATTGGCAGGCACGTTCTGGCTGGTGGCATTCATGACTACGGACACCGCCACCTCGCCACAGCTCGCCGCATTTACCCAACAACTTTTGTGGGCCAACTGGAGGTACCGAGACGAGCCCGATGTGGGACTGCTGTGCTTCACGCTCGATGCAGAACACGATACGCCCAAAAAACTCCAGGAATACGTTGAAAGGAACGAGAGGTACAACCGTTACCCCGACAAATGGCGCTTCCTCACTGGCAACCAATCTGACATTGACAGCATCATTGATTCAGGATTGGGCATCCCCAGAGACCCTGCAGACCGTTTCAACATTGCGACCCTGCTGCTGGTAGACGACAAGGGTTTTGTGAGACAGAAGTATCTCGCATCCAGCGAGCATGAAATTGGCGACGCTGTTGAGGACATCGCCTTGCTCAAGAAGCGCAAAAAAGAACGGGAAAAGAGAACGCGTGATTGGGCCGCAGCTCCCCCGCTCCCCTTCCTAGGGCCCCAACTTGGCAACGCCCCTTACACCGTGCCCAAGTTTTCCCTCATCGACCAAAATGGCGCCGAGTTCAGCCACCGCGATTTGAATGGCAAAGTGAGGTTGGTCGATGCGTTTTTTACCTCATGCCCGACCATCTGCCCGGTCATCAGCTCTCAACTCGCCCGCGTGCACGACCAACTTTGGGCGGCAGGTTTACAAGATGAAGTGCGCATCATCAGCCATACTGTAGACCCTGAGAACGACTCGCCAGAGCGAATGAGGAGCTACGGCGAACGCTTGGGCGCAGACTCCAGCGTATGGAAATTCTTGACTGGCCCAGAAGAAGAACTCTACCCCTTGTTGCAAGAAGGCTATCTGCTCACGGCCCTTGCGAGCGATACCGCTGCAGGCGGTTTCTTTCACAGCGACCAGATCCTTCTTGTGGATGCTGATGGACATCTGCGCGGTTCTTATGACGGGACGAGAACTTCAGACGTCGACCAAATGTTTGAACATCTGATGCAAGTGTTGGCACAACAAAAGACACCTGCAGCCGATCAAGTTCAGCCATGACCCAAGCCCTACCTCAACGCGCCGTTCAAAGGTTTGTATGGATCCTCTCCATCGCTGTTCCACTGATCGTCACAGGACTGTACCTCATCCCCCCTGCCGAAGGACTCTCGGAAGAGACCTTGCGTCAGGTGTATTGGCTGCCCCGTCTCAATGCCCTGCTCAACGCCACTGCGTTTTGCTGTCTCGCTGCCTCCTTGATGGCCATTCGCCGCGGAAAGGTGGCACGGCACAAAGCACTCAACACAGCCGCCTTGGCCCTATCTGCGCTGTTCCTGGTCAGTTATGTGGCCTTTCACTTGCTGACCGAATCCACCAAGTTCGGAGGCGAGGGCGCCATCCGGACCGTCTATTTCGTCATTCTGGTCAGCCACATCCTCTTGTCGGCGGCCATTGTACCCTTGGCTTTGTTCAGCTACGCGCGTGGCCTGGCAGGAGACATTCAACGGCACCGGCGCATAGCCAAAATCACGATGCCCCTTTGGCTGTATGTCACCGCGACAGGCGTGGTTGTCTTTTGGATGATCTCGCCCTATTACCCATACTGATGCGCCGTCCCTCGCCACTGTTTCTGCTCCTCGCGCTACTGGCGCTTGCCGATGTGGCCCTCGGACAATGTGTGATGTGCAAAGCGGTTGCCGAGGACAGCGCTGCAGAAGGTGCCGTGGGCCGTGGCATCAACCAAGGCATCCTGTACATCATGGCCGTCCCTTACCTACTCCTCGGGTTTTTTGGATATTTCGTCTATAAAAATAGGAGTTTGGTAGAATAATGTGTAAATTACAGACATGCTTAACCAGCTTGTCAAAAAAGAACAATGGCGTGATTTCGCCCTTGTTTTATTCGCCTTGTCCCTGATTCTATTATCAGTCCTTCCCTCCTCGGCCCAGTTCCACGCAGAACGGTCCATTGACCCCAGTGAAACCGTACTTGAATATGGCAGTTACAGGTTGTCAGTCTCCTCGAATGGGACCCCTGACGCTTGTGATGTTGTCCTCTTTGGGTACCACAGCCGCCGCCCGGGAAGGTGGTCACAACTCAGCGACACGGTACTCCGTGTAGTTCCTCACCGCAGGCACACATTGATTGGAAACAAGCCAGGCTGCATGTTTCATACCGAGACATTTTTTCCCGACTTGCTGCACGAGCCCAACATCAAAGTGAACCTCAGACCCCTCGAAGTGGGGCAACGGACCGACATACTCGGCATTCACTTTTTGGGAAATCAGAACCGCCTTCACCCCAAGTCGCAAGGCGTCGCTGAAGAGCTTCTAAAATGGATGGAAGAAAACCCCACGGTCAATTTGGACATCATAGGTCACGTGAATGGCGCTGACGGACACCGGTCCAGAAGCTTCTACCGCAAAGCCAGTGTAAAGCGGGCATCCGTCATGATCCACTGGCTCGAAGACCACGGAATCGAGCCCTCGAGACTGACAGCCAAGGGAGGCGGTGCAGACGCCCTGCTCTTCCCAGACCCGATATATGCTTGGCAACACGAAGCCAACAGAAGGGTCGAAATAGAGGTCACCGAATACTGACCTTCACCACCCTTGTGCGCACCATGCGCTCAAGACGTACTTTCGCAGGGCAATGCCTACAGCTCCCTGCTTTCCCGCGATGATGGCTTTTAAGAGTCCCCTTCGTTTCACCACCGCCCTCTTCTTTACCCTTGTCACCGTGACCAGCATGGCCCAGACTTCGAGCTGGACCCTGGACCGCGCTGTCTCTCATGCACAACAGAACAACCTGTTGATCAGGCAAGGGACCATTGGCATGGAACTCAATGACGTCGATGTAGATGAGGCCAAGGCCGCCTTCCTGCCTTCGCTCAATGGAAGCGCCTCTCACGGCTACAATTGGGGCCAGACCATCGACCCTTTTACCAACTCGTTTGCCACTTCTCGCATCCGGTCCAACAGCGTGGGCATCGGCACAGGAGTTACGCTCTACAATGGAATGTCCAACCACCTGCGGCTGGATCAAGCTGAAGAACGCCGCATTGCTGCGGGGTTTGACCTCGACAAAACCCGCAATGACATTGCATTGCAAGTGGCCAGCGCCTTTCTCTCGTTGATGTTTGCGGAAGACGCGTTGGAGATCGCCGACCTCAATGTGCAGACTACGGAGATCCAGGTAACACGCATTCGCGCTTTCGTAGACGCTGGCGCCGCCCCCGAAGCTGACCTGCTCGACCTACAGGCCCAGCTCGCCTCAGATCAAAGCGCACGGATTTCATCCGAAGGAGAGGTTGCCCTTGCCAAGTTGCAATTGGCACAGACCATGCGGCTGAGTCCAACAGATGCCGAAAAACTCAGCATCGTTCGTCCCGACCTCAGCAGTGTGGGTACAGTTCATGTCCTCCCGTCCATCGACAACATTCTAGAAACAGCCCTCACCAACTTCCCTGAAGTTAAGGCTGGAGAATCCCGCGTGCGCCAGCAACACATCAATAAAGACCTGGCCAAGACTGTAGGCTTGCCCCGGCTTAGTACCAGCTGGAGCTACGGATCGGGTTTCTCAGGTGCAGCCCAAGAACCCATAGGCGACCCCACCCTTGAAGTGTTCACCATTGGAGTCACAGAGAATTCATTGGAACCCGTGCTTTCCAGCGCCTTGTCTTACAACGAATTCCGGACGCGGCCATTCACGGATCAGATTACCCAGAACGTCAACCAGAGTCTTTTCTTTAGCCTTTCCGTACCCATTTTCAATGGTTGGTCCGTGCGCAATGGAATCCGCCGCAGCCAGGTCGGCATTGAGCAAGCCAAACTGCAATTGGAGCAAACCCAACAAGGACTCCAACAGTCGGTAGAACGCGCCCACCGCGATGCGCGCAACGCCATTGAAACCCTCGGCGCTGCCGCCCGGTCTGAAACCGCAGCCAAACTCGCATTTGACAATGCACAGCTGCGCTTCGAACAAGGCGCCTCCACCCAAGTTGAATATACCCAAGCGCGCAACCGCTATGACTCAGCCAGACTAACGGCATTGCGCTCCAGTTACGACCTGGTGTTCCGGATCGCGATTCTCGACTTTTATGCAGGCAGGGGCTTGCGCTTCGATATTTTCTAAGGGATGAAGAAACGCACTTACTACATCATAGGCGGGATCGTCCTTGTGGTGATTGTGCTCGCTGCCGTTGTCGGTGGAGGGCCTCAAATGCCGGCGGTTGATACCGACGCCATTGGGCGCCACCGCATCGTAGAAACCGTCATCGCCTCAGGGCGCATACAGCCCGAAGTCGAAGTCAAGGTCTCCGCAGAAGTCAGTGGTCAGCTCATAGAACTTCCCGTGCGTGAAGGCGACCGTGTGGCCACTGGAGACTTGATCGCCCGGATCAACCCCGACATCTACGAAAGCCGCCTGAGTCAGGCCAAAGCTGCGTTGGACAATGCCCGTGCAAACTTGGCCACCTCCGAAGCCCGTCTTACCCAATCTCGGGCTGCATTTACAGCTGCAGAACTGGCCTACAAACGCAACTCAGACCTGCGCGAAAAAGGCGTACTCAGTCAAGCGGATTTTGAGCAAGCAGAGGTGAGCTTCAAGAGTTCAGAAGCCGATCTTGAAGCCTCACAGCAAGGGGTGCGGTCTGCCGGCTTCACCATCCGCAGCGCAGAAGCGACCGTCAACGAAGCCGAGGACAACCTGCGCCGAACCGTTCTGCGCGCCACCCAAGCTGGCACCGTGACAGCGCTCGTCAAGGAAGAAGGTGAAGGGGTTCAAGGCATTGGCTCCTTCCAAGGGGAGGTGATCATGAAGATTTCTGAATTGGGCGCCATGGAGGTCGACGTCGAAGTCAACGAATCAGACATCGTCAAGGTCGCCCTGGGCGATACGGCCCGCATCGAAGTGGACGCGTACACCGAGCGCAACTTCTATGGAATGGTCACTGAAATTGGCAATACTGCACTCAACGCTACCGGCGCTGCGCGGCTCAGCTTAGAGAGCGTGACCAATTTCAGCGTTAAAATCCGCATCCTTCCCGACAGCTATGGCGAATTACGCGCTGGTCGAGACAGCAGCTGGACGCCGTTCCGTCCCGGCATGTCTGCCACCGTGGAAATCGAAACAGAGGTCAAACCCAGTGTGCTCGCCGTGCCCATCAAAGCGGTCACCACGCGGGCAGACACTTCCTCAGCAGTAGGCGCTCCATCGGCATTGTGCATTTTCCTGCTCGAAGAAGGCAAGGCCGTGCAACACAACATTGAAACCGGCATCCAAGACAACAACGTCATCGAGCTTCTCACGGAATTGCCAGTGGGAGCAACGGTCATCACTGGGCCTTATGATTTGCTGAGCCGAAAGCTCAAAGACGGAGACGGTGTCCAGACCAAGGGAGACCATACTGAAGGGGCGCCCCAAAGCGGAGTCTCCATCTCCTTTTCTGCGCAGTAAGGCCATGATTCTCTTGCTCGAGACCTCCACGCTCAATTGTTCGGTGGCACTCGGTCAACCAGACGGCACCCACATCAAGACCCGTGAAGTCTCTGATGGCCAATACCTGCATGCCGAAAAACTGCACGTCATCATCGACGAATTGCTCCGGGAAGAAGGAGCTCAACCCCGCGATCTATCGGCAGTAGCGGTCGGCAAAGGACCCGGCTCATTCACAGGTTTACGGATTGGGACATCAGCGGCCAAAGGGATGTGCACAGCCCTTCAGATCCCCCTTCTGGCACCCTGTCCATTGAGAGGCCTGCAGCGCCAAGGCGCCGTGCAACATCCGCAGTTTGCCGATCACCCCACCCGCATCATACCCGCCATCGATGCAAGGCGCTTGGAAATCTATACCCTCTCAGCGGATGGTCAGCCCACCGCCACCATTGTAGACGACTCGTTCAGAACCGAACTCGGAGCTGGCCCCGCCTTGCTCGTGGGGGATGGTGCCGAGAAATGCAAGGAAGTCCTTTCGGGCCAAGACACGGAATGGCAATTCTTGCAGACCTTTCCAACAGCCGCTGACTTGCTGCCCGAAGCCGCAGAATTGCTCGCCGCAGGCCGCACCGAAAATGTAGCGGACTTTGAGCCGTTCTATCTCAAAGATTTCGTCCCTGGCAGACCCAAAGATCCCCTCGGCCTGCGTTCCAAAACCTCTTGAAGCATGCGTTTAACCTGGACCATCCTGCTGCTGGCATGTCTGCCCATGAGCAGTTGTCGCGACACCCCCGGTGTCATTCCCTACGTGGACGTCAACATTGACCTCAATTTGGGCCTACCCGCTTACAACAGCTTGAATTTCCCAGGAAACTGGCTCTACATATCGGGCGGAAGCAGAGGACTCATTGTATACCGCTATACGCTCGACGAATTTGTGGTGCTCGACCGCCACGCCACCTTTGATGTTGGAGCAGGATGCCAATGCACCCTGTCTCAAGATGGCTACACCATCCTAGACCCTTGCAGCGATTCACAGTGGTACATCTTTGACGGCTCCATCATCCAAGGCCCGACCACGGCACCATTGGAACGCTACACCACAACCTGGATTCCTCCCGTGCTGTCCATCCAAAATTGACCCAACGAAAAAGCCCCGGTAAAACCGGGGCTTTTCGTTCATCATAGGATTCCTCTCGGATCAGTAGCGGTAAGCATCTGACTTGAATGGACCATGCTGGGGCACACCGATGTAGTCGGCTTGCTCCTTGCTCAAGACTTCCAAATCCACGCCGATCTTCTCGAGGTGCAAACGTGCCACCTCCTCATCGAGGTGCTTTGGCAAGGTGTACACCTTGTTCTCGTAATTGGCCGCGTTCTTCCAGAGCTCAATCTGAGCGATGGTTTGGTTTGTGAAGCTGGCACTCATCACAAACGATGGGTGACCGGTCGCACAACCAAGGTTCACAAGTCGGCCTTCAGCCAACAAGATGATGTCCTTGCCATCAATGGTGTACATGTCTACCTGAGGCTTGATGTTGTCATGGCTCGAACCGTGGTTCTCCTTGAGCCAAGCCACGTCAATCTCATTGTCAAAGTGACCGATGTTGCAGACAATGGCTTTGTCCTTCATGACCTTGAAGTGTTCTCCAGTCACGATGTCCTTGTTGCCCGTAGCCGTAACTACGATGTCCGATTCAGCACATGCGTCCACGAACTTCTTGACTTCAAAGCCTTCCATGGCGGCTTGCAAAGCGCAGATTGGATCGACTTCGCTCACGATCACGCGGCAACCAGCATGGCGCAAGCTTTCAGCTGAACCCTTGCCCACGTCACCGAATCCAGCAACACAAGCCACCTTGCCTGCCATCATGATGTCGGTGGCACGGCGAATCGCGTCCACACAGGATTCGCGGCAGCCATATTTGTTGTCAAACTTGCTCTTGGTCACGCTGTCGTTGACGTTGATCGCTGGCATCGGCAATGTGCCATTCCTCTCGCGGTCATACAAACGCAAAACACCCGTAGTCGTCTCCTCAGAGACGCCTTTGATGCCGCCTGCAAGCTCAGGATGCTGATCGAGAATGACGTTGGTGAGGTCACCTCCATCGTCCAGAATCATGTTCAACGGTTTGCGGTCTTCTCCAAAGAACAAGGTTTGCTCGATGCACCACTCATACTCTTCTTCAGTCATGCCCTTCCAAGCATAAACAGGAATGCCCGCGGCAGCAATGGCAGCTGCGGCATGGTCCTGGGTAGAGAAGATGTTGCAGCTGGACCAAGTCACATCTGCGCCGAGATCCACGAGGGTCTCAATCAACACAGCAGTCTGAATGGTCATGTGCAAACAACCCGCTACGCGAGCTCCTGTCAAAGGCTTCTCGTCACGGTAACGGTCACGCAAGGCCATCAAGCCCGGCATTTCAGCTTCCGCAAGCTGGATTTCCTTTCGGCCCCACTCGGCCAAATTGATGTCCTTAACCTTGTAAGGCAATGCGGTGGTAGTATTGGAGACGCTCATGCGTTCTTTTTGATATTTGGTGCAAAGATAGCCGCCACGTAACAGGCTGAAAAACAGGATTAACACCGGTTTGCCATCGCATCAATCTCGTTTTTTCATGCCCGAAAAGCCCCTGTCCATGACCCTTGCAGACCATGCCGCGCTCATTGGAGAACCTTGCGAAGGTCCCATTTCGGACCAACGGGCCCTTACAGACGCCCTCTTGCAGCGGTCGGGTTGGCCAAAACCATCAAAACTGCCCAACGGCAAGCCCATTGTGGAACATGGCCACTGCAGCGTGTCACATGGGGGGGGCTGGGTTTTTGCCGCACACTCCCCTGTTCCCATTGGCATCGATGTAGAGGCGGCAACTCCCAGGCTTCAAAAGGCACGCCGTCGCTTTGTCGGTCCTGCGGACCAGCCTGTTCTCGACGTTTTCGGCGACAACCTCGACACCTTGTGCCGTTTGTGGACGGCAAAAGAAGCGGCCTTTAAGGTGTTTGGCAGTGGTCTTGATTTCTTGACGGGTCTTGAATGGAAGGCCGTAAACAGCCACTCTGCGCGCGCAACGGCAACAGTTCAGGGCATGGACCTGGACATCTCATGGCAGCAGCTCTCAAGCCCAACAGCTTGGCTCGCCGTAGCCCTGAACAACGAACAGGCCTAAAAAAGGCGCAAAAAAAAGGACGCCCCATGGGCGCCCTATCAATGTCTAGAAGCTCAGCGCCTTAACGCTCGATGCCTTTGTGGCGGCGGTCATCAGATACCGACAACTTCTTGCGTCCCTTGCGGCGGCGTGCTGAAAGAACAGCGCGACCAGCGGCCGAAGACATGCGCTCGCGGAAGCCATGCTTGTTGCGACGCTTGCGAACGGAGGGTTGAAATGTCCTTTTCATAACACAGGGGTATTCAAAATCGGGAGCGCAAAGATAGGCAACGAAACGAGAAAACCGCAGTTCCCACCACCTGTGTTCTAATGCCCCTTTTGCGCAGGGTGCAAGGTCGGACATCTTAGCTTTGACCCTACACCGGAATTTCCCTCCACAAAGTGGCCCGACGCGCATCCAATCTTCCAGAGGATCCCAATGCACCGCCCCCTAAAAAGGGCAAGCTCAATCGGGA
>DDCX01000092.1:28116-28263 GCA_002336475.1 Flavobacteriales bacterium UBA1995 | reverse complement strand
TGCAAAATGGGCACCTCTCCGGCAATGTTGCGTTCGGCGATACTCAGGGCGATGCTGACCAACTCCCTCGCACCCGCCTTGGACATGTACTGGCCGTATCCAAATTCGATCCGTTCCTCTACAGCTCCAAACTCCAACATGGTAATG
>DDCX01000092.1:20169-27971 GCA_002336475.1 Flavobacteriales bacterium UBA1995 | reverse complement strand
GTCGCCACCGCTTCAGTCGCCACCTCCACAACATCCTCAACAGGATCGATGTCTGGCATGGGCTCTTCCGGCATTTCGTTTTGATCGAAACTGCCTATCCCGAAAGGATCGAGGCGCAACACCTCTTGACCCACTCCATATGCAGCCCCGCAACCGATGGACTCCTTCCGCTCCATCACTTTCTCGCCGTTGCGCACCCAACTGAAATTGTACTCCCGGCAAGGCGGCAGTGCAGCCAAGAACTTACCGGTGCCCTTCCTGGCGCGAAAGACCCGGAAAATGGCAGCCCCTTCATCCAAGGACCGCACTTCCATGACATCTCCCGGCTCCCAAGCCAGAACTTCGCCGATCATCACGGCCAACTCCTCGCCGGGTTCGTCCAAGAATTCAACCCGATAAATGTTGAGGTCATCGCCTCCAGCGCGCGCTGAGGAAATGTACCCCGCACTTCCAGATGCATCCATGCTCAGGACCGCCTCATCGCCAGGTGTATTCAATGGATGGCCCAAATGCTCAGGGTCGCTCCAGCTGCCGTTGTCCAACCGCCTGCAGCGGTATAGGTCAAATCCACCCATTCCAGGGTGGCCGGTTGAGGCAAATATTAAGCTCTGCCCATCGGCACTCAGCACTGGACTTTCTTCCTCACCAGGGGTATTGATCCTGCGGCCCAAATTCAAGGGCTCAGACCATGACCCGTCCGGCAATTTCACAGTGCGGTACAAATCGCGACCGCCACTTCCACCAGGACGGTTCGAAACAAAAATCCGTTCCCAACCGTCGAAACGCTCGGTCATGGTCGTTTCCCAATGGCGAGAAGTGATGGGGAATCCCACCTTCTCTTCATAGGACCAACCCCCGAAATCGTCCTTGGTCAACTTCCAAATGTCCCCCTCCTTGCGGAACCCCCTGTAGGCCAACAATCCAGCGTCATCGCCAAGGATGCCCACCGTCGACATGTCGCGAAGCTCGCCCAAGTCCAAGCGCACTGGCCGAGACCAAGTGGCCCCGACTTTACTAGAGCGGTAAATCTGTCCTACATCATTGGACGTTTTGTCCAAGTTGCGGTACGAGGTGAAATACAAAGTGCTTCCATCAGGTGTGACGACAGGCGCATAATCGTCGGCACTGCTGTTCAACGCATCCACTGGGGCAATGTCCATGCGGATGGGCTCCAACACGCATGCCGCAGCGAAGTCGCACTCCTCCATCACCTCCAACGCCCTTTTGTGGCGGTAATCCCGTTTTGGAAAACGCTCGACCACCACTTGTGCCAGTGCTCTGGCTTCGGCAAAATGATAGGCAAACTGCAGCACATCTAAACCCAGTTGCAATGCCTCTTCAGGAGGAAGGGTTTGGTCTACAGAAAATGCATTGTAACGAGAGGCAAAAGGTCCATTGACCGCCAAGTGCACCAAAGGCACCGCTTCCTGAATCCGACCGGGAATGGCTTGCAGGCACAGTGCCCACTTGAACGCAAAATTCCTGTTGTCTGGAGCCTCATTGAAGAGCACTTCCATCAGCGCTGCAGCTTCGGTCCAATTTTCCTCGATGATCAACCGGTTGGCCTCGGTATAGGCCTCCACCGCATTGACCTCTGTCCCGACCTCTGTTCCATCCGCCAAATCCACAGGAGACGGCCAACGTGTGGAATGGTCCAGTTGCCCATAAGAGGACACCACAACCAAAAGCCCGAAGGCAAGGGTAGAAAGACGGAGCATCATGACGGTTGCAAAGTAGACGACCGCGACAAATTAATCAGTCAACCAGACGCTCTGATTGGCGCCGGTAAACTCCTACAAATCCACAAGTTTTCCTCAAACAGGGCTGCGGTGGGCATCGAACCCCTCGAGATAATCGGCTACGCGGCGCACAAAACTCCCCCCCAGCTGGCCATCAACAACCCTGTGGTCGTAGCTGTGAGACAGGAACATCATGTGCCTGATGGCGATTACATCTCCCTCTTCGGTCTCCACCACTGCAGGCTTCTTGCGAATGGCACCCAGTGCCAAAATGCCCACCTGAGGCTGGTTGATGATCGGGGTACCAAAGACATTGCCAAACGTCCCAACATTGGATACGGTGTAGGTTCCGCCGCTGATTTCATCAGGCTTTAACGCCCCCGTTCTGGCGCGGTTCGCAAGGTCATTGACCACGGTAGCTAGGCCGTTCAAATTGTAACGGTCCGCATTGCGAATCACGGGAACGATCAGGTTGCCCTCAGGCGTGGCCGCCGCCAATCCAATGTGTATGCCCTTTTTCAGGACAATCCGGTCACCGTCCACACTGGCGTTGACACCGGGAAAGTCCCGTAGCGCCTTGGCTACAGCTTCGATGAAAAATGGAGTGAAGGTGAGCTTCTGTCCTGTCTTCTCCTGAAAGACTGTCTTGTTTTTGTTGCGCCAATCCACAATGCGGGTCACATCGGCCTCCACAAAAGAGGTGACATGGGGACTGGTTTGCACACTGCGGACCATGTGGTCTGCAATGAGCTTGCGCATGCGGTCCATCTCCACGATTTCGTCTTCGCCGCTTACCGAAACAGCAGGCGCAGAGGTTTTGGGAGCAGCCACTGGAGCAGCTGCAACTGGTTTGGGTGCGGAAACCGGCGCCGCTGGTGCCTTCTGAGGCTGCTGGCCTCGGCTGTCCAAATATGCAAGCATGTCACTTTTGGTGACCCTTCCATCCTTGCCCGAACCTTGAATGGCATCCAATTCAGTTTGGGATACCCCTTCCTTTTTGGCCATGCTTCTGACCAAAGGGCTGTAGAACCGACCCGCACTCATGCGCGCTGGACGGGCTCCATCGGCCATCCCATTGGAGGAGGCCAAAGGCGCCTCAAGGGCAGCCACTACCTCTTGAACCGGAAGCGTTTGAGAAGCACCAGTAGAGGGAGCTGTTTCAGCAGCAACAGAAGGCGCTGGTGCGGCACTCACTGTTGCGGCTTCACCTTCTATTGAGAACTCAGCAATCGGCTGGCCAACCAAGACCACATCGCCTTCTGACACCAGGCGCTTGACCAAGACACCGTCCTCCGGTGCAGGCACCTCAGAGTCGACTTTGTCGGTCGCAATTTCAATCAGCGGTTCGTCTGCAGAGACGCGCTGGCCTTCCTCGACCGACCATTTGATAATGGTTGCCTCAGCCACGCTCTCGCCCATTTTCGGTAAAAGAATCTCCATGGATGTATTGCCCGGAGGGGGTTTAATGAACAGCTGCAAAGGTACACACGAGCCTACCTCAAAATGCCCCTGTTACATCAATCCATTCTCAAGTTCATCAACAACTCTAAATCGCGCATCCATCCAAAATCAGCGGCATGTCGCAAATCAAGCCGCCGCGCTTCTTCGGCACTGGGCGCCAGGGCACCAGTACCAGCGTAGAATACCCCAGGCGCGAGGTCAGGCAAACGGTCCGCCCCTTCCCAACCTCCATGAAAACCAATCCACGTCAGTTTACCCCGAAGCACAAGCCGGGCATTCTTGCGTGAAAACGATGTCGCGTGTCGGCCATTGCCTGGACCGGCTAACAACACCACCAAAGCCCAAATCAAATCCAGTCGCCGTTTCGCCCTCAGCCGATCGGCCCGCCCCAATCCATCTGCACCCCAGGAAAGGTTCGACGTGGGTGCCCCATCCCGACGAAGCCCACCGAGTGCAAGCAACAAATCTTGGGGGACGATGCGCACATCTTCCGAACGCTCATGGGCTGCACGAATGGCCTCCAAACATATTGCTCCGCCTAAAGCAGAAGCACACAGCACCAAATCGCTGCCCGTGCGCCCTTCTGATCTGCCTTGCAACAGGGGTACCACATCGACCTCCAATGAACTGCCGTAAGACGAACGCACCCATTGGACCAACTGCTCTTGTGCGCCGACCGGAGCAACAACAGTGACCCTTGGTCTAGAGGTCCGCCAGCGGCATCGGCCCGGACGAAGCGCGACCATTAAAGACCGAAATACAAGGGGAACAACTCCTACAAACACACCCAACAATGAAGCCGACAATCTGCTGACCCTCAGATACTCAGGCATCAGAGAGTAAATTGTTACTACAGACAGGGCAGCCGCCAAACCAGCCGTCGCGGTGCGCACCCTGTGAAACGGCAAGTCGGTAGACCCAAACCACTTTCCTGCCCACCAAGACGACACAGCCCCGATCAAAGCCAAAGTCATCGTCGGAACCAAGGGGTGGTCCATTCCTGTGGTCATTCCGTGAATCCCCACGACTCCAAAACCCGCTGCCATTGACAACACCACATCGGCTACGGCAAAACTGTGCCGCTTTACTCCGCCATGCAGGAAAGCCGAAACCGCGCGCAGTCGGATGCCCAGCCGAATCATCCAACGCATGGCCATGGCCTGGCCTCCAGCAAAGTGTTTTTCACTGAAGATGCGCATGGCGTCATGAAACACCCTGACATAAGACAGGCTTCCCTTTTTGGTACTCTCTCCTTTAAAGTGCACAATGGGCGCCTCGCTGTAGTATCTGTTGACCCAACCCCCTTTTACAAGTCTGATGCTGAGGTCTATATCCTCTCCATACATGAAGAATGATTCATCCAAAAGACCCACTTCATCCAGGGCCTCTTTTCTCATCCACATGAACGCACCACTCAAAACCTCCACGTTCGCAGTCTCCTCCCTCCCCACGTGACCGAAGTAATAACTGTTCAGCTTTGGGCTTTTCGGAGCTACCCTCCACAGACCACTTAGACGACAGAAAGACGCCCACGGCGTCGGCATACCTCGCTTGCTCTCTGGAAGCCAAGCACCTGTCCCATCAAACATCGGGACGCCCAGACCTCCGATATCCTCCTGTCCTTCCACGTGATTGCAAATCCGCTCAAAGGTGTCTTCCGGTACCACTGTATCAGGATTCAACAGAAGCACCCACTCCCCCTTCGCCTTGCGGATCGCCACATTGTTGGCTGCACTAAAGCCCACGTTCTCGTCCAAGGCAATCAATTGTACTTCTGGATGAGCACTGCGAACCCAATCGACTGAACCATCAGCACTTGCGTTATCAACAACGTAAAGTTCAGATTGCCCATCACCCAAGCGTTTCATCGCATCTAATGCAGATGAAAGACACAAGGACAGGTAGCCCTTAACATTATAACTGACAACAACAATGGTGAGCTTCATAACGCCGAGCTGTTGGCGTCCGAAGCTGTGCTGTAAGGCAAACGCTGCTGCAACGAACGGATCAGAGTAAGCTCATCGGCGTATTGCAATTCATCTCCGACAGCAACACCACGGGCCAAAGTGGTCACCTCCACTTCCGTGTCCTGCAACCGCTTGTTGATGTAAAAGGAAGTCGTATCCCCCTCCATCGTCGTCGGCAATGCGAAAATCACCTCCACGACCGCAGGCTCACCCACCCTCTTCAACAGAGATTCAATGCGGAGATCAGCAGGCCCGACACCATCCATGGGACTAATGACGCCCCCCAAAACATGGTAGCGCCCTTTGAAATGCCCCGTGGACTCAATCGCAAGCAAATCGCGCAAATCTTCTACCACCGCAATGCGTGCAGGATCTCGACGTCCATCCAAGCAAATGGAACACACGTCTTCCTCACCGAGGTTGCCGCAGGTTTTGCATGACAACACCCCCTCCTTCATGTCCTGGATGGCCTCCGTAAATCGACGGACATCCTCTTCATTGCGGCCCAGCAAGTGCAAAGCGAGTCGCAGTGCCGTTCTGCGTCCAACACCAGGCAATCCGGCAATCTGGTCGACGGCGCGGTCAATAAGGCGAGATGGCATTTCCACGAAGGCGAAGTTAAACGGTGACAGGACTTTCATCCTTTTTTGAACGATCCCTTTAGCGCCGAAATGCCCGCCACTGCCTGTGAACGCAATCCCAAGTCTGGATTCGCGGCGCTTCTGGCCCCAACAGGAGACGGCGTTCTGATCCGAGTCTGATTCGAAGACAGCTGAGACAGACGGCCACACGGCGCCACAGACAAGGCCATGTAACGGGCGCGCTGTAGCTTGGCGCCATGCATGTTGAATGGTGGGCCGGATTGGCCGTCTTGGGTTACCTCGGTTTGCTTTTGTGGATTGGCCAACGCACAGGCAAGAGCAATTCAATGGCCGACTTTTCGGTCGGTGGAAGGCGCAGTCCATGGTGGGCGGTAGCCTTCGGTATGGTGGGCACAAGCCTGAGTGGCGTCACCTTCTTGTCTGTCCCAGGATGGGTGGGCGACCAACAGTTCGGCTACATGCAAATGGTCATCGGCTATCTGTTTGGTTATGCGGCCATCATTGGCATCCTGCTGCCCCTCTATTATCGACTCAAATTGACCAGCATCTATCGCTTTCTCGGCGACCGCATCGGGATCAAGGCGTACAAGACAGGAGCCGCGTTCTTTTTGCTCTCTCGCAGCATCGGAGCCGCCTTTCGCCTTTATCTGGTGGTGCTTGTGCTCAATGAAACCCTCCTCCCTGCCACTGGAACGGCTGGAGGCTGGATCCGGCTGACCGGCCTCATCGTGCTCGTTTTGGGTGCCATTTGGGCCTACACCAGGCAGGGCGGCATCGCCACAGTGGTGTGGACCGACACCTTACAGACCGCCTGCATGCTGCTGGCGGCCTTTGCCGCAGTCTGGCTGATCGGCCAAGAACTTGGCCTCAGTCTGATAGAAGTCCCAGATGCCATTGCCAACTCCGGGCACGCACAATGGTGGTTCTTTGAGGATTGGGGCGCCCCAAACCACGGTGTCAAACAACTGGTGGCTGGGGCATTCATTGCGCTGTGCATGACAGGCTTAGACCAAGACATGATGCAGAAAAACTTGAGCTGCAGAAACCTCAAAGAAGCCCAGACCAACATGGCCTCCTTCTCGGTGGTGCTGGTTTTTGTCAACCTGATGTTCCTTGGGCTGGGAGCACTCCTGCTCATGCACGTAGATGCGACTGGAATGGAAGCGGGCAAGCCTGACTTGCTCTTCGCCCGCATCGCTTTGGATGGTGGGCTCGGAGTGGCATTGCCCATTTTGTTTCTGCTGGGGCTTGTCGCCGCAGCCCTGTCATCGGCTGACTCTGCTCTCACGGCTTTGACCACCTCAGTATGCGTCGACTTTATGGGTGTGGACACAGAAGGCCAAGGCACCGCGGAAGGAAAAGCGCAACGCCAACGCATCCACCTTGTGGTTTCCATCGGCATCGGACTGCTCATTTTGCTGTTCCACGCTGTCAACGACACCTCCGTCATCGCCGCCCTCTTTAAAATCGCGAGCTACACATACGGACCTCTGCTGGGGCTTTTTGCCTTTGCATTGTCGCACCCTGGGCCCCACCCGAAACTGGACCGCTGGACTCCGTGGGTGGCCGTCCTCGCCCCACTGGCAGGATGGGCTTTGGAGCAGACCGCGGTCACCCAAGGGTTCAGTTTCGGGTTCGCTTTGCTGCCAGTGAATGGATTCCTGACATGGTCCGGTGCATGGTTGGTGGCCCAGATTGGGCGAAACCGCTAAGGCTCTGCGTAATTTTGTAGAACAGACCATAGACATGCAACCGCGAACGTCACAACTGCTCGGTCGTCTGAGCGAATCGGCCACCATCGCCATGAGCCGCAAGGCAAGGGAACTCAAGGCCGCTGGCCGTGACATCATCAGCCTCTCCCTGGGCGAGCCTGATTTTGACACACCAGACCCGATCAAAGCCGCTGGCATCCGCGCCATTGAGGAGAACCACACCCATTACCCGCCTGTTCCGGGCTTTGCCGACGTTAGACAGGCCATATGTGCCAAGCTGCAACGCGACAACGGATTGAGCTACCAGCCGGACCAAATTGT
>DDCX01000092.1:2557-20084 GCA_002336475.1 Flavobacteriales bacterium UBA1995 | reverse complement strand
ACCGCCGACCAATTGCGCAGTGCACTCACCGAGCGCACGCGGGTGGTCATGCTCAATTCCCCGAACAACCCTTCGGGAAGCGTTTACACGGCAGAAGAAATGGCCGAACTGGCCGAGGTCGTGAGCAGCCACCCCCATGCGGTGGTCATCTCCGATGAGATTTATGAGTACATCAATTTTACTGAGCAACACGCCAGCTTTGCGGCGCAGCCCGGAATGATGGAGCGGACTGTGACGGTCAATGGCGTGTCGAAAGGGTTCGCCATGACCGGATGGCGCATCGGGTACATCGCAGCACCCCAATGGATTGCAGCAGCGTGCACAAAACTGCAAGGCCAGTTCACCAGCGGCGCCAGCGGCATCTCCCAAAAAGCCACCGCCGAAGCCATGAATGGAGGCGGCGACCTTGCTGCCGAAATGAAAACAGCCTTCCTGTCACGCAGGGACCTGGTGATCGAAGGCCTTCGGGGCATTGATGGATTTGAGGTTAACGTTCCCAAAGGGGCGTTTTACATCTTCCCCGATGTCTCAGCACTCTTTGGCAAGTCCCACGCGGGACACACCATCCAAAGCGGGCAAGACCTGGCCATGTACCTCCTTGAAACAGCAGACGTGGCCACGGTAGGTGGTGACGCCTTTGGCTCCCCCAACTGCATGCGCATCAGCTATGCCGCATCCGATGACGTCCTTCGCGAAGCCATCCGACGCATTGCCACAGCGGTCGCAAACCTCGCCTAATGAACAGCTCCAGCACCACCCAAAACGCCTGGTCTCCAGAAGATTGTGACCGCGCAGTGGCTGCGCTTCACAACGCGGAATCCTTGCGGATTTTGGTGGTTGGAGACTTGATGGTCGACGCCTACCTCCTCGGACGGGTAGACCGGATCAGCCCAGAAGCCCCCGTCCCCATTCTTCGGGCATCCCAGCGCGAAAGACGGCCTGGAGGAGCAGCCAACGTTGCACTCAACCTCAAAGCGCTGGGCGCATCAGTGACGGTCGGCGGCGCGATCGGCATGGACCAAGATGGTCAAGACCTACAAAAATCGCTCGACGACCAAGGCATGGACACCGATGCCATTGTGGCGCTGAAAAACCGACGGACCACGGTAAAAACCCGCGTCATGAGCGGTGGACAGCACTTGCTCAGGGTAGACGAAGAGGACGATGCCGACCTCAATCCCGAAGACTCCCAAGAATTTCTGGAAAGGCTCGCCGCGGTGCTAGCAGCCCGCCCTTTCGACGCCATTCTTTTGGAGGATTACGACAAAGGCGCTTTGTCTCCAACTGTCATTGACGGCCTTTTGGAAATGGCCCGCGAACGGAGCATTCCCGTCACCGTCGATCCCAAATTCAGGCATTTTGACCGCTACCAAAACGTAGCGCTGTTCAAGCCCAACCTAAAAGAGCTCCGCGACGGCCTCGGGCTTCTGTGGGAAGACGGGAACGAGGCTGCGATGAACCAAGCATTGACCGAGGGACTCAACCGGCTGCAAGCCGAATGGAAACCCGAACAGGTTTTGCTGACCCTTTCTGAACGCGGTGTCAGGGTCAAAACCGCCCTGCAAGACGTTCAGCAACCTGCACACCCCAGGGAAATACTCGATGTTTCTGGAGCAGGAGACACCGTGATTGCTGTGGCTACGGTACTTCTGGCGCAAGGCTTAGACCCCGTGAGCATGGCCCAAGTGGCCAACCTTGCTGGGGGCCTGGTGTGCGAAAAACCCGGCGTTGTCCCCATTGACCTGCAGACCCTGTTGGCCGAGGTCCGCCGCCTTCCCATTCAAGCATGACCCTGCACGACATCAGGGAACGGGTCAATGTCTTCTTGCACCCCCACAGGGAAGCGGTCTTGGGCGCGTTCCGCAACCTGAATGTATTCGTTACCCTCCTGGCCTTTGGAAGCCTGATTGCGTATTACGGATTCCCACTGGAGTCGACCATTGCCGTCAACCTCATTGCCGTCATCAAGGGCAGCTTTGCCTTTTACATCATCCATTTCCTCGTCCGTTGGTTTTTTGACTTCCATCCGCTGAGGTTCCTCCGAGCCAATAGGCTTGAAGCTGTGATGATGGGCACGCTTGTGCTGGAAGGCTTGAGCGACATGTTCACCGGAAAAGTCTTTTTGGGAAGGGCCCTGTCGCCTTTGGGTATTGAATCCGTAGAGGACTGGACAGTTTGGTTGGTTCAGGCCTACTTCCTCATTGTGCTCATCATTGAGCTCTCGGACCGGGCACGCACCTTGCCCAAGTTTCGATTCCACCCCGCCACACTGTTCATTTTCTCATTCCTGTTTCTGATCCTCTCGGGCACAGGGCTGCTTATGCTGCCCGAGATGACAACGGACGGACTGGGCATGAACTTCTTCGACGCCTTGTTCACCTCGACCAGCGCCACCTGCGTCACTGGCTTGATGATCGAGAATGCAGAGACCTTCTTCACACACAAGGGCCACGTCGTGCTGATGGTGCTCATCAAGTTGGGAGGCCTCAACATCATTGCTTTTGGATCTCTCATTGCAGTCCTGGCCAGGTTTGGCGTGGGCGTTCGTCAGCATGAAGTCATCGAAGACTTTGTAAACCGGGGCTCCATCCTGGGCACACGGGGCATGCTCGGCAGGGTGATCTTGTGGAGCATCGGCATCGAGGTACTGGGCGCCTTGCTGCTGTTCATTTTTTGGCCCGGACAATTGTTTAACGGCCCGGGTGACCGCCTCTTTAACAGCTTCTTTCTCTCCATCAGCGCCTTTAACAATGCAGGCATTTCGCTCTTTGGAGAGGGACTTGCAGACGCCCGGGTATCCAGCGCTTGGCTGGTCCACTGGACCGTCACACTCTTGGTCTTTTTCGGAGCCCTTGGAATGGTCGCTGTTTTTGACCTCTTTGGAAAAGACAAGCTCCGTGAAAGGATGGTCAAACCATGGAAACGCATTGGCTTTGCCACAAAAATCGCCTTGTACTATTCCATTGGCCTCGTTGCCGTTGGCTCTATCGCCTACCTTCTCTTGGAGTCTGGCCAAGGGGGCACCATTGCCGATATGGGGTGGACAGGGCGCATCACGACAGCAGTCTTCCAAAGCGCCACGCGAACCAGTGGATTCAACACTGTAGATGTGGGCATGATCGGTTCTCCCATGCTCTTTATGCTGGTGATTCTCATGTTTATAGGAGCGTCGAGCTCTTCCACAGGGGGAGGCATCAAAACCAGCACTTTTGCCGTTGTAATCGCCGATGTCATGGGCACCATTCGCGGAAGACAGCATGCCCAATTGTACCAGCGCACCATCGGGTCCACCATGCGCAGCCGCGCTTGGGGCATCCTCATGTTCTTCATCGTGGGCAATTTGCTTGGAACATTTGCCCTGTGCATCTCCGAGCCCCACATTCTAGCCACCTCTGACCGGGGGTTCCTGCAGCTGCTTTTCGAGCAAGTCAGCGCGTTGGGAACGGTGGGCTTAAGCACAGGTATCACGGCAGATATCAGCACTGTAGGTCGGGTCATATTGATCGCCAGCATGATTGTTGGACGGGTAGGCACCCTGACCGTCGCCTTTGCTTTTTCCCGTTCAGTCGTCAGCAGGAACTACAAATACCCCGAAGGCCACACAATGGTCGGATAAAGGCGAGCTTGCACATTCAAATGGGCACCCCTATCAAACCATACGAGGACGAAGCCGCGAAAAAAGCGCAGGTGGCGAGGATGTTTGACAACATCGCACACCGCTATGACTTCCTCAACCACTTCTTTTCCCTCGGAATTGACAAGCTCTGGCGCCGCAAGGCGATCAGAATGCTGCTCGCCGACAACCCCACAGAAGTCTTAGACGTGGCGACCGGCACAGCAGACTTTGCCATTGGCACTGCCTACCGGGATGCCGACGTCAAGGTGGTCGGTGTCGACATCAGCGCAGGCATGCTGGACATTGGCCGACAGAAAGTGTCGAAAGCAGGCCAAAACGGACGGGTGGAACTGGTGCTTGCAGACGGTGAAGCACTGCCGTTTGACGACGGCCGATTTGACGCGTTCACCGTGGCATTTGGGATTCGGAACTTTGAGCATCTAGAAGCAGGACTCAAGGAAATGCTGCGCACCCTCAAATCCGGTGGCAAAGGCTATATCCTCGAGTTCTCAAAACCCAAGTGGTTCCCGATGAAGCAGATTTTCTGGCTCTACTTCCGGTACATCATGCCTACACTCGGGAAATGGTTCTCGCAAGACGCCTCAGCCTATACCTACCTGCCAGAATCGGTCAAGGCCTTTCCCGAAGGAGAAGAAATGCGCGAAATCTTGACGCGGTGCGGCTACAAAGAGTGCGTCATGCATCCCCTCACCGGCGGCATTGCGACCCTCTACGTGGTCCACAAGGCATGAATTTGGTTGTCCACCCTTCGGACCTGAGTGGCAGGATCGAAGCACCTGGCTCCAAGAGCCACATGCAACGGCTGTTGGCCGCAGGACTGTTGGCCCAAGGGGAAAGCTGGATCAGACGCCCCTCCGATGCAGCGGACTGCATGGCGGCAGCAGAAGTTGCCGCTGGGCTTGGAGCAGACATTGAAATAGGCCAGAACGCATTGAAAATACGTGGAGGTCTGGCACCAAGGACTGATGTCCTCCACATGGGCGAAAGCGGCTTGGGCATGCGCCTGTTCTCCCCCATTGCTGCCCTGGCCCCAACACCACTCACCTTGGTGGCGAGCGGCACCTTGCAACACCGCCCCATGCAGCCTATGGCCGATGCGCTGGCCGCATTGGGTGCCCAAGCGAAGCTTCGCAACGGCTGCCCCCCCATCGAATTGCACGGCCCGCTGCGCGGTGGTCAATCCCATGTCGACGGCGGCTTATCCAGTCAATTTCTGACGGGCCTCCTTATGGCCCTTCCCTGCGCCTCGGCCGATTCCATTTTAGAAGTCTCCGACCTGAAAAGCAAACCCTACGTCGACATGACGTTGGAAGTGCTCAGCGCGACGGGCGTCTCCATCCACCACCAAGACCATCAGAAATTCACCATTCCCGGGGGCCAGTCTTACCTGCCCTTTGACGAAACCGTCGCAGGAGATTGGAGCGCGGGAGCGTTTTTACTGATCCTGGCCGCCCTGTGCGGCGAACCCTTCTTAGAAGTCGACCGGCTGGGCAACCACCCCACACAAGCCGATCAAGCGGTCACAGGTGCATTGCTGCTCAGCGGAGCCAAACTCATGCGCACCGAAACCGGGATCCGCGTGGAACGAGGGCGGCGCAAAGGCTTTCGGTTCGACGCCACCCATTGCCCTGACCTCTTCCCGCCACTCGCCGCATTTGCCGCTTTCTGCAAAGGCCCCACCATACTCAAGGGCCTTCACCGACTGCAACACAAGGAAAGCAACAGGGGCATCGCCCTAAAAGAAGAGTTTGAGAAAGCCGGCATTCAGATTGAGTTGAATACAGAGGAAGACACCCTCACAGTGCGCCCTGGCCCCGTGAAGCAGGCCAAACTCGATGGTCGAGGCGACCACAGAATGGTCATGGCAGCAGCCGTATTGGGCCTCGCTGGCGCGCCCATTGAAATCGAAGGCATCGAAGCTGTCGCCAAAAGCTATCCAGATTTCTTCGACGCATTGTCGGAAGTTGGCGCAAGGTTCGGCAAAGCTTAAGCCCTTCCGTCCGAAATTGGGCCCGTGGCTCAACCAACACCCGCCCGGTCCCTGCGCGACGCTTTGCGAACACTTCCCCTGTGGTGGGACAGCTTCGGTTACTTACGGCGGAACAAAATGCGGCATTTTCACGCCGCGGGACCGGTCGTTATTTTGGGACTGGCTGCTGCTGCTGCAATGCTGTCTCGGTGGCTCACACGAACGCTGCAAACGGCCTTAGATTTTTCTTTGGAAAAAGCGTCATGGCATGAAAACGCCACCCCTGAATCCGCCACTCAAAACCTGTGGGACAAAGCCCTAGAATGGAGCGGATCACAAGCAGACTTACTGATTGAGTGGGGCGTCTTTTTACTTGTACTATGGATTAAAGTAAAGACCATTAAATACTTATTAATCACACTTATGGCTCCGTTCATGAGTGCACTGGCTTCGGCGGTGAGAAGCAAGGAAACCGGACAGAAATCCACCTTCCGCTGGAGCAGCTTGCTGAGGGACATCTGGAGGGGCCTGAGGATCTCCTTGGTCCTGCTCTTGATGGAGCTTGGCCTCGGACTCCTCCTCTGGGTTTCAGGCCTCGCCCTCACCCTGTTTGCCAGTCCAGTGATGGTCGTCGCAGGCCCCTTGCTTCTGATGGCCTCATGGACCATAGGCGCATACTTCTTTGGCGCCGCAGTTTATGACGCCGTTTACGAGCAAGGTGGACTGACCTGGAAGTCATCCATTCAAACCGGCTGGAAACAACGCGGCCACTTGTTGGGTGTGGGCGCTGTTTTTTCCTTGATCATGGCCGTGCCATGGGCAGGGCCCTACCTCGCTGCCATTCTTGGACCAATTCCCTGCACCACTGCCGCAGCCCGCCTGTATTTCCGGCCACCCGCAATAGACACCCCATGACGCCACAAAACATCCACTTCATCGCCATTGGAGGAGCCGCCATGCACAACCTTGCGCTGGCCCTGCACGACCTGGGCCACAACGTCACAGGCTCTGATGACGCGATTCACGACCCGAGCAGGAGCCGGCTCCAAGCCTCAGGGCTTCTGCCCGACCCCATGGGCTGGCATACCGACCGGATACATACTGGGATTGACGTCGTGATCCTGGGCATGCACGCCCGTCAAGACAATCCTGAACTAGAAAGGGCCAACGCGCTGAACATCAAAGTTGTCAGCTACCCAGAATACCTATATGACGTCGCTAAAAACCAACGGAGGATTGTGGTCGGCGGCAGCCATGGGAAGACCACCATCACCGCCATGCTGCTGCACGTCCTAGACCAATTGGGACGACAAACAGATTTTATGGTGGGCGCTCAACTCGCGGGATTCGACCGCATGGTCCAATTGACTGGAGCCAGCGACATCCTCCTCGAGGGAGACGAGTATTTAAGCTCACCGCTGGATTTGACCCCCAAATTTCATTGGTACCGGCCGCACCTCACCATTCTAACAGGGGTCGCCTGGGACCACATCAATGTGTTCCCTGACCCCGAGAACTATAGGTTGCAGTTTGTGACCTACCTCCTTCGCATGGAACAAGGTGGCAGTGTCGTTTGGTTCGAAGGCGATGCAGAGCTTAGGAAAGTCATGAACGAAGTCTTGCCTCAACGGCCTGACTTGGTATCGGTCCCCTACAATGCACCCCAGCACAGCATAGTAGACGGCACCCTCACATTGCACTTAGAAAGCGGCCTTCACCCCTTGGGTACCATTGGTGCACACAACGCACTCAACACCATCGGTGCAATGGAATTGTGCGCGCAGTGGGGCATTTCGAACGCCGAATTCCTCAAAGCTGTACAGGGCTTTACAGGTGCCGCAGGCAGACTGGAACGCAAACTGGACATCACCCTTTCAACCGGAGACTGCACCGTATTTCGCGACTTCGCACACGCGCCCTCTAAAGTCAAAGCCACAACGGATTCAATCAAAGGCCAATTCACTGAAAGAAAGTTGATTGCAATTCTGGAGCTCCACACGTTTTCGAGCTTAAACCCCGAATTTCTGCCCACCTATGCTGGCGCTTTGGACGCCGCGGACGAGGCTTGGGTGTGCTGGTCTCCCGATGTACTCCGACACAAAAAGCTCCCACCACTTTCCGAGTCAGATGTGCACGCTGCATTTGGGCGAAAAGACCTGGGAACTTGCAACAGTGTTGAAGAAACAACAGCGGCTGCACAAAATGCCGCTGGCCCGAATACGGTTGTCCTGTTGATGAGCTCAGGTCGCTTTGAAGGCGCAGACCTTCAAGGCGCCATACAAACAGCGCTAGATCAATAAGCTTCGGGAGAACGTCACCCCAACACCACGTCCAGCACCATCATCAACACAAACCCACCGATGAAGCCCAATGTGGCGATATCGGTAAAACGGTCTCGCTGGGTTTCTGGAATGACCTCTTCCACCACCACATAAATCATGGCGCCCGCCGCAAAGGCCAGCGCATAAGGAAGAAGCGGCTGGATACTCAACACGGCAATGGCTCCGATCACGCCCGCTACAGGCTCCACAACGGCACTCAGCTGACCAAACCAGAACGAACGGCCACGGGACACCCCTTGGCGCCTCAACGGCATGCTCACAGCCAATCCTTCAGGGAAGTTTTGAATCCCTATTCCAATGGCCAGGGCCACTGCCCCACCGATGGTTGCCCCTTCAATGCCCGCTGCCGCTCCACCAAAGAGCACCCCCACCGCCAATCCCTCGGGGATGTTGTGCAAGGTGATGGCCAAAACCAAAAGGGTTGTCCTGTGCCAATCCGTTTTGGGCCCCTCAGCTTCGCTGCGGTCAAAGTTGATGTGCAAGTGGGGGGTCAACTTGTCAAGGGCGTACAGAAAGAGCGCTCCAACCACAAATCCAACCGCAGCAGGCATCACATTTTCCCAGCCCTCACCTCCGGTCATGTCCATGGCAGGAATCAGCAAGCCAAAGCAACTCGCCGCCACCATTACTCCACCCGTAAAGCCCAACATTCCGTCGAGCACCTTGCGGTGTAAAGTCCTGAAAAAGAACACCAAAGAAGCGCCCGCAGCCGTCATCAGCCATGTAAAGGTGGTCGCCGCCAAGGCCGCTATAACGGGGTCAAGCCCCATCAACATTTCGTACAATCGCTCCATTCTATTGCAAATCTTCTTCTTCTGGGAACACAATCTCAGGGGATGGGCTGCTCTGGTCTACCCAAAGCCGTTGGCCCACCGAAGGCGCCAAAAGCTGCACCTCCTCTTCGTCGGGATATTTGATATGGAGGCTCCCGTCAAACGAAAGCCGCTCCATCACTGTCATACGGGTCCCCAGCTGTATTCCTAGGACACCGAGGTGTCGCAAAAAGGCGTCCCCTCCGTCGACCACGCCCACCACCACCAATTCCAGGTTGCGGGGCGCCTCAGTCAACAACGTACGGGCAGCAACGGAACGAAAACGGCCATTGGCTCCAGGAATCACGTCTCCGTGAGGGTCCAACTTGGGAAAACCCAAAAAGGCATCCAAACGGTTGATGAGCTCCACACTCCCCACATGCTCCAGTTCCTCTGCAATTTCATGCACCTGGTCCCACTCGAAACCAAGGTGATCGACCAAAAAACACTCCCAAAGGCGGTGCCGGCGCAGAATGTCCATGGCCACCCTTTGGCCCTTTTTGGTCAACCGAACACCATGGTAAGGCTGATGCTCCAACCAGCCCCGCTCACCCAGCTTGGTCAACATGGCCGATGTGCTGGCCGGCGTTGAAGCCACTTTTTGGGCGATCGCCGTGGTGCTGACACGCTCCTCTCCTTCCACCTGTAGGTGAAGGATGGCCTTGAGGTAATTCTCTACCGAAACCGTCAACATTTGACAAACTTAAGCCTTACCTACATTCATATTTAGTCTTGCCTAAACTTTAATTTAGACATGACGCTAAGTCAAGCTTATTTACTCAAATAAAAAATTCAACTTGCATCAACATGAAAGACCTGTTTTTGATGCGTCACGGAGAAGCCCAAAACGGCTCTTCAACCGTCCCCGACCAGCTCCGCGCATTGACCCCTCAAGGCCGACAGACTTGCATACAGCAAGCCAAAAAGGTCCACCCCCAAAAAGACCACCGCCTTGTGGCCTCGAGCGCCATTCGCACCATTCAGACAGCGGGACTCATCACAGAGGTCTGGACAGAAGCCGGGACCGGCGAGGTTCCCACCATAGAAATTGAAGAGCGCGGATATCTTGCAGAACCCTCAGTATTAATGGACATTACAGCAACCTCTGATGAACGGTTCCGAGGACTCTGGATTGTAGGGCACAACCCTGGAATAAGCGCCCTTGTATCGGTGCTTACAGGAGGATATATGGGCCTGACCACTGCTGACCTTGTTCATCTGAAACTGAACATCAGCCGCTGGGCTGACCTGCACGCAAACTGCGGAGAAGTCGCCGTGCGATACGCGCCGCAAGAAGCTTAATTTGACCCCATGGATTCATCACTTCCCGGGCGCAGTTCTGAGAGCACCCATCCCTTCAAAGCAGATTTTTGGACTTTGAGGCGTTTGGCAGGTGCATGTGGCACGGCCATTTTAATCGGTGGGATGGTGCGGTTTTCTGACCTTACAGCGTACCTCATCATCTCCATCGCCCTGAGCTTTATCGGTCGGCCAATCGTGAACTTGATCGACCGCATCAACATCGCTGGAAAGACGCCAGGCCCTGGTTTGGGGGCCTTTATTGCACTGTCTGTGATGTTCACCGGATTTTCCTTGCTGGTCAACCTGTTTGTACCACTTGTGGCTGTGGAAGCCCAAGTGGTGGCTGACTTAGACTTTCAAAGGATTGCGCAACGCATCGAACAGGAATTGTCTGGTTTTGCTCCCTTGATCAGCACGACTGGGACAGACCCCTTTACTTGGCTTGATGCATCCACTTTGGGATCAGGACTCTCTTCTGTTCTAGGCCCATCTGGCCTTGGCGGAATCCTCGGCAGCACCTTGTCTGCCCTCAGCGGACTTGTAGTGGCCCTGTTTAGTGTGGCCTTCATGACCTTTTTCTTTTTAAAGGACCGCAACCTCTTCCCCAGCATCGTGCAGGCCTTGACACCAGAAGAATACACCGAACGCATTCAACGCATCCTCACCAACTCCACAGCCCTGCTCACCCGGTATTTTGTGGGATTGGCTGCCCAAGTAGCCATCATCACCACTGTGATTACCGGAGGGCTGCTTATTCTCGGTGTTCCCAATGCCTTTTTAATCGGGTTTCTCGCCGGACTGCTCAACCTCATTCCCTACGTCGGTCCTCTGGTGGGAGCCGGGCTGGGACTGGGCATCATCCTGACCACCCATTTGCAATTCCCAGAGATCTGGAGCCTTCTGGGAAAAGCCGGAGCCGTATTTCTATTGGCGCAGCTGGTCGACAACCTCTTTACACAGCCTGTGATTTTTGCGGGAAGCGTGAAAGCACATCCATTGGAAATCTTCCTGTTGATCTCTATTGCGGGAAGTTTGGCGGGCATCACCGGCATGATTTTGGCCATTCCTGCATATTCCTTGTTGCGTGTTGTAGCCAAGGAGTTTCTGAGTGGATTTAAAGTCGTTCAATCCCTGACAGATCAGCTTTGAAAACAAGGGGAGAAAAAGATTAAGGATTCTCTCTTCACCTGCGAAGGAATAAGTTTACCTTAGAACCCCGTATGCACGCGACTACGGGAAAGGCCAAGGCCACCAAATATATATTCGTCACTGGAGGCGTTTCTTCCAGCTTGGGCAAGGGAATCATCAGTGCTTCCTTAGCGAAGCTGTTGCAAGCCCGTGGGATGAAGGTGACCATCCAAAAACTGGATCCTTACATCAACATCGATCCAGGCACACTGAACCCCTACGAGCACGGAGAATGCTACGTCACAGATGACGGAGCAGAAACCGATTTGGACCTGGGGCACTATGAAAGGTTCCTCAATGTGTCCACATCGCAGGCCAACAACATCACGACCGGCCGCATCTATCAAAGCGTGATCGACAAGGAGCGCCGGGGAGAATACCTCGGACGCACAGTGCAGATTATTCCCCACATCACCGACGAAATCAAACGTTGCATTCAAATTCTGGGAGAAGGAGATCAATATGATTTCGTCATCACAGAAATCGGAGGAACGGTAGGTGACATAGAGTCTTTGCCCTACATCGAGGCTGTGCGTCAAATGCGCTGGGAACACCCCAAAGACACCCTGGTCATCCACCTCACGTTGGTCCCCTACCTCAAGGCAGCGGGCGAACTCAAAACCAAGCCCACCCAGCACAGCGTAAAGCAGTTGCTCGAGTTTGGCGTACAACCCGATGTATTGGTCTGTCGCACGGAACACAACCTGACCAAGGCCATCCGCAACAAACTCGCACGGTTCTGCAACGTCGGCGAAGAAGCCGTCATACAATCCATCGATGCAGACACGATTTATGATGTGCCCCTCTTGATGCAAAAGGAGCAGCTCGATGAAGTCGTTTTGAGCAAGTTGGGTGTCGACAGCCGGGCCGGACTCAACCTCAACCGCTGGCTGAACTTCCTGGAGCGCCACAAGAATCCGCAGGGCTCAGTCAACATTGCGTTGGTCGGGAAGTACGTAGAACTTCAAGACAGCTACAAGAGCATCGTAGAATCCTTTATCCATGCCGGTGCTGCCTGCGGAGTAAAGGTCAATCTGAATTGGATCCATTCCGAGCAGTTACAAGGTTCAGAAAACAAAACCCTCTTAGGCAGTGCTCACGGTATTTTGGTGGCCCCTGGTTTCGGATCACGCGGCATCGACGGTAAAATCGAAGCCATCCGTTTCGCCCGAGAGAATGGCGTTCCATTCTTTGGGATTTGCCTCGGCATGCAATGTGCAGTGATCGAGTTTGCCCGCAATGTGCTGGGACTTGAAGAAGCCCACAGCACAGAAATCAAAGACTACACGCCGCATCCTGTCATCGACTTGATGGAAGCCCAAAAGGGCTTGGCCGATATGGGGGGAACCATGAGGCTCGGGGCATACCCTTGCCAACTCGAAAAAGGCTCACTGGCCGAAGAAGCTTACGGTGTATCCGAAACAGAGGAACGGCACCGCCACCGTTACGAATTCAACGAGGCATACCGCGCACAATTCATCGATGCAGGTATGGTGCCAACAGGAACCCATCCAGATTCCAAACTGGTTGAGATCGTTGAAATTCCCGATCACCCCTGGTTTGTGGGGGCTCAATTCCACCCAGAGTACAAGAGCACCGTCATCAACCCACATCCCCTCTTCAAAGCCTTTGTGAAAGCAACGGTGGATTTCAGCTCTGGGTCCGCCTCAGAAGCACAGTCCGGCAGCAAGACCCAAAAGCAAAAAGGCTGATTGCAGTTAGCCTTTAAGGCTCCAGTTCCCCTCGGCATCAAAAGCGTGGGGGTACATTTCCAAGAGTTGTTCCCGGATCAAATCCAAAGGAACGGAAGAGAACAAGCCGTAGTCCTCGATGTACTCCATAAACCTTTGACCAACAGAGTCTAAGGGTTGAAAAAGCACATCATTCTCCGCGTCCCAATCGAGGGTTGATGTGCCGAATTTTTCACACAAGGATCGGTTGAACACAGGTGTGCACTTGACCCACCGTTGACCATTCCAAAAAGCCCCGTAGCCGTGGGGAGTGAGCACGTCTGTTCCCAGCTTGCGCTCCAAGGATTCTGTGGCCAGATGATTGCGCACCCTGGCCAGCCCCAATCTAGAAGGCACACCCAATGCACGAAACCCCGCCACCAGCAGTATGGACTTGTGGACGCAGTGCCCACTTTGATTTTCGAGTGTCCGGGAAGCCGCGTTTTCTTCCGGCCTTAAGTTGATCTGGAACGGGTCATAACGGATGGCATCACGCACAAACAAATACCAACGCTCCAAGCATTCAAGCCGGCTACCGGCCCCGCACACCAACGAGAGTTGGCGCATCACCAGAGGGTTGGCCCCATTCAGCACTGCATCAGACGCCAAGTCCTGAGCAACAGGTGGTGATAAAGGGGGTGAATCAATCATGGTGGGGGTCGCCCCATCAAGGTAGGACGTTGAAAGCGAGAATGCTTAACCCTGCAGGCTTTTGTCTTTCAGGGGCAATTGAACCGTCAGCATCCACATGATGAACACCACGCCACGTTGCACCTCCAACACGGATTCTACGCCCGAATGAAGGATGGTCAGCATCACGCACAGAAACAGCACCCCATCCCCTGCCCTCCAAGCATGCCTCAGGCAACCCAGCAACGCCAAGGTCAACACCAACATCCCCGGCCAACCAAAGGCCACCCCCGCTTGAAGCCACTGGTTGTGTGGATTCAGCTGGCGCTCTGAAGCATAGGTCAGGGCATCCCGCTCATACCGGCGCATCAGTTCCGGCACCACATCACCCGTTCCCACTCCGAATGGGTGCGCTTCAATGATTTCCAATGACGTTTGCCACACCATCACCCGGCCAGAGGAACTGCTTTGAACCGGCGCCTGCTCATCTGTCATAACCGCTGAAGCACTGCTCATTTCAGCAAACCTCTTTCCAGACATGGCCCAAGATGAAACCAAAACGAGTGCGATGAAGACACACCATCTGGCCGCTCCTTTTGGCAAAGAATTCGACAATACTACCCGCTGCTGTCTGCCCCAAAATGGCCACATCATGGACATCCGAATCACAGCGACGACCAATGCGGCAATGATGCCTGCTTTGGAGCCGAGCATGCCCAAAGACAGTGCAAAAAGCACCGTGACGACCCATACCATCACCGGCTTCAAAGTCCGGGCCCACTGGGTTCCCAAACCCAAAAATGCCGCGCCCAAATGCAAACTCATGTATGTGGGGTGAACATCACCAGAGAATCGGGCATACCTCCACTCCGTAGGAACATCCAAAACCACCTGATGCCAGCCTGCCCGCAGCATTCTCCAAGACAAATAAACCGTCACCGACCACCCCAAAGACCACCAAAAATCACGGGCCACTTGACGTCCAGGCATGGCCAATAGGACGGGTAAAAACCAGAGTGAAGACTTGACCTCCAAACTCAACCTCCAAGCATCGAGGTCACTTGACCACAGTCCACCCAACAATTGGAGGCCGAAATAGGCCACCCACCACAATGAACCCAAACGCCATTCCCAGCGTGCTCGACGGTGCTCACGCCACCATGTGGTGATCCGAAGAACGGCGACAACAAACAAAGTGAAGCCCGCCACATTCCCGCCAAGAATCAAGGCAGGCATCACTGCCCGCCATGCCCAGGATTCTAAGCTGAGCCCCAGAACATCCTTCATCGGGTGAGAGACTTAAATGCAGCAGAAGGAGCCCGGCGCATCAGGACCAAACGCCAAATGCCTTCACAATAGCCCCAGCCATAGGCCATGTGGAGCACGAAAAAAGTCCTCAGTACTCCGGGAACATCTTTCAATGGCGTTCCTCCCAATGCTACAGCGGTGAGCGCACCCAACACCCACATGCCCCACAATGTGGCCAAAGCGGGAAGGGCAAGCGTCAGAAGCAGCGCGGTGTTTGGCATCGCCCAATGGAGGACAGACAACCCTACCAATACAGCGCTTCCGAGCAGCATTGCCGCAGGAGCCAACTGGCGCCAAGTCGTCACGGTCAGGTGTTTCTTGTTCACGAACACTTTCCAAAAACCGTATTGGCGGTACTGGCGAAACAACTGCCCATAAGTGGACCTGGCATGGTATGTCGAGCGGATCCTGGAGTCAAACCAAATCCGCCAACCGGTCTCCGTCAAACGGAAATTCAATTCATCGTCCTGGTTTCGCACGAGGGCGGCATCAAAACCGCCCAGTTCTTCGAGTACTGACTTTCTGTAGGCTCCGAAAGCCACAGTATCCACATGTCCTGCAACCCCTCCCGTGCGAAAGCGGGCATCCCCTACTCCAAATGGAGAAGACAAAGCCAACCCAATGCGGCGGCTCAGCTCATCGCCGTGAACCTGCTCCACAACACCGCCAACACATCCAGACTCCGGATGGGCCCGCAAAACTTCAAGGTTGCGCCTCACAAAGTCCGGCGCAACCTCTGCATGGGCCCCCAAAATGATCACCACATCGGCCAGGGCCTCTTTGATGCCCATATTCATGGCCACAGGCGTAATGCGGTCGGGATTGTCCAACACGCGCAACCCTGAATCTGCAAGCGCACGCCTTTTTAAAATTTCCAGAGTGCCGTCTTTGCTGCCCCCATCGACCACCAAGACTTCAAACCCGGACTCTACCCCATTTTGAATGGCAAGGGAATCCAGGCAAGCCTCAATATGAGCCGCTTCGTTGAGGCAGGGAATTACCACCGAGGCACACGGTCGGTCAGACATGGCGGCGAAGATAGTCGGAAGGTCAAGCAGGACCTGCAGGTCGCGTCATGGCCACATGGGGAATGCCATCTTCCAGATAAGGCTCGCCCACTGTGGTAAATCCAAAGCTGGCATAGAATACCTCGAGGTACTGTTGGGCCGATATGCGAATGGGAACCTCCGGCCAAAAGCCACACACCTCATCGAGGCTGCGTCGCATCAATTCTCGTCCCCATCCGCCTCCGCGCACGCTCTGGGCAGTAACCACGCGACCAATACTGACTTCCCCAGCGTAGGAGACCCCCGCAGGCAGCAACCTTGTCGTTGCCAGCACCTCTCCTCCTTGCTCTGCAGGCTCGCCGGCGCGTTCCATCCAAACATGCAGTCCGACTTTGTCCTTGTCATCCAAATCTTGGTAGGCACAATCTTGTTCAACCACAAAAACTTCTGAACGCAGCCTGAGCAAGCCATACAGCTCCTCTCGGCCCAAATCAGACCAGCTTTTGCACCTCCAAACAACGTCTTTGACAGGGACTTCATTCATAGACGCAAATTAGCCCGCTTCCCCCGCTACTTTTGCGGCATGGCAGGCGGCAATGTGCTTTCGGTAGAGGGGTTGACAAAGCGTTTTGGCGAACGCCTCATTTTTGAGGACCTCCATTTTGGCTTGGACCGGGGACAGAAGGCGGCCTTGGTCGCTCGAAACGGTACAGGAAAAAGCACCCTGATAAAGGTGCTGCTGGACATTGAGGGGGCAGATTCTGGAACGGTCACTTTTGCTGGAGACGTGCGCATCGCGCACCTTTCTCAGGACCATGGATTGGACCTGGACCGCACCATATTGGCCAACCTTTTCCAAGCCGACAACGACGCCATGCGCGCCATCCGGCAATACGAAGAGGCGACACAGCGCGAAGACGCTGAGGCCTTGCAAATGGCTTATGACGCCATGGACCGTGCCGAAGCCTGGAGCTACGAAGCGCAAGCCAAGGAAATACTGGGAAAGCTCGGTTTGCACGATACCGACCGTTTTGTGGATGGCCTAAGTGGCGGTGAAAAGCGCAGGGTCGCTTTGGCCAAGTGTCTGATAGAGCAACCCGACCTGTTGTTGCTCGATGAGCCAACAAACCACTTGGATCTGGGCATGATTGAATGGTTGGAGGGATTCCTGGCCCGTGCCAAAACCACCTTGCTCATGGTCACCCACGACCGATTCTTCCTGGAGGTGGTGTGCGACACGATATTAGAATTGGACAACTTCGCCCTCCACAAATACCCAGGAAACTGGAGCTATTTCTTGGAAAAGAAGACGGAGCGGTCCTCCAACGAACACGCCCAGCGCGACCGTGCACGTTCCATCATGCGGCGGGAATTGGAGTGGGTCCGGGCCACCCCTCAAGCCCGAACCGGCAAAAGCAAGTCCCGTTTGGACGCGTTCAAAGGCCTCAAATCCCGGGCTTCAGTGCGGCTCGAAGAAGACGAAGTCAACCTAGAACTGGATCCTGCCCGCATGGGAGGGAAAATCCTCGAAATGCACCGGGTCAAAAGGGCTTACGGGGAAAAAGTCATTCTAGGGGGCTGGACCTACCATTTCAAACCCGG
>DDCX01000092.1:0-2519 GCA_002336475.1 Flavobacteriales bacterium UBA1995 | reverse complement strand
AGCCAAGAGCCTCCCATTTTCGATGAGGGCATGAAGGTCATCGAAGCACTCTACGAAATTGCAGAGTACATGCCGCTCAAAAAGGGCCAGAAGCTGTCCGCTGCCCAACTCCTCGAGCGGTTCTTGTTTCCCCGCCACCGGCACCACGACTTCATTCACAAGCTCAGCGGTGGAGAGCGCAAAAGATTGCACCTGCTGCGTGTGATCATGGGCAATCCCAACTTTCTGGTCTTCGACGAGCCAACCAACGACCTCGACGTGTTTACCCTGGGCATACTGGAGGAGTTTCTATTGGACTTCCCGGGATGTTTGCTGCTGGTGAGCCACGACCGTTATTTCATGGACAAGCTTGTAGACCATGTCTTTGTGTTGGACGGAGTTGGCGGCGTGAGGGACTTCCCGGGGAACTACACCCAATACCGCACCAAGGCTGATGCAGAGGAAAAAGCCGCCTCCAATGAACAGGCAGCGGCTGCAAGAGCTTTAGCCTTACAAGCGGCCGACAGCGCTCCTGCCGCGCCAAAGGGCGACTACAGCCAGCGGTTGAGCTACAACGAACAGCGGGAATACGACGGACTCGAAAATGTGATCGCCACGCTAGAGACCGAGAAGTCAGAACTAGAAACCGCCATGGCCGCTGCTTCGCTCAACCATGAAGAGCTCAGCCGTCTGTCCACACGACTTGGAGAAGTGACCACCGAAATAGAGGTCAAAACAGAACGCTGGATCGAACTCGACGAGCGCGCTTGAGGCCGCATTACTGTTGGTCGAAGTCCAAGACAAACCGAGCGCTGCCCGGCTTGGGTTTCGTTTGGCAGGCCAGCACAAATCCTTGTTCCACTTCTCCTGGTTCCAACGCGTAATTCACTTCCATTTCACCTGCACCCTCTGTCACCAATGCTCGACAGGTGCAACACACGCCACCGCAACAGCTGAAAGGCAAGTCGATGCCCGCATCCAATCCGGCATCCAAAACCGTTTTGGTTCCGTCAAAGTCCAGTTTGTGGGTAGAGCCATCAATCACCACAAAAACCTGCTGGACTCCATCCGCAGCAGCTGCTGGCGCCGAAGCCACATCAGCCGCCGCTTCGGCCGGCTTTGAAGTGGGGGTAGTAAACAGCTCAAAGTGAATC
The DNA here is from genome assembly GCA_002336475.1 of Flavobacteriales bacterium UBA1995. Classification (GTDB taxonomy): domain Bacteria; phylum Bacteroidota; class Bacteroidia; order Flavobacteriales_D; family Sanyastnellaceae; genus UBA8752. The sequence continues at coordinate 1,386 of DDCX01000092.1, read as the reverse complement.
CTGTCCTGGGCCACCCCAGCCGCCGCCATGCCCTCGCGAACAGCGTGAATCATGGATTCAGGGCCACACACAAACACCTCATCCACTGTGGAACCCGACAACAGCGCCGATTGAACTGCAGCCACTTTGTCGGCATCCATGCGCCCTGCATAAAGCGGAACGTCGACAGGCTCTCGCGTGAAAAAGTGAAACAAGCGCAAACGGTCGAGGTACCTGTCCTTCAGGTCATCCAATTCAGACTTAAAAATGACGCTGGATTGGTCTTTGTTGGTGTACAACAACGTAAAAGTGCTGCCCGCCTCTGTGGCCAAAACCGTCTTGATGTGAGACAAAATGGGCGTAATGCCGGAACCCGCAGCAAAGGCCACGTAATGCTTGGACTGACCCGCGTCGAGCACCGTATAGAAGCGGCCGTTCGGGGCCATGGTCTTCAAGACATCTCCCGGTTTTAGGCTCTCGTTGGCCCAAGTGCTGAACCGTCCGTCAGGCACCTGTTTGATGGCCACACGAAGCTCTTCCCCCACTCCAGCGCATATGCTGTAGCTCCTGCGCACGGCCTCGCCATTGATGTCTTGATCAAAGGTGAGGTACTGTCCTTGTTTGAAGGCATATGCCTCTTGCAGGTCTTCGGGGACTTGAAGAACCACTGAAACACAATCGGACGTCTCTCGGCGGACTTCTGATACCTGGAGGTTGTTGAATCTGTCAGACATGGGGTGCGAATCTCGGAAGGAATGTGATTGGTTGGAGAACCCATTATGCCCCCCATCGGTTCTCTCCACATTCCCCGATGTATTTTTGAGCCGCATGGAAATGGACCTGTTGCAACGATTCGAGGCCTACGTAGCCTCCGAAAAAAAAATTGAGCCGAAGGATTGGATGCCTGACGCTTACCGTAAAACGCTGATTCGCCAGATCAGTCAGCACGCCCACTCCGAGATTGTGGGCATGTTGCCAGAGGGCAATTGGATCAGCAGGGCACCCAGCCTCAAACGCAAGGCCATCCTCATGGCCAAGGTGCAGGACGAAGCCGGTCATGGCCTGTACTTGTACAGTGCCTGTGAAACGCTCGGGGTCCAACGCGATGACACCATTGCAGATCTACACAGCGGAAAAGCCAAATACAGCAGCATTTTCAACTACCCGACCCTCACCTGGGCCGATATGGGTGCCGTGGGATGGCTGGTTGATGGAGCCGCGATCATGAATCAAGTGCCCCTCTGCAAATGCAGCTATGGCCCCTATGCCCGCGCCATGGTGCGCGTGTGCAAGGAGGAAAGCTTCCACCAACGTCAGGGCTTCCAAATCATGATGACGCTGGCCCAAGGCACAGAAGACCAGAAAGCGATGGCGCAAGACGCGCTCAACCGCTGGTGGTGGCCATCG
>DDCX01000093.1 GCA_002336475.1 Flavobacteriales bacterium UBA1995 | reverse complement strand
CTAAATAGTTTTATTTCCATCATACTCAAAGCCTAAAAGACACCCTGGCCTAGACCAAAGTGCCTGCGTGTTAATTTCTTAACCGCTGCTCCTATTCACTTACGTGAAGTGAATTTTGAGCGGGAGACCGGGTTCGAACCGGCGTCATTCAGCTTGGAAGGCTGACGCTCTACCAACTGAGCTACTCCCGCTTTTTCTTCTTACTTGTGGGGGTAATAGGATTCGAACCTATTCAGTCGTAGACAACAGATTTACAGTCTGCCCCGGCTCTCCAACTCCGGCGTACCCCCATTGGCACTAGTTTTTGGACGATGATTGAGCCGGTGGAGGGATTCGAACCCCCGACCTGCTGATTACAAATCAGCTGCTCTAGCCAACTGAGCTACACCGGCCTCTCTTTCAAAGAACAAGGGCAAAAAAAAGCCCTCCCCGATTTCGGGAGGGCAAATGTAGCGCAGAAAAACTTGCCCGCAATGGACAAAACGCATCTGATTACATCGATTTCATATTCGGGCTTAAGCCGCGCGGTTCCTGACTTTTTCGAGCTGCCTGCGCAAGGCTTCTGCAGCATCTGAAGCGGCCTCCTCAAAAGAGGTTGCCTTGCGGCTACTGAACACATCTGATCCTGGCACGTTCAGCTTCACCTCGACGCACTTGTTTTCCCGGTCTTGGTCTTTGTCAAGCCTCAAAAACACATCCGCAGCTATAATACCCGGATGGAAGAGGGTGAGCTTGTTCAGTTTGTCTTGAATGAACTGGATCAAGGAACCGTCGGCCTTGAAGTGTATGGACTGGACTTGTATTTGCATGTAAACCACTTGAGGGTGAGACCTTAGAATATGCCCCGCGTATCAAGTGGTGAACCTTTGTGCGCGTCCTTCATGCGGCTTGTTGTAACGTGGGTGTAGTGCTGGGTTGCATTTAAACTGCTGTGCCCGAGCAACTCCTTTACCGCGTTGATGTCTGCTCCGCGGTTCAAAAGATGCGTTGCAAACGAATGCCTGATGACGTGCGCACTACACTTGTTAAGCGAGCTCGCTTCTGTAATGTAGTGATTAACCCGCCGGTAAACAAACGCTGGATACAACTCACGACCACCATCTGTGACGAGCAATCGCTCGCTGTCTCCAGGACGAGAGCGCATGTAAACCTCTGCCTGATCGATGGTGTCGTCCGAAATGGGGATGTAGCGGTCTTTGCCTCCTTTGCCCGAGACTTTGATGTTCTTGCGGCTGACATTCACATCGGCATGGCGCAATGTGATCAACTCGTCTTGCCTTACTCCCGTCTCATACAACAGGGTCATCATCAGACGGTCCCGCAAACCGGACCAACTGGAAGGAAACACCGAACCGTCAAGCAGGGAAATCATGTTCCGCTCTGGAACCACTTCCCGCACACGCTTCTCTAATTTGGGCAGGGACACTCCATTGCTAGGATCTCTGTCGGTATATGACATCCGACGGGCGAACCTGTTGAAGGTTCTGAACGCACTCACCTTTCGGTGAATGGTCCGAGGGCTTCGCCCCTCTTTCATCATGTTCACAATCCACGCCCGGACCCATTCACCTTCAATGCCGATCAACGAGTCATGCTCGTACTGATCCGCAAGAAACCTTTGAAATTGGTTAAGGTCAGAGCGGTAACACCGAAGGGTATGAACACTGCCCCTTTTCTCCTTCTCGAGAAAGTGCAGGAAGGCCAGTAACGGCGATTGGGCAGTGGATGAACTTGACATTTTGGTTTGGTCAAGGCGAATATTACCCTACCAAACCAAATACTCCAAATTATCAGCCCATCAATGCCTTCTTGTTTTTGTAAACGGCTTTCTTCATCGCATCGCGACGAACCGTCTTGGGCTTTACGTACTCTTTGCGGGACCGGAGCATACGCCCGGTTTTCGTACGATCGAACTTTTTCTTAAAACGCTTAAGCGCCCGTTCGATGTTTTCTCCCTCCTTGACCGGAATGATGAGCATGGCTAAAAATTGGGTCGCGAAGATAGCTGATTTTACCTAAAACCAATGCCTCAGTGCTACGAATCTGCGGAATGCGGGCCGTTTTTGACCAATCCCCGTGAGATCACGAGTTTCTGAATTTCAGAAGTCCCTTCGCCGATGGTGCACAATTTGGAATCACGGTAGAATTTCTCGACCGGAAAATCCTTGGTATAGCCATAACCACCGAACACTTGGACCGCATCTGTGGCAATCCTGACACAAGCCTCAGAGGCCATGTATTTGGCCATGGCTCCAAACCGTGTCACGTCACCTCCATGAGACTTGGCATGGCACGCTTTGGCGATGAGCCCCCTAGAGGCTTCCAAATCCACAGCCATATCTGCCAATTTGAATCCCACCCCTTGGAAGTGGGCAATGGGTTGGCCAAACTGCTCGCGCTGCAAGGCATATTTACGAGCTGCGTCATATGCCCCGCGGCCTATGCCCAGGGACAAAGCTGCAATTGAAATGCGCCCTCCATCCAAAATCTTCATGGCCTGAATGAATCCGTCTCCTTCCTGCCCCAGTAAGTTGGATGCCGGAATCCGACAGTCCTCGAAAATCAACTCGGCAGTCTCACTGGAGCGCATTCCCAGCTTATTCTCTTTTTTGCCGCCTTTGAATCCCGGTGTACCACGTTCCACAACAAAAGCCGAGATTCCCCGGCTGTCCAGAAGTTCTCCTGTACGGACCAGCACCACCACCACATCACCACTGATGCCGTGTGTGATCCAATTCTTTGTGCCGTTCAGAATCCAATCGTCTCCATCTCGCACAGCTGTGCAGCGCATGCGCATCGCGTCGGAACCCGTCCCAGCCTCGGTAAGGCCCCAAGCACCGATGTGTTCACCGCTGGCGAGTTTGGGCAGGTAACGTTGCTTTTGATCCTCATTTCCAAAGGTCAAAATGTGGTTCGTACAGAGGCTATTGTGCGCGGCCATACTGAGACCGATGGAACCACACACCGCTGCGAGTTCCTCGATGGCAGCAACGTACTCAGGGTAACCCAAACCGGTTCCACCATACTGCTCTGGCACCAGCATGCCCATGAGCCCAAGCTCCCCCATCTTTCCGAACAGCTCACGCGGAAAGTGCTGCCTCTCGTCCCAATCGAGGATGTGCTGCTCCATTTCTTGTGCAGCGAAATCTCTCACCATGCTTCTGATGGCAGAGAGTGTGTCGTTTTCCTGGAAGGTCATTTCGTCCGGGTTTTGCGCAAAGGTCGGCCAAAGCCTCCTTCATTCATGGAGGCAAGGGCAGAGATAATGTGACAACAACCCTGACTGGGCTGAATCGAGTATAGGATGGTCCAACACTTGACTCTTGGCACCCCCATGGTGGTGAACATAGCGTTCCAATACCCGCGCTGACTTTGCATTGAGCCCTGGCAATGAACGCCATTGATCCAGCGACAAGGTGTCCGCGCAGCGACAAGGCACAGCTCCCGGATCGCATGACAACAATGGCGCCAGTGCATTGGCCAAACTGTCCCAACCATCCAGCGCCTCCGTCAGCTGCCTCAATTCAGCGAAGCCACCCCACCGCCTACGTGCAGCCAAGATCCTCCCTGTAACCCATGGACCTATGCCTTTGACCGACATCAGCGCCAGGCTGTCTGCAGCATTGATTTCAAGGGGGACAACAGATTCAACCAGTGTCCTCTCTGATGGCTTGGCGCCTTTAGTCGTGACGGTGATGGGCCCCGCAGGGCGGTTCTCCCCAAGAGGGCTTCCCCCTCCTCTTCTGCGGTGGGCCGAATCGCGTTTCCCGTCTGGTTCAAATTGAAGGGACGATGCATAATGGTCAACCCATCCTTTTGGCAGCACCCGCATCCGGCGTAAAGTTTGTTCATCCCTGATGCCACCTGCCGCCATGCTGTAGCGAACGGCAGCCCTAGCTTGCTTGGGAGAAAGCCCCAAAAACACCCATCCTGCGGAATCCAACTTCCCCACCTCAATGGGGCCTTGGGCATTGCGAAACCCGGACACGCTTTCTGCGTCGTGACCGCCGTGACGTCCAGTACCGCCTCCCGCTTGTTGGGACTGCAATGGACCGGGCATGGCATCCAAAGCCCGCAACACATCGCTGACCGCCAATGGCTCCAATTCTGCAGGATGCAACACCCTCCATCCTTCAACCCATAGGCAAGCCAAAACCGCCACTCCACACCACAAGGCGCCGAGGCGTTCACTTCTTAATATGTGCATGCCCTCAGGGCAGAACGTCAGTCGAAACGCTTGATTTCACCTGACTTGACCCGATTGAGGTAATCTCCAAGATCAGCCTTTACCTCACCAGCGAGGAAGTACAATCCCAAAACGTTGGGGAAGCACATTGCAAAAATCATGGCGTCACCAAAGTCAAATACACTGCTCGCACTGATGGCACTTCCCACGACGACAAACACGCAAAAGACCGCTTTGTAGCTCAAGTCGGCTGCCTTTGTTTCACCGAAGAGATAGGTCCACGCCTTGAGCCCGTAATAGCTCCAAGAAATCATGGTAGACAAGGCAAACAAAATGACCGCCAAAGACAGGACCACCGGGAACCAAGAAATGCTCTGCTCGAAAGCGCTTGAGGTTAAGCCAATGGCATTCAAAGACCCCGACTGGGCACTCTCAAGGACCGTCGCTGCATCGAACTGACCGTAATCCGTGATGACAATCACCAATGCAGTCATGGTACAAATCACCACCGTATCAATAAACGGCTCGAGCAAGGCCACAATGCCTTCGCTCACGGGCTCGTCTGTTTTGGCCGCACTGTGCGCAATGGATGCAGAACCGATGCCTGCCTCATTTGAGAAGGCCGCACGGCGAATGCCCTGAATCAACACCCCTACCAGACCTCCATACATCGCTTCAGTATCAAAAGCACCGGAGATGATGCGGCCAAAGGCTGTGGGAACGGCTCCCAAGTTGGTCAGTATGACCCACAGTGCGCCCAAGATGTAAATGCCCACCATAAACGGCACAATCTTGTCCGTCACTTTGGCAATGGACTTGATTCCTCCCAGAATCACAATGCCCACGATGACCGCCATGACAACGCCAAAAATCCAACCTTGACCGTAGAACATGCTCGTCTCACCGCCCGTCACTGAAATCAGCTGCTGGGTCGCTTGGTTGATCTGAACCATGTTGCCACCGCCAAATGATCCTCCGATGCAAGCCACAGCAAACAATGCAGCAAGGACTTTACCGAGTCCGCCCATGTTCTTCTTGGCGAGGCCGTCTCTGAGGTAATACATGGGACCTCCTGAGACCGAGCCATCTTCATTTTGCCGGCGGTACTTGAGTCCGAGTGTGCACTCGATGAACTTGCTGCTCATGCCAAACAACCCCGCTATGATCATCCAAAAGGTGGCCCCGGGACCGCCCAGCGACACCGCCACTGCAACACCGGCGATGTTTCCCACCCCAACGGTACCACTTAGGGCGGCTGTCAGTGCTTGAAAGTGCGACACCTCACCCTGGTGATTGGGGTCGTCATACTTGCCCCGCACGACATCAAGGGCGTGCTTGAATGCACGGATGTTGATGAACTTGAAATAGACTGTAAAGAAGAGGGCGCCGACGAACAGCCAGATGAGAACAAAGGGAACCGTGAATCCTGCGATGTCTACCGTCCAAAAAATGACAGAGGTGATGGCCTCTGTGACAGGCCCCATCACTTTATTGATGGCATCGTCAACTGAAGCTGCTGATGCTGTGAAAGGGAACATAAAAGGGGCGCACAGCGCAAGGCTGGCGGCAATAAGGCGTTTCATGAAGTCGTGCGTTCGATGGGGCGCAATATAGGCCCCACCTTAAAGCCCCAAAGTAGATGCTACTCCGGAGTTTGTAAACCAAACAATCTGTTGAGCAAGCGCAACTGCTGGTCGCTTCCGAGCACAAACAACTTGCAGGCGTTGTCCAGTTTGGTTTCGGGGCCGGGGTTGATGATAAACTCCCCTTCAGAGGTCTTCACCCCGATGACGTTCACCCCAATCCTGTTCCGGGCATCCACCTCACCGAGGGTGGGCAAACGGAAAGATTCAGGAAGGTCTTTGACGTCTACCTCTTCGAGGTTGATCGCGTCCTCTCCCTGGATCCGAATGTGATCGATGAAGTCCATCACGTCGGGATTCGCCACCAAAGAAGCCATGTGCGCTCCGCCCACAGTGTCAGGCATGATCACATTGTCTGCTCCCGCGCGTCGCAATTTGGCCTGTGAGCCGGCTTGAGAGGCCCGGCTGATGATGACCGCGTCCGGATTGTGCTCCCGCACTGAAAGCACCGTGTAGAGGTTGTCCGCATCGCTGGGCAACGTGCAGATGACCGCCCTAGCATGATCCACCCCCGCAGCGATCAACCGGTCGTCGCGCGTTGCATCTCCCGCAATCACGAGCGGCGTCAGGTCATCGCGCAGATGGCCAACCAGCTCCTCGTCTTTTTCGACGATGACCGCTGTGTATCCCTTGGATGTCAAGTCGGCGTAGGCCTTTTCGCCCACACGACCGTAGCCGCAGACGATGACATGTTGCTTGAGGTTGTCGATGGTGCGTTCCAATTTCCTGGCTTTGAAGAGGTCCCGGTATTCCCCCGCCACGAAGTAAGTCGTGATCGCGGAAATCGTGTAAGCGAATGTACCGATGGAGAAGATGATGAGCAGCGACGTGAACACCATGCCATTCGGGCTGAGTTCATGCACCTCCCGAAAGCCCACTGTACTGACCGTGATCATGGTCATATAAAAGGCCTCGATGAAGGTGTACTCTTCCAGCAGCATAAAGCCCACGCTCCCCACCACGATGACCAGGGCTACAATGGCCAGCGAAAAGGCAATACGAGTAAAGGACTTGAAGCGGAAGTACACGGCGGGAAATTAACCGTTGGAAGCCAAAGCAGTGGACATGGCACCCTGAATCCGGTGTGCTTCTTTTCTGGCAGCCTCTGCAAAGTCCTCGCCGTCGGATGCGTAAAGCAAGCTCCGCCCCACATTGACCAACAGTCCTCCGGCCAAACTTTCTGCCCAACCGGCCTTGCACACCTGCTCCAATGACCCGCCTTGGGCACCCACTCCCGGCACCAATAAAAAGCGGTCAGGCGCCGCTGCGCGGCATTGGGCCAACAGTTCAGGACGTGTGGCTCCGACCACATACATCAACCGCTCGGCGCCTGAATAGGTGCGGCTGACTTCCAAGACACGGCGCCACAAGGGCGTGCCCTGTTCAGAGCCGTGAAATTCGAAATCTTCGGCACCCGGATTGGAAGTGGCGGCCAACAAGATGGTCCACTTGTCTTCAAACGCCAGAAAAGGTTCGACGCTGTCCCGTCCCATGTAAGGAGCGACGGTTACCGCATCTGCACCCCACTGCTCGAACGCGGCCTTGGCATACCGGGTCGCCGTATTGCCAATGTCACCGCGCTTGGCGTCTGCAATGCGCAGGCAACCCTCGGGAATCGCCGACAGTGTCTCACTGAGCACGTCCCACCCCTCAGAACCCATGGCTTCGTAAAAGGCCACATTGGGTTTGTAAGCCACCGCGAGGTCTGCAGTCGCATCAATGATGGACCGGTTAAAGCGCAACACCGCTTCGGCACCTGTTCCTAAATGACGTGGCATTTTGGCCGGATCAGGGTCGAGGCCTACGCATAGAAAAGACGACTTCCTTCGAATCGTTTTAACGAGCTGCTGAACATCCATGGACGGCGAAGATATTGCGGAAGATTCCGGCTCAGCCGTCGGCCGACAAGCCGGCTTGCTTGAGGCGCTCAGTGCGCTCCACATTTCGCAACGCTTGGACGATATCGCCCAAATCTCCTGCCAAAACCCGCTCCAGTGCATGCACTGTCAAGCCTATGCGGTGATCGGTGACCCGTCCTTGGGGATAATTGTAGGTGCGGATCTTTCCTGAACGGTCACCCGTGCCTACCTGAGACTTTCGCTCGGCGGACTCCACAGCCCGCCGCTCGCGGTCTGCAGCCTCCCAAAGCCGGGTGCGCAATACCGTCAAAGCCTGATCGTAATTCTGATGCTGCGAGCGTCCATCTTGACACTCCACGACCACTCCTGTCGGCAGGTGGGTCAGCCGCACCGCGCTTTCAGTTTTGTTGACGTGCTGCCCTCCTGCCCCACTGGCGCGGAAGGTGTCCTTGCGCACGTCTTTGGTGTTCAGCTCAAAGTCTACCGCATCGGCCTCTGGAAGGATGGCTACCGTTGCGGCGCTTGTGTGAATGCGTCCCTGTGACTCCGTCGCCGGAACCCGTTGCACACGGTGCGTTCCGCTTTCGTACTTCAAGAACCCAAAAACAGATTGCCCCGAAACCCGAGCAACAATCTCCTTGAACCCCCCAGCGGTGCCAGGATGTGCACTGATCAAGTCCAACTTCCAGCCTTGTCCTTCTGCAAACCGCTGGTACATGCGAAACACGTCTCCTGCCCACAACGCAGCTTCATCTCCACCGGTGCCCGCCCGCACTTCAATGACGCAGTCTCGACCATCGCTGGGATCATCGGGCACCAAGGCCTCTTGCAGTGCGCGCCTCAGCTGTTGCAGTGACTGCTTGAGCTGGCTGGCCTCTTCAGCCGCCATTTCACGCAGCTCCGGATCATCACTGTCTTGGTCAGACTTGGCCTCAAGCAACGCTGCGGACCACTCCTTGTATTGCTTGACCTGTTCTACGATGGGCTCGAGCTGCTTAAAGTCTCGGATGGCCGATCGGTAGGCATCAGGATCGGATATCACGGAAGGGTCGATCACCTTGAGCGAGAGCTCGCGGTAGCGGTCCTCCAAGACCGACAACTGCTCGAGCAGCCCTTCCATATCAGCTGTACGTCTCCGTTGACTCAGGTCCAGCGATGGTCAGGCGGGGACCATCCGCGACACGCTGTTCAACCCGGCCCACGATGCGGGCGTCCACCCCATGGCGGGCTGCGATGTCCATCACCACTTGGGCATGTGCAGGGGAGGTGTAGACCTCCATGCGGTGCCCCATGTTGTATACCTGGTACATTTCCCTCCAGGCTGTGCCACTGTGCTCCTGAATCAAACCAAACAACGCTGGTGTGGGGAAGAGGTTGTCCTTGACAACATGCAGGTTTTCAGATGCAAAGTGAAGGACCTTGGTCTGGCCGCCTCCGCTGCAGTGCACCAAACCATGCAATGGCTCCCGGCCTTCCTTGAAAAGGTCGACCAACACAGGAGCATAGGTCCGGGTTGGTGACAAGACCAACTTCCCGGCATCCACAGGCACACCCGCTACAGCATCCGTCACATCAAAAGGCCCGGTGTACACCAGGTCTTCAGGGAGCCCAGGATCAAAGCATTCGGGATATTTTTCGCGCCAACCAGGACCAAACAAATCGTGGCGTGCACTCGTAAGGCCATTGCTGCCCGTCCCACCGTTCCAATCGCTTTCATAATGCGCTTGGCCGTGACTGGCAAGACCTACGATCACGTCGCCTTGCTGAATGCGGGCATTGTCGATGACGTCCTCGCGGCGCATGCGGCACACCACGGTCGAGTCCACAATGACCGTGCGCACAAGGTCACCTACATCGGCGGTCTCGCCTCCGGTTCCCCGAACATCCAAGCCCCATCCGCGCCATTCTTCCATGAGCGCTTCCGTGCCCTGTATGAGGGTTGAAACCACATCTCCAGGGACGAGTCTTTTGTTGCGGCCAATGGTCGAACTCACCAAGATGGGACCTGTCGCGCCGACGCAGAGCAGGTCATCAATGTTCATGACGAGTGCGTCTTGGGCGATGCCCTTCCAGACAGACAAATCGCCTGTCTCTTTCCAATAAATCCAAGCCAAAGCACTCTTGGTACCCGCGCCATCGGCGTGCATCACCAAGCAATGCTCATCACTTCCCGTAAGCGCATCCGGCACCACTTTACAGAAGGCCTTGGGAAACAACCCCTTGTCCAAGCCTGCAATGGCCGCATGCACCTCCTCTTTTCCAGAGGACACTCCGCGCTTGGCATACCGCCCTTGCACGGACCCTTCCAATGTGGTCTCCGTCACTCCGGTACGAAGTCGAAGCTGGTGATGCGGAAAACCGTGCGGCGGTTCATCTGGTGCGCCGCTTCCCGCTCCTCTTCTGTGGAAAGAGCTGCAATCTCAGCGTCGCTGATCAAAGGCATCTTTTCGCCCCGTCCAATGGGCTGGAGCCTCTGGCGATCAATGCCGCGCTCTGCGAGGTAATTGACACAAGTCTCAGCCCTGCGCTGGCTCAACTCATCGTTGGCCTTGTCACCACCACGAGTGTCCGTGTGGGCTTCCAGTGAAATCACGAATGTGGGGTTGCGGTCCAGCAAATCCACGAGGTAATCCAAAGAGTCCTTTGAATTGACATCAGCACTCACCACCAAGTCAGCCTTGGCGAATTCATACTGAACCAGTGGCATGGGATAATCCTCATTGGTCACCACTTCACGCAGCAAGTATTCCTTGATGAAGTTGGTCGACTTGGACAGTCCTACCGTACTGAATTGGTCCCCTGCGCTGATGTAGCCCTCCTTGGAAATGTCCACGGAATAGGTGCTTTCTGCGCCAATGCTCCAACCGCCTTCTTCTGCACCTCCTTCAGAGTCGGTGTCCGTAGACACACTTTCGCCTTCGCTTCCGGTGACGGTGACCGCAGCACCCTCAATGGGCATGCCCGTGTCATAATCGTACACATAAGCCACGTAGTCAAATTCGAGCGGTGGCATGGCAAAGGAGAAGATGTCGTCTTTCCCCTTGCTCTCAGGCCGGTCGGAAGACAGGTAACCCTTTTCTTCTTTGGGGTGGTATACCAAGGCAAAGTCGTCACTGGCGGTGTTGATGGGGTACTCCATAAACTCAGGAGTCTCGAAGGTCATGCCCTCTCCTTGCCAGACGGCCTTCAGGATGTCGAGCCCGCCCATTCCTCCGGGACGGTCAGAAGCAAAATACAGGTCTCCATTCTTGCGAATGTGCGGGAAGTACTCGTCGGAGGCAGAGTTGATGCCTGCACCCATGTTTTCAGCGGAACCCCACTCTTCTGAGGACTCGTTGAACTTCATGTACCAAAGGTCACGGCCTCCCTGGCCACCGGGCATGTCGCTCACAAAAACGAGGTACATGTCGTCGGGACTCATGGTGGGCTGGCCCACCTGTGAACTGTCGTTGGTTTCACGGTCAACAACCGCCATTTCTTCCGGAGCACCCCACTTGGATCCGGTGCGCTGCGACACGTAGATGTCACATGGGTAATTGTTGTCCTTTTCGATCAAACAACGTGTGAAATACAGGGTCTTGAACTTAGAGTCCAGGGTCACGCCTCCTTCGTTGCTGGGACTGTTGATGGTATTGCCGAGGGGCTCGGGGATGCTCCACTTGCCCTTGCGGTCTACTTCAGCCATGAACAGGTCCATGTAGCTCTCCCCGGTGATGGGGTCTTCACCACTGCCTGCAGCGCTGCTGCGACTGGAGGCAAAAATCACCTCCTCACCTCGCTTGTCGGCGAAGGCCATGGCGAAGTCAAAGCTGGGAGAGTTGACCATAACGAGGGGCTCCACGACGAACCGGCTGTCATTGATGATCAAACTTTCGGCAGCAGCGTTGCAAGACTCGATCATCGTCTTGGCCAATGCAGCGTCTCCGCCAGCAGTCTTGTACTTCTCGAATTGCTCGATGGCATCATCAAATTCTCCTTGTCCCATGAACACCATGCCGTAATGCTTGAAAACATTCGGATTGTCGTCTGCCCACTTGAGGTCGATGGCACGCTTGTACCATTCTTCTGAGGCAGGCAACGCCCTGCCCAAGCGGTAGCACTCACCGATTCGGTAACAGACACGTCCTTTTTCTTCCAGATCACCCTTCAGCTTGGCATAAGAAGCTTGGTAATCTTTGGCCGCTTCGAAATAACCGCCGCGGTCAAAAGCCGCGTCGGCATCAGCGGTGATGTCATTTTGGGCGACGCTTTGCAAGGCAAAGAGTGCAAAGATGGTAGCGAGCGCGGGGCGCAGGGCGGCGGATGGTCCAGAGAGCAGGTTCAACATTCCCAGATAGGTTTACGGGCGAATGTAAGAAGGCCCCGGAACTTCGCGTGAACGAATCCGAGGCCTTCTTTAGAAATCATTGTTTAATCAACGTGTGAAGAGCAGTTCACGCAACTTTGGGAAAGGCCAGCGGCTGTCTTCTGTCAACTTTTCCAACTGGTCTACCTGGATGCGCACTTCGTCCATCAAGGGCCTGACAACGTGGGCATAACCTTCGGCTTTGCTCTTCAAATCATCCATCTTGTTGATTTTCGAACGCTCCTCGCGCATGGACTCCAGGGCTTCGTATGTCGCAGAAAGTCCTGCTGACAAAGCTTCGAGGATGCCACGTTGGGCTCGGGTCATGTTTTCGGCTTCGGAATCGCCGTAGACATCCATAAATCCTTGAATGTTGGCGAGCAGATCTCCCTGATAATCCATCACCGCTGGCAACACCTGATTGGTGACCATGTCACCCAAAACGCGCGCCTCGATTTGCAACTTCATGGTGTAGTTCTCGAACTCCACTTCAGTTCGGGCGGCCACTTCTTCGGGAGAAAGCACGCCCATGGTGTCAAACAACGCCACCACTTCTTTGCGGTCCCAAACGGCCAGTGCGCTTGGTGTATCCATCAGGTTAGAAAGCCCCCGCTTGGTCGCCTCCTCTACCCACTCATCTCCGTATCCATTGCCTTCGAAACGGATCGACTTGCTCTGCTTGATCAAGGCTTGGATTTCCTTGAGCAACGCCTCGTCTTTCTTGTCTCCCGCGGCAATCCTCTCATCTACAGCCACCTTGAACATGTTCAACTGCTCTGCCACAATGGTATTGAGGACGGTCATGGGAACCGCACAATTCGCAGTACTGCCCACAGCACGGAACTCAAACTTGTTGCCTGTAAAGGCGAACGGCGAAGTCCGGTTGCGGTCGGTGTTGTCCAACAGAACCTCTGGGATGCGACCGATTTCGAGCTTTACCGCCGTCTTCTCATCGGGACTCATTTTTCCTGCGCTCACGTTCTTTTCGACCGCATCGAGCAACTCAGTCAGCTTGGAGCCAATGAAGGCAGAGATGATCGCTGGAGGCGCCTCGTTGGCCCCCAAACGGTGATCGTTGCCGGCGCTGGCAATGGCTGCGCGCAACACATCCGCGTGGCGGTGAATCGCTGCAATCGTGTTCACGAAGAAGGTGAGGAAACGCAGGTTGGTCTTCGGGTTGGTTCCCGGCTTCAACAGGTTGACCCCTGTGTTGGTACCCAGCGACCAATTGTTGTGCTTTCCCGACCCGTTCAACCCTGCAAAAGGCTTTTCGTGCATCAGGCACCGGAAATCGTGGCGTAAAGCCACCCGCTCCAACAAGTCCATCAAGAGCAGGTTGTGGTCGTTCGCGAGGTTGGCCTCCTCGAACACGGGGGCCACCTCGAACTGATTCGGTGCCACTTCGTTGTGACGCGTGGTCACGGGTATGCCCAGCTTGTGTGCTTCACACTCAAACTCTTGCATGAACGCCATCACACGTGGAGGAATACTGCCGAAGTAGTTGTCGTCCAACTGCTGCCCTTTGGCGGGTGCTGCACCCAGCAAGGCACGGCCCGTCTGGCTCAAGTCAGGACGGGCATTGTACAGCGCCTTGTCGACCAGGAAGTACTCTTGCTCCCACCCGAGGGTTGCCACGACCTTGGTCACATTCTTGTCGAAGTATTGACACACTTCAGAAGCGGCCTGGTCGACGGCAGTAAGGGCCTTGAGCAATGGCGCCTTGTTGTCGAGGGACTGCCCGGTATAGGCAATAAAAATGGTGGGAATGCACAGGGTCTCACCGATCAAGAATGGTGGACTGCTGGGGTCCCACAGGGTGTATCCACGGGCCTCAAAAGTCGAACGGATGCCGCCATTGGGGAAGCTCGACGCATCGGGCTCTTGCTGGACAAGCAGGCTGCCATCAAACCGCTCGATGGCACCCCCGCGCCCGTCGGGCTGAATGAAACTGTCGTGCTTCTCTGCTGTGCTTCCAGTCAATGGTTGGAACCAGTGTGTATAGTGCGTGGCACCACGGGCCATCGCCCACTCTTTTAATGCACTGGCGACCTGATCGGCAATTTTGCGGTCAATCCGTGTGCCGTCGACCATGGCAGAGACCACATGCTCGTAAGCCTCTTCGGTCAAATACTCGCGCATGGCGCTGAGCGTAAAGGCCAAATCACCGTAGTACTCGGAAATTTTGGAAGAAGGCGGGTTGACCGACTTGGGTGACCGTTCAAGGACGTCCTCGATGGCGGTAATGCGGAAGGTTGACATGTTGTTTTTGTCTGAAGCTGCAAAATTACGCAACTACCCCCTCTAAAATGGGGGTCGGCAACAAATTCATGCACTTATTCTCACCACACCCCCCTCATTAAGGGGGTTTCTGTGTTGAAAACTGACTTTTTTAAGCGCTACCGATAGATTTTACGCCTAACATTCAAAAAATGACCACCCTTTCCCTCACCAACCTTCCGGGCTGGGTTAAAGTCAGCATGTGGATGCCTGCTGGAACGTCTTGAACGGGAATTCGGCCTTGAACAACGCCACCTTCAACTGCAAGACCTCTTCCCGAGCGCACAACGCGGCCGGCAGCATCTTGTAGCTGCCAATCAAACCGGCCTTGCCATCCTTTGAGGTCAAAAGCAATGTCATGGCTCGTTGGGTTTGGGAACACCCTGAAAGACGATGCCTCGGGAACAGGAAGCGACACGCTGTTGACCAGGTTGGTCTCGAAATGGAAACGGTGCACAATGGACTTTCCAAAATCAGGCTCAAACGTGATCCAGTTGCCGCCGACCTTTCTCAGGCGCACAAAGCCGCTGCCATCGTCATTGGCCCAGAAGCTGATGCCGTCATCATCTGCGTCTTGGAACTCAAACGTGTAACACCCTTGGTTCAGGTAAATGGTGTCCCTGTATTGGGTGTTGGCCTCGGGGTACGTCCGTTCGAAATACACCGTACCGTCCTGGTGGGTCAACTTTGCACTGTTCTCCCAAGGCGTGCTGTTGGTGCGAACAAAGACAATCAAGCGGTTGTCGTCCTCATCCCCGGGATCCTCCAAATAGGTATAGGTCGGTGGACGGCGGAACGTGCTGCGCACCTCATTGTTCCAATCCACTTCATCCGTGCTGCCGTTGGGAGCGGACACCCGGGCTACAAAGGCCAAGTCTATCTCGTCGTCTCCATCCCACAATGAGGCGTCCAAGGCCACCAGCTCCACCACTTCTTCTTCCAAGAACCCCAACTCTCCGGTCCAAGTGTATGACTGCAGGTTGTCAGGCAGGCCGAAGGTGATGGTGCAAGAGGTCAATGGCGTGCTACCGCTGTTGCGCAGCACAACCTTGGGACGGTCGCAGATGGGGTTGGTACGCGATGCCAGTTTGGTCCCGCTTGGCGCCAACACCTCTACCAGCTCAGCATCCAAGCTGTGGTTGGCAGGGCCGTATGCGATGACTTGTCCCTCGAACCGGTAATTGCCATCGGGATCATAGTCCACATCGTAGTCCACCGTAAAGGGACCGTCTCCGGCCACATGGGGCGTCAATTCCATATCACGCGTATCCACCGGTGCTCCTGGACACCAGCCCGCTCGGTCATAAATCCAGGTGCCCCCTTGGGGAAACAGAGCATTGTCGGCACACTCCTGCATGATTTGCCAAGACCAAAGCTCCTGGCCGTCTACCTTGACCTTGTGGATGTTGTAGCAGAATTCAGCACAGTTGTTACCCGAACCAAAGCCATGGCCAGAAGCGCGGGTCTTTAGGCGCCACATGGCTTCAGCGGCATCGGGAGTGTATTCGTAGCCCACCACGTTCTGGTCAAAGGTGGAGAGGCCGTATTGGCCCTTCCAAAACGCTTCGACATCCAAAACGTCTCGGGCAGGTTCACCCTCAATGAAGTGAAATTTGAGGTCGAGCAATTCTTGCCAGTTGCCTGCCTGCAATTCCACACTGTCACGAAGCAAGGGCAAGTAATCGGTTACATCGTACCACCACGTCCAGCCATCGTCCCCCAAATCCAGCCCGATTCCATAAGGTGTGATGTATCGGTACAGCTCGTAGCGGTCAATGACCTCGAAGGGCACGCCGAAATAATCCAACGTATCGTTGATCACTTCGGTCAACTCCCCGGGAACGGGATAGGTTACCGTATCGCCGAAGAGCGGCACCGAGGATGTCTCTCCCGGAGCATAGTGATAGGTCAAATCGGTCATGACCACCCCATTGCCCTCGACTTCCCAAGTCGACAGGCTCATGGGGGCGACGGGCTGCAGATCCAAGATGGCACCATCGGCCACCAGCTCCAGATATTCACCACGACCAAAACCGATGTATGGCCGGAAGTCTGCCCCTAGTCCTTTGGCCTGCTCACGGGCAGGAGTGGTGCGGCGCAAGGTTGATCCGTGGTGATGGCCGGGGTTCCCGTTGGGGCTGTAGTTCTGTTCCTCTGTTCCGTTGGCACCATCAAAACGATAGTCGACCAGCAGGTTTTCGTAGTTGGGGTGCCAAGCTGTGGGCTGACGGTTCATCCAAGAGGCTATGGTTTCGGCGTCCAATGCTTGGGACCACACCCGGAAATCATCGACACGGCCATTGTAGCGGTTGTTTCCATTGCCCGAGGCGCCCAGGTTCATCTTGACGATGCCCTCGATGGGGTTGTCCTTGTTGGTCCCCGAATGAAAGAGGGCACCGTTGAGGTACATCTCCATGATGCCCGTATCGGCGTTCTTCACGAATGCCCAATGGTTCCAACGCCCTTCATAATCTTCGGGCTGAGCCTGCTGATCGATGCGGTCATAGCCGCCATCCTGACCGCAGTCCCAATAAACGCGGCCATTGCTCCAAGGCAGGTGCACATTGACCACACGCTGTCCGGCAGCGTTGATGCCTTCAAACAGGGTGCCGTTCTCCGGCTGGATGTTGGGATCACCGTATACCCAGCATTCGATGGTGATTTCTGAAGAGAGGCCCTCGAGGTCCGTGACATCGATTTCCACGCGATCAGGCGCTGTGAAGTCCACTTCACCGTCGTGGCCATTGGTGGTCCAAGCCCCGCCTGCCATGCCCGTCGACATCACCCAGCCGTCCTCGTTGCCATCGGTTTGGGAGGTCACATCCTCCAAAGCAAATTCCAGTACGAGGTTGCCCTCGCCGTCCCATTCAATTGGAGGGGACAGCCTGATGGACAGGCTGTCGTCGGCGAACTGCCATGGCGACATGCCATACTGGTAGGATGTGTTGGGAAGGTCCTTGAATCCAGTCAACACCGTATCGGTTGTCAGCCCCCATTTGAGGTCCATGCGCCGCGCTGCTGGCGCGCCTTGTACCGACAAGTACAACCGGTCAATGCTGCCCGGACCAAGCGGAGCCAGTTCCTCGGCCGTCCATAGAAATTGAGCCCGCTTGGCCGTTGCAGGCTCAAACAAGGGCGCTGTATACACCACCTCACCGGGCTGTACTGTCGTTTCAGACAGCACCATGTCTACGAGGTGCTGTGCCGCAGGCAGCCACACCGAATCCTGAACCCCATCCACAAAAGGGACAACGTTGGCCGTATCAAAAGCAGCATCGGCCAACAGCTGAAACGGATGCTGCAATGCCGCACTGTCGAGCAGACCCGTGTGGTCGAACAGGTAGGTGTAGGACAGGTAGTCCCATTCGCCACATGCGAATCCGAGGTTCCCAGCTGTGCCATCCTCGAAACACTTCAAGGAGTATTCCATGAGCACCTTTCCGTACTCTACTCCATTGTCGGCTGGAGGGAAATTGAACCACCGCCTCCCCGGGCTGTCGTAGGCGGTTTCAGGATTGTTCTGCGCCTCGAAGGTGTACGTTTGAACCGTCGTCGTGTCTGCAGAAGAAGAGAATGCTGCTCCACAAAGGAGCACGAGCAAGAATGGTCGCATCACAGCCTGAATCATGGTCAAAAGTTAAGCACGGCCCGGGTACACTTCCAGCGCTGCAGCAATCACTTGAACGGCCCGTCGAATCGCATCTTCCTCGAGCACATAGGCGATTCGGACTTCATCGCTCCCCGCGCCAGGCGTAGCATAAAACCCACTTGCTGGAGCCATCATGACGGTTTCGCCTTTGTGCTCAAAATTGGACAGGATCCATTCGCAAAATGCATCACTGGAATCGATGGGCAATTTGGCAACGGCGTAGAAAGCGCCACCTGGAGTAGGCACCGTCACACCGGGAATGGCCCGCAACCCATCGACAAGGGCATCGCGGCGTCCCACGTATGCAGATTTGACCTCATCGAAATATGACCGGGGAGTTTTGAGCGCCGCTTCTCCCGCGATTTGCCCAAGGGTTGGCGGTGACAGGCGCGCCATGGCAAACCGCATGCAGGCCTGGTGAACTTCGGCATTGCGGGTCACCAAGGCCCCTACCCTTGCACCGCACATGCTGTACCGCTTGGATACGGAATCCATGAGCACAACGTGGTCCTCCAAACCATCCAACGACAGCACACTGCGCGGCGGAATGTCTCCATAACAGAACTCGCGGTACACCTCATCGGCGAAGAGGTACAGGTCGTTGTCCAACACCAAGGAACGAATGGCTTCGAGTTCGGCATCGGTATAGACGTAACCCGTTGGATTGCCAGGGTTGCAGATGAGTATGGCCTTGGTTCGCGCGGTCACTTTGGCTGCGATTTCCTCCACCGGCGGCAAGGCAAATCCATCTTCGATCCAAGAAGTTACAGGAACCACCTTCACCCCCGCCGAAGCTGCAAATCCGAGATAGTTTGCATAAAACGGCTCGGGAATGATCACCTCATCTCCTGGCTCGAGGCAAGCTTGAAATGCAAAAATCAGCGCCTCACTGCCGCCTGTGGTGACGATGATCTGATCGGGATTCACATCAACCCCTACCGAACTGTAATAACCCGACAGACCCTCTCGGTAAGATGCGAAGCCATCGCTGGGGCTGTACTCGATGACAGTGCGGTCCATGTTGCGCACAGCATCGAGGGCTACAGCGGGAGTTTGGATGTCGGGCTGCCCGATATTGAGGTGAAGCACCTTGCGCCCCGCTGCCTTAGCGGCAACGGCAAAGGGTGCGAGCTTTCGAATGGGACTGTCGGGCATGGCATGGCCCTTGGACGAAATGCTTGGCATGTGAAGTTGGTTTGAGTCGCCAGTGAATCGGCGCCAAAGATAACCGCCCTAAAAGCAGGAAGCCGACCCTGTAGGGGCCGGCTTCCAAAGGTTTTAGAACCGCTTGACATTACTGGGTCACCAGCAACTTCTTCACGGCCATGTAGGAATTCGAAGAGATGCGGATTTGGTACATGCCTGCATCGAGCCCTCCGGCATCGACGGTCATGAAGTACTCCACATCGCTCATGGCGTTGCCATCATACAACTCCTGAACGAGCTGGCCAGCCATGTCGTAAAGATCCACACGCAAGCGCATGTTGTTCGACACCACGAAGCCCAGCTGGCTCACGTTGTTGGTTGGGTTGGGCAACAAGCCCGTCACCCGGATGGGCTCCTTGAGGTCCCCACTTACCGAAACATCGAATGGTTGGTGACCTGACTCTCCGCCACTGACAGTAGGCGCATCAGGTTGAACTGCCGCATTGGTCACAGCGTAACCGAACGTCGCAGAGTTGCCGCAATCATCGGTGATGGTGTAATCATAAGCCGCCGTCCAAGGCAACACACAATCCAAGTCCAGCATGATGTCTCCGCTTGACCCAAGGAATCCTTGTGAAGCGCCATCAACAACAAGCTCTCCGCTCCAGTAGAACCAAGCACTCGCACCGTAGTTGGCATTCTGGTTGTTCGCACCATAACCTACCTGCATTCCGTAGAAGTAATTGGTGGGCTGATGGGTCAAGCTCAATTCAGAACCGGCATAAATACCCGTACCGATCATGCCTCCAGTCTGCATTACGAAGTAATCCCAGAACGTCCATACGTTAGAACCAGCCAAGACCTGAGGACAATCCTTCTTGTAACCCCGACCAAGTGCTTGCCACTCTTGCCAGTTGAAGGCTGCGTTGTAGTCTGCATTCCAGATGAATCCGCCTGTTCCAGCAGCATTCTGCACTTCGACTTCGATGCTCATGGTCTCATCAAAGAAGCCCTCGACGATGTTCACACCGCCTGGAATGATGGAGAAAGACGCTCCGTTGAAGGGTGCACCTTCCAGCACCATGGCTGCCGGAGCTCCTGCCACACAAGACTCTCCATTGAGGTAAGCCTCAGGGGTCGCTGCAGCGCAATAGTTGCCGATGTCATCCGTGGGTACGTAACCGCCGATGGTCTCGACCAATTCATAGCTGGCACTTCCGCACGCATCCTCTACTTCCAAGTCAATGGGATTCGGGATGAAAATGAAATCAAACAAACCAAGCTGCTCCTCTTGGGTAACAGATCCTCCATTCATGATGCCCTCGCTGTCTGTGATTTGCGGAGGTGTAACATCATTGAACGTCACTGTCTGTGTCGCACTGGCCATTCCTGAGTTGCCACAGTCGTCTGTTGCAGACGCCATGTAGGTTCTCACAATGGTATAACTGCCAGCATCACCACACAGGTAAGCTGGAGCGCTGTCCACATAACTCACAACACCCACAGTAGGTGCGTTGGAGCAATTGTCCGTAGCGCTTGCAGTAACCGCTGCCGCAACAGGCATCTCACCGTTGCAATTGGCATCGAGGTCCACAGAGACGTCTGCAGGAACACCGTCGAGGAACACTGTCGGTGCAGTGGTGTCGATTACGATGATGTGCTGCAAAGTGGTGTCACTGGACATGTTGCCTGAAGCGTCCGTGGCCTGAATCACCCAACGTCGATCAAACTCACGGCATCCTGCGATCCCGGTCTCGTTGATTTCATCGTAGAGAATCTCCACACTGAATGAGCAGTTGTCCGTGGCTTCATACCAAGGCGAACCGGCTGCAAACAAATTCACCATGTTGGCGCAGGACTCTCCAGCATACATGGTGTAGTCTTCGAGATCAAAGATGTTCAGCACAGGAGACAGGGTATCCAGTACCGTCACATTGACGGATCCGCTGGTCACGTTGCCATTGACATCCTCTACCTGCACAGTCATGGTGTTGATACCAGTATCGCCACAACCGTAGGTCATGTCTGGACCATCCGCACCTGCAGCGCCGAAGTTGAACCCGGCAATGCCACATGCGTCGCTGCTGCCATTGTCCAAATCAGAAGCCATGATGGAAGCTGCGCCCTCTTCATCGAGGTAGAGCACAGCGTCGGCGAGGACCAACGTGGGAGCCACGTTGTCTTCTACCGTTACAGTCGCTGTCGCAGAGCTGGTGTTGCCGCTCTGATCCGCCGCCGTGATGGTGATGGTCACCTCTCCAACATCGCTGCAATCCAAAGATTCAATGTCGATGCTAGAGGATGCCACTGTGCAGTTGTCGGTGATCGAAGCCACTTCTGATAAAGTGAGCGTCGCAGATCCGGCCGCATCGAGCTGCTTGGTGATGTTTGAAGCGACAATGATGGGGTCGATGTTGTCCACCACCGTTACTGTGGCCGCAGCAGTAGCTGTGTTTCCAGCAATGTCGGTCACGGTCAAGGTCACTGTATTGTCCCCCAGGTCAGCGCATGTGAATGCGGTCTGACTGGCCGAGAAAGCCACTGCAGTGAAGTCGTCGCTGGAGCCATCGTCCAGATCCTCAGCTTCAATAGAGGCATTGCCGTCTGGGTCCAAATACAGGGTCAGCCCATCGGCCAATGCTGCGGGATCCGTTGTGTGGATCACGATGTTGAGGAAGGCGAAGATGCTCGCCTGTGCGCAGTCGTCGATGTGACGGGCGCTGAAGGACACGGCGCCATCTGCAAAGGGTCCGGTCTCGAACTCGGCGTAGCCATTGGCCACATCCAAATCGGTCACCGTTTGCGTCTCAAACAGCACACCACCGATGTACAACTCTACGATGTCTCCTTCTTCCGCAGACTCTACGCCGCTTCCTGTGAAGATCACGCGCATGGTGGGCGTGTCATCGTTGGTCACGTCGTCCGTTCCACTCAATCCGTTGTCACTGCCATCGGTAAGGTCGATGACCGGGCAACTCGGTGCGAAATCGTCGATCACCGTAAAGGTGGCCGTCGTGCTGCTGCTGTTGCTGTGGATATCAGTCACAGTGAAGGTCACCGTTTCAGTACCGGTGCTTCCGCAGTCATCGCTCAAGCCCGTGCTGTTGTCCGACCAAGCGTCAATGCCGCAATTGTCGGTAGCAGCTGCGCCACCATAACCCGCAATCCAGGCACTGTAGGCTGCGCCTTCGTTGCCATCGCGCTGGTAGGTCTGGTCTTCCGCCGTGGGGCTGATGACTGGATTCTCGTCGTCGGTCACCGTAACGGTGAAGGACGCCGTGTTGACGTTGCCATGAATGTCTGACGCTGTGTAGGTGATGGTCGTGGTGCCCACTGGGAAAATGTCACCAGAAGTCGCATCTCCATAGAACGCCGACATGCCACAGTTGTCCGTAGCGGTTGGGGCCGTGTAGTTGACTGAAGTCGAACACTGACCTGCATCTGCCGTCTGGGTGATGTTCGCGGGGGTTCCACTGATCGCAGGCGCCTCATCGTCGGTAACCGTGATGGTGAAAGATCCCGTCGAACTGTTGCCATGGATGTCTGTGGCCGTGTAGGTCACCGTCGCCGTACCCACCGCGAAGGCGTCCCCAGGGTTCGCATCAGAAGTGAATGTGGCAATGGCACAGTTATCGGCGGCCGTGGGGGCCGTCCAGGTCACATCGGCCTCACACTCGCCGGCATCTGCCGTTTGCGTAATGTTCGCCGGCATGCCGCTGAAGGTCGGCTGCTCATTGTCGGTCACGGTCACCGTGAAAGTGGCCGTGCTCGTGTTGCTGTGGATGTCCGTGGCCGTGTAGGTCACCGTCGTCGTGCCCACAGGGAACGCCGCGCCACTGTTGTAGTCAGAGGTGAACGTGGCGATGCCGCAATTGTCTGCGGCCGTGGGAGCCGTCCAGTTGGCCAACGCGGTGCAATTGCCCGCATCGTTGTTCAAGCTAATGTTGGCCGGCATGCCGCTGATGGTCGGCTGCTCATTGTCGGTCACAGTCACCGTGAAGGTGGATGTGGTCGTGTTGCTGTGGATGTCTGTGGCCGTGTAGGTCACCGTCGTCGTGCCCACGGGGAACGCCGCCCCACTATTGTAGTCGGAAGTGAACGAGGCGATGCCGCAGTTGTCTGCAGCCGTGGGAGCCGTCCAGCTGGCGACCGCGGTGCAATTGCCCGCGTCGTTGTTCAAGCTGATGTTCGCTGGCGTGCCTGTGATCGAAGGATCCTCATCGTCGGTCACCGTCACCGTGATAGAGCTGGTCGCGGTGTTTCCGTGGATGTCCAGTGCCGTATATGTCACCGTCGTCGTGCCTACGGCGAAGGTCGCCCCCGAAGCGTGCGTCCCGGTCAAGGAAGCCAAGCCACAGTTGTCCGTTGCCGTGGGTTCAGTCCACGTGGCCACAGCACCACAGATGCCCGCATCGTTGGACAGGGTGATGTCCTCGAAATCGTTGGACGCACCCTCGAATCCGATGGTCTGCGAAGACCCATCGAAATCACTGCTGTACGTGATGTCGTCGTAGTAGAACCCGGTTGCATTGCTGGCTCCGCCCCACGCGATGTTGTCGCCGTACGCCTGGGTGTATCCATTGGCCACGCGCCACACGTTCATCCACGTGTTGGCGGAGACTCCAGCTCCGTCGTCTACCGAGTAGACCGCCGTATCCAGAGACGGATCGCCACTTGCATCGATGGTATAGGTCACATTGACCTTGTGCCAGACGTTGCGGTCGAGATTGCTTGCAATCGTCGTGGCCGGGAAAGCGCCTGTACCCGCATCATAAGAGTACGTGGAGATGTTCAAACCATCGCCCGAGGCATCGGTGTCATTCTTGATGTTGATGTTGATGCCTGTGCGGTCATCCCCCGCGTAGGTTCCTTGGTAGATCTTGTGGGTAGATCCATCGCCATCGCCGGTGGCTTCCGCCTTGAAGTAGAGCTCGAGGGTGAAGACCGTTCCCGGACCCGTTCCCGATGGAAGTCCCAGGCTGGGCGCGTGCGGAGAACCCTGACCGGGGTTGTTGTAGGCGTTGGATAAGAACCAGCTGTTGTTTCCGGAGTTGGCCTCGGCGTCAGTGACGGTCTCGTCATCGGTGGCGTCGTTCTGGAAGTAGGCCTGGGCTCCGCCGGTCCATCCCTCCTGGATGGTGCCGTTTCCGGAATCGGAAATCGGTCCGAGCGCATAGCCTTCACCACTTCCTCCACCCGCGGCAATTACGGGGGCCTCGTCATCGGTGATGGTCACCGTGAAGTCGGACGTGGTCGTATTACCTGCATCGTCAATGGCCGTATAGGTCACCGTCGTCGTCCCCACGGGGAACGTGTCGCCCGATGCGGCGTCGCCCGAGAATGAGGCAACGGCCACGTTGTCGGTTGCCGTAGGCGCCGTGTAGTAGACCACAGCCGAACACGCGCCTGCTTCGGCAGTCTGGGTGATGTCCGTGGGGTTTCCGCTGATGACCGGCGCTTCACCGTCGCTCACCGTAACCGTGAAGGATGATGTGGTCGTGTTGCCGGCAGCATCCATGGCGGTATACGTTACGGTCGTTATCCCTTCATTAAAAGTGTCTCCACTGGCATGGGTCGAAGTGAACGAAGTCACACCGCAGTTGTCGGAAGCCGCGGGATCAGCTGCGGGCGCTTCTGGCCAAGTGACGACTGCAGTGGATAAACCACCAGATGTCAACACGGTGAAGTCTGCTGGGATATTCGAGATGACAGGTGCCTCGTCGTCTGTCACGGTGACCGTGAAGGAACTGGTGGCCGTGTTGCCCGCAAGGTCAGTGACCGTGTAGGTCACGGTTGTGGTGCCCACCGCGAAGGTGTCGCCAATGTCGTGGGTCGAGGTCAAGGAAGCCACGGTACAGTTGTCTGTCCCTGTTGGGGCTGTCCAACTCACTGCGGCGCCGCAAATGCCCGCATCATTCGATTGGGTGATGTTGGATGGCATGCCTGCGATGGCAGGTGACTCATCGTCGGTCACTGTGATGTCAAATGACCCTGTTGTGCTGTTGCCATGGATGTCAGTGGCCGTGTAGGTCACCGTCGTGGTGCCCACCGCGAACGCATCGCCTGGAGCCGCATCAGCAGTAAAGCTTGCAATGCCACAGAAGTCAGCAGCAGTAGGTGCTGTCCAGGTCACATCGGCCGTGCATTGACCGGCATCCGCAGTTTGCGTGATGTTGGCCGGCAAGCCCGAAATCACCGGAGCTTCGTCGTCGGTCACCGTGACCGTGAAGGTTGCGGCGGTTGAATTTCCGTGGATGTCAGTGGCCGTATACGCTACGGTCGTCGTTCCTACCGGGAAGGTGTCACCGGAGGCGGCATCTCCTACCATAGAATCGATCCCGCAATTGTCAGCGGCTGTTGGCGCCGTCCAATTCACAACAGCGCTGCAATTTCCAGCGTCATTGGTTTGGGTAATGTCCGTCGGCATG
>DDCX01000136.1:2282-4110 GCA_002336475.1 Flavobacteriales bacterium UBA1995 | reverse complement strand
GTCCCTGGTCATCTGGAGCGACCCTGATGGAGATGGCACGCCCGACTGGGAGGGCTTCGGTGGCGTGGAGGTCACGGACGAGGACGGATACTACCGCTTTGACGGCCTCGCCCCGGGCAACTATGTCGTCTTTGTGTGGCAGGTGGACAATTGGGGCGATGGAGAACCCTTGAACGGCTTCCAATCCACGGGCTACTTCGTGGCCGACGCCAACAACGACATCGACCTGGACAACAACGGTTCAGGCCCTGCCTTTAGCGACATCATGTCGGGCATCGTGACCCTGACCCTCGACGGCGAACCGCTCAATGATGGGGACCCCGAAGACTGCTTTTTCGACTACGATCCGGGCGGGAACAACACCATCGATTTTGGCTTCTACAACACAAACACGACTTCAGTTAGCATCCATGATGGCGCGGTCCATTGGACTTCCGTCTTCCCGAATCCTGCCACGGATCAGCTCACCATCCAATCGAGCCGTATTCTGGATCATATCGACCTACTCGATGCACACGGCCGCGTCCAGCAGACATTCCGCCCCAACGGAAGCACCCTCACTCTGGACGTGTCTGGACTGACGCCGGGAATCTACTTGCTCCGTGGTGCATCCGTTGACGGCAGTCAGATAGAGACGCGGCGATTCGTGAGGAGCTAGAAGTCGCCATTCATGGGGGTATGACCCTTCAAACGGCTGAGGTTGATTTCTCTTTCGCGACAGAAAATGAGGCCCTCATCGAGCCCCTATATTGGCGAAAACAACTCTATAATGAAACACTTGTTTTCCCCGCTGTTCTTCATTTTGGCAGTCAGTCTGATTGGTACAGGTTGTGCCTCGAGCAATCAAGGTCTTTCATCTTCCAATGTGATTGACCGAAATGTTGAGCTTGACCCCATCAGGGCCGACATCAATGTCAACGATGAAGAGCGATTGAAAGGAAGTTCCCAATCGATTTACTTCTTGTTTTTCAGATTGAAAGGAGACAACAAATACGCCGACGGGATTTCATACAGCGCCAACGCCTTCAACAAAGAGGGGCTCTTTTCCTTTCTCAACCCCTTCCGATTGTTTGAGATGATTGCCACAGGCGATGCCGAGGGCAAAGTGAAAAGTGCAGCGGCATACAATGCAATAGAAGGTAAAGAGGTGGATGTATTGGTGCATCCGACGTACAGTGTCACCAAGAAGAACTACCTCATCGTTTCGGTTTATGAAGCAGAAGTTCAAGGCTACGGCGCGACCTATTCCAACTTCCGAACGGAGCCCCCCTTGGACCAAGAACTCAACCGGATCATTGCGGCGAAGACCCAGTTCCGCGTTGAAGAGTAGATTCCCTTGACTTCATTCTGAATAAGGCCTCTGGAAGAAATCCAGGGGCCTTTTTTCTTGGTTTCAACATGCTCTATCGTGATTGCCGTCTCTGCAGTCCAACTCCATGCGTGTGCTGCTCAAGACGGACATCCTCCGCTGATGGCGTATGTTCGCCGCATGCGACCACCCAAGCCTGCTTTGACCTTGATTCTGCTCGGCCTCGTCGGCCTTTTGCTGGGCGTGGCTTTCAAGCTGAACCACCTCATGGGGGCGGAGCGGCTGTTCAATGCGGGCACCCTCGCGCTGGTCGTCGGCCTCCTCTCATGGGTGTTTGCCCTTGTGCGGAAATCCGGATCCTGAGCGACCCATCCGCTGAACCGCAAGGGTCACTCGCAGTCGGCCGGGTCCACGCCTTCGCGGTGAAGGACGTTCGGAAACAGTCCTCCTCCTGGACTGATGGTGGCCTTCTGGCCGCCGCAGGACGGCTCGAGCAGTCCGCGCAGTTCGTTGCCGAAG
>DDCX01000136.1:1357-2099 GCA_002336475.1 Flavobacteriales bacterium UBA1995 | reverse complement strand
GAAGGGGGGCTCCGTGCAGGTCGTACCAAAGGCGCCAAGAAGCAGGAGAACGTCCGAAACGGTGACGGCGTCGTCCCCATTGATGTCCTCTGGACAGGTGCTGCAAGGTGACCAAGTACATGAACCATCATCGACTGAAACACTGGCGTCATAATTGTCGGCATCGGCATAGGAGCATCCAGCCGCCCAAGCCTCCGGCCAATCACACGCCTCCGGCGGAAAGGTGCAGGAGCCGTCTTCGAAGCCAGCACCCGAATCATAGTTACAGGCCTGCGGGTAGGTGCATCCGCCGTATTCGACGACAATGCAGGGGCCATCCTCCCAGGAGGTCACACCACCGATGTTCGTCGCTTCACAGGAATTGGAGTAGGTCACCCCATCGCACCCGCAGACTGGCGCGAAGATGTCTGGACACACTGCGAAAGGGTCGATCAAATCGGCATCCACACAGGAGGCGGGCCCACTCACATCGACCCCGATGCTCCCGCCCAAGGTCCACGTGCCATACTCGGTTCCGTTCGGGTGGGTGTTGATTTCCCAGACGAGGTAATCTTCGATCAAGCAAGCCCATGGGTCTGAACTGCCGTCGTGAAAGGCCGCTTCATTGGTATGGAGCACGGAGACGAACATCGTATCGGTGAGGTCCAAGTCGAAACTGAAACTCACGAAGTTGTCATCGACCAATGTCTCTTCATGCAGCACATTTCCTTGGGAATCTGTGAATTCCCATTCCATGACATTG
>DDCX01000136.1:0-1270 GCA_002336475.1 Flavobacteriales bacterium UBA1995 | reverse complement strand
TCATATCTCGAAAATCGGAGTGAGGGGTGGTTTTGCGCTCACGCTTAGGGGTGAAAATGCCATGAACTGCTTCATCGCATTCCATGCAGAGAACCATTAAAATACTGATTACCAACCCTAAACTTCAGACTCATCTGCAGAAACCTTCATTGCGACATGCAGCAAGGCCATTTTCTTGTATTTGGTTTCCTTGATGTCGAACGACTGATACATTCTGCGCAAAGAAGACCCAATCCCGTCCACACTAAGGTGGGCCTTTTCAGCGATGCCCCGGTTGGTGATGGCCGGATCTTCGAGCAGGATGTTGAGCACATTCCAATCCGTGTCATTCAGTGGCCGGTCCAGGTTCCGGTCCAACCGGTCACGGTCGAGCTCGAGGGCGGGAGTCTCGAGGATGACGGTCTGCCCGCTGGACTGGTGCAGTTCTTCAATTTGGTCCATCAGTTCCACCTTCCGGCTTCGGTGAATGCGGCGCATGCGCACCATGGCTGTGATGAACAGGCCAATGATGACCACAAAGCCCAGCACCAGGGCCAAAAGGGTCTTGAGCTGCTTCACTTCCTGGCGGTTCCTGGCTTGTTGGCCTTCCCATTGGACGGCCTCGAGTTGGCGCTCCACGTCCTTCTCATAGGCTGCCCTCAGGACGGCAAACCGGGCCTTTTCTGCCTGGAGGCTGTCATCGTGGAGGGCAAAAAACTCATGCATCTCCAGGGCGGTTCCTGAATGTCCCAGCCGTTTGTGCGCTCCATAGAGCAATTGGTACAGGTCGCGCTGGGTTTCGTGGTTGGCTCCCTCCAGCAACTCCTCCTGGATGTCCTCGACCATGTCCAAAGCCTGCTGAGGGTCTGAAGGCAAGATCAATTCAGCCATGAGCAGAATGCAGCCGAGTTCTTCGCTTCGGGAGCCGAGTTCGCGGCTCATTCTCGCACACATCGTCAAATGTTCCATCGCCTCATCCTGCCGTTCCTGTGCTTTTCTCAGTGCGGCGATGTTGGCATGGCATCCAATGACATGGAACCCATTTCCTTCCCTGGTGAGGATGTCGAGTGCGGATGCATAGAGGGAGTCCGCCCCAGCGTAATCCTCCATTTGATAAGCGCACCACCCCATGTTCAGGTTTAGCAGTCCCGGGAAGTGGGCACGTTCCACATCCACCGTCATCCCTGTCCCCACCGCTTCGAATTCGTCCATGGCGAGTTCGTTGTGGCCAATGATCATAAAAATGTTGCCCAATGCCATGCGTGCGCGTTGCGCTCTGGCGGAATCTCCC
>DDCX01000028.1 GCA_002336475.1 Flavobacteriales bacterium UBA1995 | reverse complement strand
CAATAATAATTCTTGGGAATAATCCATGCCCCAGGCTTTTCATCATTGACATCCACGCTCGATGTTTGCATCATGATGAACCGTTACCTGTCTTTAGAAGGCGCCATAGGTGCCGAACTCCAAGCATCCCTCACACCCGCAGATGCCATCGCGCTTCTGAAAGACGGTGTGAAAAGGTCCACTACTGAAGAAACCACCCAACGGAACAGATCGGCTTTGCTCACCGATGCAGCAGGAGGGCAGTTTCCTTATGCAGCAGTGCTTTCTTGCATCGACAGCAGGGCTCCAGTGGAACACATTTTCGATGCGGCTTCGGGCGACCTTTTTGTGGCGCGTGTGGCCGGCAATGTGGCCTCTCCGGATTTGATTGCCAGCCTTGAGTATGCCACCAAGTATGCCGGCAGCAAAGCCATCCTCGTTTTGGGACACACGCGCTGTGGTGCCGTGAAAGGAGCTTGGGCTGGACTAGAAGACGGTCATTTGACCGGCCTGTTGGGCCGCATTCAGCCGGCTGTCGATGCCACAAAAGCCGAAGTAGGATCTGACGACAGCCTTTCCAACCTCGACCGTTGCTCTACTGTCAATGTACAAGAAACCATCGCTGCGCTGCGCAAGGAGAGTGCCATCCTTGCTGGGCTTGAAGCCGAAGGAAAGATTGCCATCGTGGGTGGCGTATACGATGTCGCCACCGGTGATGTCGCTTGGGTCGACTGATCGACTGGCCTGCACTCCACGCGGCATTGCTAAAAATGCCGTTCTTGTGGGCATGATTCGAAACAGTTTTAGAGGGGGCGCCGTCATCGTGTTCCTTGCGTTCTTGTCGTCTGCTCAATCTCAAACCCTGTCCTGTTCTGAAGTACAGGGCTTTGCAGAGGTGAGCCCTTACGAGGGCCAAGTTGTCACGGTGTATGGTAAAGTCACCGAGTACTTTGGGGACACATGGTACATCCAGGACGATTTCGGTGCCTGGAATGGCATCTACTGTGTGGGCCCCAATGTTTTGGTGGACGCCAATCCACCGTGGTGGAATGCCCCCCGTCAACCAGAGGTCGGAGATGTATTTGAATTGACGGGGACGGTCGCCGAGCAAGATGGCAATACCCAGCTCGTGGACATCACGGAGTACGTATTCGTGGACTATTGGAATGCCACGGCTTCGGGCACATCGATGATTTGTTCTGACATCCCGGATGAAAAATTCGAGGGCACCCGGGTGAGGCTCCAGTCGGTCGTGGTTGAGACCGAGCCCGATGCGGAAGGCTTTTGGACGGTCTCCGATGTGTCAGGAACTGCGACCATTCTCGGTGTGGATACGGATGATCCTTCCATGAACGAGGACCCTGATGGACCTACAGTCGGCGATGTCTATTCCGTGTACGGAGCCCTCAGGCAGATTGGGGAAGAATACGTCATCGATTGCGGCGACATTGACACCATTGCGCTCGTCGTGGGCGTGGAAGAGCGGCTTGCCCGCCAGCTACATGTCTTTCCGATTCCCGCAGCCGACGCCTTCACAGTTCAGGGCGTCGAAGGTGATTTTCAATGGTTCCTGACCAACGCTGTGGGCCAAACGGTGCAGCGCGGCGCAGGAAATGGGACGGCCCACTTGTCCGTGGTAGGACTAAAAGCGGGCCGATACGTGCTCAATGTCGAGCAGGAGGGCCGGTACATCAGACGGCCCGTTTTGGTGCACTAATACAGCCGCACTGCTGAACTCCTGCTGACGGAGTCAGTCCTCCAAGGATTCGATGTAATCTTGGTTTTCCCGAACGCGTTGCATGGGGTTGGCAGCATCTCGGCCATAACCCCTTGTGGCGTCATTGTAGAGGTCGATGCGCTGCGGACGCACATTGCGGGGCCATGCGTTGTTGGTTAGGTCCGTGTCGGCAGTCTCCAAATAAGGGTCGAGGGTGATCGACACCGCCTCTTGTGGAGTGACAAACACCTTGGTAACCTCCTTGCTGCCTTTGCGCCAAATCTCCACGGGCACGCGGCGAACATCGGTGGTTCCATCTTCATAGGTGAATCCTACAATAACCGGCATGACGAGCCCTCCAAGGTTTTCGAAGGTCAGTTGATAGAAGTGCTTTCCTGAAGACAGCATTTTGAGCTCTTCCTCGTCCAATTGGGCCACATAGTCCTTGTACTCTTCGCGTTCAATTTCCATCACAGCATACGGGTCTACTGTGGTATAGTGGTCGTTGAGTTCAGGGCGCGCCTCGAGCCTGCTCTCCGCGATGTAGGTCTCATCGCGTGTCAAGGAGATGTCCTCGGGTTGGGCGTCCTGTTCGGCCTTGGCCAGCGCCTTTTCCACGTCGGGATCTCCTGAAGAGATCTGATACCACTGGATGTCTTTCAGTGAAAGATCTACGTGGTCGTTGGTGTAGAACCATCCGCGCCAGAACCAATCTAAGTCCACGCTGGAGGCATCTTCCATCGTGCGGAAAAGGTCGGCAGGGGTGGGGCGTTTGAAAGCCCATCGGCGTCCATACTCTTTGAAGGCGTAATCAAACAGCTCGCGGCCCATCACAGTTTCTCGCAAAATATTGAGGGCGGTGGCGGGCTTTCCGTAGGCATTGGGGCCAAACTGGAAGATGCTCTCGGAGTTGGTCATGATGGGAGAAATCCGCTGGGGATCACCGCCCATGTAATTGGTGATTTTGCGCGCCGGTCCACGGCGGGTGGGGTAGTTGCGGTCAAACTCCTTCTCCGCGAGGTACTGAACAAAGGTGTTCAGACCCTCGTCCATCCACGTCCATTGGCGCTCATCAGAATTGATGATCATGGGGTAGAAGTTGTGCCCCACTTCGTGGATGATGACAGAGACCATACCGTGCTTGGTGCGGGCGCTGTAAGTGCCGTCAGGTTCGGGTCGTCCACCG
>DDCX01000005.1:16202-27122 GCA_002336475.1 Flavobacteriales bacterium UBA1995 | reverse complement strand
CCCAGCAAAACCTGAATGAGCCTGTTCCACTTTGGGGTGTACCTGCGGACCTCGAGAAAGTGCCGCGCAAAAACCAAAGAGGCCAACCCACTTGAAGCCCCCATCACCGTGAGGCCATTCACTGCCATCCAAGGTGACCACCCCCAAATCAAACGGTCGTAGCCATTAAATCCCCACTGGACCAACCCAATGGTAATGACCACGAAGAGGTAACTGAAATAGGCGCGCTGACCTGTGCTAAAGGCCAAGAAGGTGTTGTAAATCAGGATGGCCAATACCATCCCCGAATAAATCGCGACCGCCAAATCCCGGCGACGTCGGGTGGTTTCAACGCGGTCGACTTGGGTCAAAGAAAAAGGCAACAGCAAAGGCTTTGTACTGCGTACCCTGAACCACAGCTCGTGCGCCTCATTCAACGGCAGCGCAAACGAGGGAATCAAGTCATCAGCCTTTCCATAAGCCGCACCAGAGCGCACTGAACCCAGCACCCTTGAACCGTTGATCACGAAAACATCGATGGAGTCGAGCGTAGGGTTATCCAACACCACCCGCGCATTCCTTGGAGCGCCTTGCCAGCCCGACACCTGCACCCAGAAAGCGGAAGACGAAGAACCCAGATTGGGACGGGCACCTTCCAAGCGCTGAACGCTGCCCTGCTTCAGATGGACTTGCTCAGGACGCAATGTCCCCGTCGGATCCACCAGGTATTCCAAGACCAATGCATCGACCGCAGCATCAGGCCCTGACCCGCACCCCACGAGCGATGCGACTGCCATGAAAAGGAACGCCAAAAGCGGCACCTTCACCCGTCCATATGGCGGGCCGAAGCCCATCAGGCCAAGTGGTTCTGAATGCGGTAACTGATCGGGTGGAAACGACCATCAATAGAATGGACATGACTCGGCTCCTCTGCACTTCTGCGGATCAATGCCTGAACATCTGGCGCAGCGTTTTCAATGCTCTCCGGATACATGAAATGCCCTATTTCAGAGCGGATGGGCGGCGCGGGATAGGGAAACACCCCATCCTCTCCCCAACTGGTATTGATTGAAAAACCAAGTTCCCGTTGAATGGGCCGCATGTTTACCCCCATGAACGCATAACCGTGGCGGATGTCCAAGCGGGGCATCAAGCCCAACCCCACGCAAGCCATAGGCAACATACCAATGCCCGCCATGGCCGTCTCCCTTCGGCTCCACAAAGCGCAAAACTCAGCACACCCCTCATCTTGCACCTCATCTATTGCGGCCATCACTTGAGGATGATCGGCACCTACCGCGCGCTCCAAAGGCAAAGCATTGTCCTTTTGCCGCTTTTGAAGCCTCATGCCGCTCAGCAGCACCTCTTCGTCCTGAGCCGTGAGCAAGAACAGTGTGGTGTCTGGGTCTCCCACCCATTCTTCATCAAATGAAGTGAGGTTGGAAATGCCCGATGCACTGAGCACCGCTTTGTGCCCATCTGCAAACCGGCGGGACAGGTCTAGGTCATCCGATGATGCAAAAACGTGCAAAGTGGCCTCCCGCAAACTGCGGGCAACATCAACCGACTCACGCGGTATGTGCGATGGAGAGCTGCTCATTGAAATCGAATCTGATGCGTTGATCTGCGAGGTCCTCCCCGAGTAAAATGCGCCGCGCTGCCGCAGCAGCCATCCCTGCGCCGATGGCCACATCGCTGTGCAATTGAGGCCATCCAACCAAGGTCTTCCCTACTTCTCCAAGACTCTCTTTGGCCCTGTCGCTGATGGCAGACAAATCCACAAATGCATCCAGAAGTTCCGGAGTCCATGCTCCTCCACCAGCCAACTCTGTCAATTGCTCAGCCGTCAGTCTTCCATGTAAAAAATCTTCCGTCTCCTCCAGATCATAGCGCTCAATGTCCAACAGTCCGCGGTCATTGGTTTCCATAACAAGGGGCATACGTCGGTCACGGGCACCCAACCTCAACAGGGCTTTGGCAGATGGAGCATCGCAGGCATCCACAACCAAATCCAAGCCCCCGAGGAAGTCTTCCATCACCTCTGGAACAAAACCCATGGGCCACACTTCAACCTCCAAGTAGGGGTCTACTTCTGCAATGGCGCGTGCGGTTGAAATCAACTTAGAAGCCCCCAATTCAAAAACCGAAGCAGGAATTCTGTTCAGGTTAGAAAGCTCAATGATGTCCGAATCGGCCAAATGCAGGCGTCCAGCAACACGCTCCATGGCCATCGCCATGGCGACACTGCGGCCCACAGACATGCCCACGATGCCCACCGACTTCATGGCCAACTCGTGTTGCTCATCGCTCCGAATCTTGTTGCGGTTCCGGTTGGTTCTAACCTCCACAAAGTCTGCTTCTTCCAATAAAAGCACAGCTTTCTGACGCCACGGGTACCATGCGACCGTTCCATAACGCCCCGTGGGACTGCTTCCTTCACGGGCAGAAAACGCCGCATCGGCCTGACCCACCGTTACTTCAGGATGACTGCATTTGAACCACTCCTTCCACTGACCTGCCATCAGACTTGCGTCTAAAGGCGCGGGATTCACACGTGAAAAAGCACGCCATGCTTCCATCCCTTCAGGACTCGAAAGACAAAATTTGACGGCGCGATAAGGAGACCCGGACATTGTATGAATTTGCCGCTGCTAGCCGGGCAATTGACAGTGCATCGAAAGAGCTTATCCACGCTTCACAGTGGATGTCTAAAAAAATCATTTATCCAACGGCGCAACCTTTGTCAAAAGCTTGCGTATGGAAATCTAAGATGCTTTTATCCACCCCCACATTTAACGTTGAGATCCTGCCAAATGCACTCGCTGCGTTGCCAGAATTGTTTGCCGGATTAGATGATGTTCTTCCCGCACTCGACGTCCAACTCGAAGAAACATGGTCTGGTGAAAAAGGTCCTGCGACAGAGGTGTTGATCACGGCCAACATCGAGCAAGCCCTCTTGGACTCGCGGCCCATTTTCTTGGTTGACCCCAAGCCTGACCCCACCAAGTTGGCCAGCCTCTTGGACACCGGTCGTCCGGTCCGATGGGTATCCAAAGGGACGGGTCAAGGCGACTGGGTAGACAGCTTTGCCCGGTTCATGCTCACACTGCGCGTATCGGAATGCACAAAGGCCAAACAGTCCAAGCTGTACCGAGAAAAGAACAGCACCAAGTCCATCAGCGCTTCTTTGCCCAAGCGCAGGAAGAAAGCGAGCTGAATTAGAGCTCTCCGGCCCGCATGCGGACAAACCGGTTTCCCAAAATGTTGGCCCAATCTCGAATGACCCCCAAACTTTCCTGGGTGTCTTCTGAAACAGTTTTGCCGCCCATCCGGAGGACCAACCAACCGTAAAGGGCCACCAACATGGCCTCCACTTCAGTTCCAGTAGGTTCTCCGCGCTTGGCCATTTCATCCATGTGAGGTTTTGCCGCCTCCACTGCAGATTTGTATTCCTCGTCCTTCAAGACATCCAACAATGTGCGGTGCAAATAGGTCAGCTCTATCATGACCTCATCCAGCGCACCAACGTGACCTTTTGAGGTCTTTTTTTCCCGCTTCAGAGACTGGATCAATTCTGCGAACCACATGAGTTCCGACTCCAGGCGGTCACCTTGATACGCCGCAGAGAGGTGCGATCTCAAAGCGGTCAAGTCCAAGTTGACAGCACGCACCAAATCCTCCATTTGCCAGAGGTACAAAATGTACTCGACGATGTGCTGATCGCGCTTTTCTTCTGCAGTGGTCATGGCTTGGCGTGGTCTGAAGGTCCCGTTGTCAACGCAGAACTTCGCGCTGTTTTCATTGAAAGGAAAACCTGTTCTACCTCAGGAATCAAGCGCTGCGCAAATTCCTGCACAACCTGAAGCCCCCCCGAACCCTCGACAGGCAGGCGGTACGTCTGCTCCAAGGGCCCCCAAACAAACTGAACGTGGTACTTCTCGTTCCATTCCTGAACGACAATGCGCATGGCGCGATGGGGAATTTGAGCAACAGTTCTCATGGCTTTCGGCTGCGAAGGTAGAATTTCGCAGCGTGCAAGACCCATGGCTCCACCGATGGCGCGGCCCTTTGGCCGAACAACCGCAGGCATTGGCCGCTCTGATGCGGCTTCGTTGGGCTGTCGGGTCGGCCCCTCTGATGGCGCGCCACCCAGACTTGGGCTTTCAAGTCCTCGACGACAGGTGGTGTCAAGACGCCCTCGAGGCGGACTTGCCGCTTTTCGAACAGTGGGCGTCAGAGCTGGTCATGGGCAAGTCGCCACTGCCAGTCGAGATTTTGGAGCCCGGGGGACAACTGCTGGGCAAACACTTCGAGGCCCTGGTGGCATTTTGGCTTGAAGCCAGTCCGCATTACCGCCTGCGCGCCCACAGCGTCCAGCTTCACTCCGAGAAGCGCACCATCGGTGAGCTCGATTTTTTGGTGGAGGATGTGCACCGGGGGCGCACGCTGCACATAGAAGTGGCAAGCAAATTTTACCTGGCAGCTGAAGACGGCTCCGCATGGCCGAATTGGATTGGCCCTTCAGGCCGGCACGACACCCTCGCCGGAAAGATGAACAAGCTGGTGGACCAACTGGCGGCGAGCAAACTCCCCCCAGCCCGGGAATTCATGCGTACCCACCGGATCGCGACCCCAGAACCCGTGCTGCTCATGAAGGGTTGGTTCTTTCACCACCACACGCGTCTCCACCGTCACCGTTCACCCCAGTGGGCCCATCCGCGATACGCAGCGGGATGGTGGTGCAAGCCCCATGAGGCACACGATGTGATGGGCAGTGACCACGTCCGGATTTTGCCGCTTCCCAAAGGACGATGGCTGGGCCAATTTCACCCCACGGAGGGAGACCCCCCCCTGCATTGGAGCCGACTGGAAGCCGTGCTGCACGACCACTTCTCCCGCACCCACAAAGCGCTGATGTGCGCCGTTGTCATAGAAGGCGACACCGGTTGGGAAGAGATTTCCCGCGGCTTCGTGGTCCACAAAAACTGGCCGGCCATGGGCCGTTGATCAGCCCCAGAAGAAGGCATACAACACGGCCAAAACCGTGAGCACCGCAAAGGCACCGATGTTGTACAACGGTTCAGTGGCAAACGTGCTCCGGGAGAGGTTGATTCCTTTGGCATCGTCGGCCCCCTTGCCCTCAGAACGGCTCACCAGCGCAATGACCAACATGGTCAGCAATGTGGTCAGGCCCATCTGGTCCAAAAACGGCAGATCCACAAATAAGGCACTGTCCGACCAGCCCTTGGGAGCGACCTTGAAATACATGGCGATCGGAATGGACACAAGCGCGCCCGTAATGGCGCCGCGGTTGGTGGTCTTCTTCCAGAACAGGCCCAGAATGAACACCGCCAGAATGCCTGGACTCACCACCCCGGTGTACTCCTGAATGAACTGGAACGCCTGGTCAATCCCGCCGAGGAGGGGCGCCATGATGCAGGCAATCACCAAAGCCACCGTGGCCGAGATCCGGCCCATGCGCACCGTGGCGCGGTCGTCGGCACCCGGATTGATGTAGGGCTTGTAGATGTCCATCGTGAAGATGGTCGATGTGCTGTTGAGCATGGAGGCCAGCGAGGACACAATGGCCGCCGCCAGCGCCGCAAAGGCCAGTCCCTTCAAGCCTGTGGGCAAGAATTGAAGCAACCAGGGGTACGCAAAATCAGGATGGGTACCTGTGGGAGGCTTGTTGAGGGCCGCCTCGCCCAATCCGGCCATCACGGCAGCGTCCTGCGTCATCACATAAGCAGCAATGCCAGGTATGACCACGATGAGGGGAAGGATCAACTTCAGGCCGGCAGCGAAGAGGATGCCCCTTTGGGATTCCTTCAATGACTTGGCTGCAAGCGTCCGCTGAATGATGTATTGGTTGAAGCCCCAGTAGTAGATGTTGGCCACCCACATGCCCCCCACCAGCACACCGATACCGGGCAGGTTCATGTATTCGGGATGGTCCTTGTCGAGGATCATGGCAAACTTGTCGGGGGCCGCGTCATAAATCGCGCTGAAGCCCGCCCACATGCCCGCTCCGCCAGAAACCGCATCCAACGAGAGGTACGTAGTAACCAAGCCCCCCATGACCAGAAACACCACCTGAATGACATCCGTCCACGACACCGCAGAAAGCCCGCCGTATAAGGAGTACGCCGCAGCAAACAACCCAAGCCCCATCACACCATACATCATGGGAATGCCCATAATCGTCTCCAAGGCCAGAGCCCCCAAATACAGCACCGATGCCAGGTTCACAAAGACATACAGGGAGATCCAGAAGACCGCGAGAATGGTCTTGAGGTTGGTCGAATACCGTTGCTCCACAAATTCGGGAATGGTATACAGTCCCTTCTCGATGAAAATGGGCAAGAAGTATTTGCCGACGATGATCAAGGTCAATGCAGCCATCCACTCATAGGAGGCAATGGCCAGTCCAATCTTGAAACCGGAACCCGACATGCCGATGAACTGCTCCGCAGAGATGTTGGCCGCGATGAGGGATGCTCCAACTGCCCACCAAGGAAGGGACTTGCTCGCCAAGAAATAATCTTCGGCGTTCTTTTGGTGGCCCTTCTTGTCGCGGGAAACCCAGAGTCCCACCCCGAGAATCAAGAGGGCATAGCCGATGAAAATGGCGTAATCGAGCGCCGAAAAGGTACTGGTCATGATGCTGTAAGGTGTTGGGGACCCCGTGACATTGACCGGGTCAAGGCAGACAATGTACATCGTACACGGTTCCTGTCCTCCAGCATCTGGCGACCCATAACTTTGAACGGGTTCACCTTCTCTTGATGACCCCGAAATCAGCTCCACATGAAGCACCCTCTTTTGGCCCTCTTTCTGCTTGTTCTGAGTGCAGTATCGCCTCTGACTCAGGCTCAGACGCTGCTGCCCTTCATCGAGGATCCTGCCATCGTAGAAGAAAACAAACTCCCAGCGAGGGCGACTTTTTTTACGGCATCCAGCATCGCCAAGGCAGACTTAGACACCCCCTCATACGGTGACCGCTACCTCGACCTCAATGGCACTTGGAAGTTCAAATGGTCCCGCACCCCCGAAGAGCGCCCCCTGGGATTCGAAGCTTCTGGATTTGACGCCAGCGGTTGGGACGAGATCCCCGTGCCCGCCAATTGGGAGCTGGAGGGCTTTGGCACCCCCATCTATACCAACCACCCCTACCCGTTCTATTGGCAGGAATCGCCCAATCCGCCGGACATTCCCGATGGATGGAATCCTGTGGGCAGCTATGTCCGGAATTTCAAAGTACCCAAGTCTTGGGGCGGACAGCAGGTCACCTTGCACTTTGGTGCCGTGAAGTCCGCTTTTTTTGTGTGGGTCAATGGACAAAAAGTGGGCTACAGCCAGGGCTCCAAACTGCCTGCGGAATTTGACATTACCGATGCCCTCAAAAATGGGGANNGTGTGGCTCCATGCGCAGCCCAAGGTGCACCTCGCCGACGTTCGCGTCGAAGCCGGCTTGGAAAACCGATATTCTGATGGGGTTTTTTCAATCGCACTCGAGCTGGCACACTTGGGCAAGCAGCCTTTTACCGGGACGGCCAGGTGCATCCTCTCAAACGGTGGGCGCAGTGTTGCTGAAGCCACCCTTCCGCTCCAAGTTTCACCCGGTGACACTGCGCAATTCACATGGCGTAAAAAACTACCGTCGGTCAGCACTTGGACCGCCGAGACCCCCCACCTCTACCAGGTGGACGTCGTCCTCAAGGACGGCAATTCCAAAATCACAGAAGCCACCCGACTCGAAGTCGGATTCCGCGACATCCGCATCGAAGACGGATTGGTCAAGGTCAACGGAAAAGCCCTGCTCATCAAAGGCACCAACCGCCACGAGCACCATCCAGAGACAGGACATGTTGTCGACCGGGCGACGATGGAAGCCGACATCCAAACCCTCAAGGCCCACAACTTCAACGCCGTCCGGACCTCGCATTATCCCAACCACCCGTTCTGGTACACCCTCTGTGACCGCTACGGCCTTTACGTGGTCGACGAAGCCAACATCGAGAGCCACGGAATGGGCTACGCACTGGACCGCACCCTCGGCAACAATCCCGACTGGATGCACGCCCACATGGTGCGTACGGAGCGCATGGTAGCCCGCGACCGCAATCACCCGTCCATACTCTGTTGGTCCCTCGGCAATGAAGCGGGAAATGGCGTGAATTTCGAGGCCACTTACGCCTTCGTGAAATCCGCCGATCCCAGCCGCTTTGTCACTTATGAGCGGGCCGAGCGGGCCCCCAACACCGACGTTTATGTGCCCATGTACGCCGACTACATGCACCTAGAACGGTTTGCCCGGCAGAAAGAGGACTTGCGGCCTTTGATTCAATGCGAATACGCCCACGCCATGGGCAACAGCCTCGGAGGGTTCAAGGAATACTGGGACCTCTACCGGCGCTATCCACGGCTTCAGGGCGGTTTCATTTGGGACTTCAAAGACCAAGGGCTGTGGGAGGAGCAAGACGGAAAACGCTATCTGGCCTATGGAGGTGATTACGGACCAGAAGGCACGCCCAGTGACCACAACTTCCTCAACAATGGACTGGTCATGGCCGATGGCACCCCCTACCCCCATATGCTCGAAGCCAAACAAGTGCAACAGCCCCTGCAATTCCAGGTGGGCAACCCGCTGGGTTCCAAGTTGAGGGTGGAAAGCGAATACCGCTTCCGAAGTGTCGTGGTGGACATCGCCTGGTCCGTTCTCGCCAACGGACGAACTGTCGACAGTGGCGTTCTCCCTGCCGTCACACTCCGGCCTTTGACCTCCAATGCCTTCGACCTTCCTGTGAAAGAGCAGGACCTGGGCCTTGCTGAGGTGGTGTTGAACGTCGAAGCCACGCTCACCGAGGCAGAACCGTTGCTGCCCGCAGGACATGTACTGGCCCGGTACCAGCACATTCTCGCAGCAGGATCCTTCGCACCCACCCCAGCTCAAACTGGCCGGGTAGACCTCAAAGCCGAAGGTGGAAATGTGGTCCTTGAGTTTGACGGAGGCGCGCTGACCTTGGACAGGAACACCGGTGAAGTCGCAGGCTATCGCATCGGGAAACGCGACCTCATCCGCTCTGGAGGAACCCCCAACTTCTGGCGCCCCCCTGTCGACAACGACTATGGAACCGGATCACCGGAGCACCGGGCAGAGTGGCGGGCGCCGTTCAACGTCCCAGGCCCAGCCAAGATGACCAACGAACGGCAGGGAAACGGCAGCATGAAGGTGGCTTTTGCACGCCCCATCTTGGGTGGTGACGCCGTGGTGTCCGTGCAATACAATGTGGACATCACAGGCAAGGTCACCGTGACACAGGATATGCAGGTTCAAGCGGGAGAAGCCGCCCCTGACCTCGCTGGCCGACACCGCACATTGGAAGCAGGGACCCACGGCAATTTGTACCGGTTCGGACAGCACTGGGTATTGCCCCCTGGAGTGGACGTCGCGCAATGGTATGGACGCGGTCCGATGGAGTCTGCCCGCGACCGCAAAGAAGCCGCCATGTTGGGCCTGTATTCAGCCTCCATTGACAAGCTCGCTACTCCCTATGCCCGCCCGCAATACAATGGCACGCGGACCGATACAAGGTGGGTACGCTTTACAGATGGCGAAGGCTATGGACTGGAATTTCAATCGCCAAGGC
Organism: Flavobacteriales bacterium UBA1995; assembly: GCA_002336475.1. Taxonomy (GTDB): domain Bacteria; phylum Bacteroidota; class Bacteroidia; order Flavobacteriales_D; family Sanyastnellaceae; genus UBA8752. The sequence continues at coordinate 17,493 of DDCX01000005.1, read as the reverse complement.
CCTTTGATTTTACAGCGCTTCACTTCGCTCCCGACCAACTGGATTCTGGTCCGCGCAAAGAAGAGGTACAAAGCCACTTCCGCCTGCTTGAGCCCACTGCCGAGACCCATTTGGACATGGACGGTCATGCGGCCGGTGTCGCCTGCATCAACAGTTGGGGAGCACTCCCCCTTCCCGAATACCGGCTGCCCTACCGCGACTACAGCTTCCATTACAGCTTCACTCCCATCCAACCGTGATGGGGGCTGAACCCCTTAAAACAGCTTCTTTTTGAACTTCAACGCCCAGAAAACGTTGTGAAGATTATGGCACGACGATTTATCCTCATCCTGATGACCGTTTTGTCGACCGTCATCATGGCCCAACGGCCCAGTGGCGGTCAGCGACCGTCAGGCGCCAGACCCGACATGGCTGATCGGCCCAAAATCGGCGTGGTCTTTGGCAGCGTCGAGGACGGAGACTCTGGAACCCCCATTGAATTTGCCACCATTTCCATCCTGGCCTTTGATGAAGACAAGGTCATCACGGGAGGGGTTACTGACGCTAAAGGGCGCTTTCGCATCACCGAGATCCCCATCGGCCGGTTCAGGGCCCAAATTGGTTTCATGGGATATGTTTCCACTGAGGTCGGTGACATCCGACTCAGCCCTCGCGGAGGCACCGAGCAAGACCTCGGGACGCTGCGCCTTGAGCCCAACATACAGGCCTTGGAGGCCGCAGAAGTTGTGGAACAAAGGTCCAGCCTTGAAATGATGATCGACCGCAAGGTGTTTCGCGTTGGGGACGACCTCAACAGCGCGGGGTCAACTGCGACGGAGTTGCTGCGCAACGTCCCCAGCATAGACGTCGACATCGATGGCAACCTCAGCCTTCGGGGCTCGGGCAACGTGACCATTCTCATCGATGGCCGGCCCTCTGGAATGACCGGCTCAGCCACCCAGAGCCTGCTTGAGCAGATTCCCGCCAGCAGCATCGACCGCGTAGAAATCATCACCAGCCCCACCGCCAAGTATGACCCAGAAGGCGTGGCGGGCATCCTGAACATCATCCTCAAAAAAGACAAGCTCGAAGGCAAGAATGGCCAGGTCAGTGCCACATGGGGAACCGACGAGAACCACAGCGGCTCCTTCAACGGCAACATCCGCGGTCAGAAACTCAACTTTTCGCTGAATGCGGGCTGGAACCAACGGATTGGATTCCGCCGTGGGGACAGCGAGCGCGAACAAGCCTTTGGTGGTGAATTGGGAGGAGACTATGACTCCCTCAGCGTACTGACCTCCAACAGCTTCAC
>DDCX01000005.1:2213-16061 GCA_002336475.1 Flavobacteriales bacterium UBA1995 | reverse complement strand
TTGGGCTACGAGCACAAATACGGTGAGCGCCATGTCTTGCAGTCCTTTGCCCGCTGGTCTCAAAGGACCAACACCTCGCACGACTCCCTGTGGCAAGACCTCCCAAGCGCCCTGCTCGACCCGGGCTACCTCTCCAACGCCAACCTCAACGATGGAGGAAATTGGAACGCCACCCTCCAAGTGGACTATGAGAAACCATTGGACAACGACGGCAAACTAGAACTCGGCTACAAGAGCATCTTGCGCGAGAGCAATGAAGACCAGCAGTTCTGGCAACGGGACAGCGCGGGAACGCCGTTCGTCCAAGCTTATGACTTTCGCTACCGCGAAGACATCCATGCCGGATATGTCACATGGGGAAGGAAATACGGGGCTTGGGGACTGCAATTCGGAGGACGCGGCGAAGTGGTCTACACCACGGCCGAGCTGCAAGGAGACAGCAGCGACATTGCCGCCGCTTTGGCTCAACTGGGCGGCGCAGAAGCCACCTTCGTGAACGACTACACCAGCTTTTACCCCTCCACCAACCTGAGCTACACGGTAGACGACAGGAACCAATGGGTCTTGAGCTACAACCGCCGCGTCAACCGACCACGTGGGAGGCAGGTAAACCCCTTTGTGGACAATGCCGATCCGCGCAACCTGCGCTACGGCAACCCTTTCCTTTTGCCCGAATACACCGACGGTTTGGAGTTGGGCCACCAGCTCACCACCAAGGCTTTGACGGTGACCACCTCGTTGTTTTACAAAACGACCCGCGATGTGATCCGGAGGTTCATTTCTGTCGATGATGCCGGCATTGCCTACCGCACCTATGTCAACCTCGCTCGGCAGACCAATTCCGGACTGGAAGTCGTCGCCATGTGGCGCAAGGGCCGCAGCCTCCAGTTGCGGATCAACGGCAGCATCTACCACCAAAAAACCGACGGCTCCAACCTTGCTCCAGATCTTGGAAACAATGGCTTTCAGGGCAGCGCCGGCTACCAAGTTTCAGCGCTCCTGAAAGGAGGTTGGAAGGTCCAAGTCAACGGACGATACAGGGCCCCATCGCAGTATACGCAGGGCACTTTCCAAGGCTATATCTCGCACAGCGCGGCCGTAAGCCGTGATTTCTATGATGGCAAGGTCAAAGGCTCGCTCCGCGTCAGCGACATGTTCGACCAACAAGAATGGTCCTATACCTCAGAGGGGCGGGACTTCTTCCAAGACGGCACCTTTAAGCGTCAAAGCCGGTTTGTCTACGCCACAGTGACCTGGTCGTTTGGAAAGCTCGAACCTGGACAGCGCGGCCGAGGAAAAGGAAGCTACGGCGGAGGTGCTGGCGGCAGTTTCGATGGTGGAGAATTCTAAGTCTACGCCCAACGGCCCCATTCTCTTCTATGACGGGGAATGTGCGCTGTGCCACCGTGCGGTGCGCAGGCTCATCCGTTGGGAACGCAAAGGCCACCGCATCCTCCAGTTCGCTCCACTCAACGGAGCGACAGCGGAATTGCTCCGCACCGAGGGACTCCTCCTCCAAGGCCGCGACGCCGTGGTCCTGTGGACCCCCACTTCCATGCTGATCGGCGAGGCCGCCACGGGTGCGGCCCTTGAACTCATCGGGCACCAAGGCTGGGCTAGGGCTTTTCGCGCCTTACCAGGGGCGCTGCGCAGAGGCGGATACCGCATCACCGCACGTCAGAGAAACCGTTGGTTCGGGAAGGTTCCAGCCACTTGTCCTATGCCCTCTTCGCCCCATCGATTCTTGCCTTAATGGGGCACTTTTCAATTGCCAAAGCATGCGAAGCCGGGCCGCCGCAAGTACAGGAGCCCTTACTTTCGCGCCCGATGTCCGGACCGACTTCAACCCTCCTCAAAGCTGACGGTGCGCGCACCCTTGCGCCAAAAGAGCTAAAGCTGGCCCGGTGGCATTGGTTCGATTCGCCCAACGCCGTCCCCTGGGAGGCGTGGAATGCCCTGCCCGGAGGATCGGCTTATTTAGACCGCCGATACCTCACGGCCATGTCCGGTCATGGCAAGGTGCAATGCCGCCTGGGCATGATCAAAGCAGAGGGTGGCAGTTGGCTTGGTGGCATCCTCATGCAAGCGGTCCAATCAGAGTCTCGCTCTCCTGCGGAACACATGGATGTCTCCATGGGCGTTCGCATGGCAACAGCCCTTATGCAGCCCGGTGGGCGGCCTTTCCGCTTTCGCACCCTCGTGGCTGGCCAAGGCCTGGGCAGTGGGGAGCACACCTTCCTGTGGCAAGAAGGGATTTCACCAGCTCAGCAGGTCCAGTGGACAGAACAAGCGTTCGACCAATGCGCCAAGCATTGGAAAATCCGCGTCTGGATGGCCAAAGATTTTGGACCCGAACGCGATGCCCAGCTCGCCCCGCATTGGAGCAAGCGTTGGGCCAGGGCCACCTTTGATCCGGTGATGGAAGTTCCGCTCGATCCGGATTGGACATCAACAGACGAATGGCAGGCAGCCCTTCGTACCAAAGCCCGCACAAAGGTCCGCAGCATTTTGTCCCGCAGCGCTGACTTAGAGGTTGAGCGCATCACAGACCCCGATGAACTGGACCAACTGGGCCCCGACCTCATCCACCTGTACGACCAAGTCTACGGAAGGGCGAGCATCGTCATGGGGGGGCTGGAAAACAGCGATTTTGCGCGCCTTTTAAGAGAACTCGGAAGTGACTTTACCGTGGTAACCTACCGGGAAGAAGGCCGCCTTGTGGGGTTCCATTGCGGCATGCACCATGCCGATAGTGGCACCGTAGAAGCCTACTACGTAGGGTTTGAAGCCGAAATCAACAAGCACCGGGCGCTGTACCAGCGGATGCTGTTCGAATTCATCGCATGGGGAATCTCTTTGGGCGCATGTCGGGTGGTCATGGGCCGCACCGCCCTTGAAATCAAGAGTACCCTCGGTGCATTTCCTGTACCCTTGTCCACCTTCGTGCACATACAACTGCCATTGGCCATGCCCTTTCTGCGGTGGATGATCCGTAAGGCTCCACCGCACGCCTTCAAACCTCGGCGCGCATGGCTCGCCGAATGGTGCGAGCGCTGGCAAGCGGCAGGCTACCGCATCAACTGACTTCCTCCACAGCACCGCGGCCAACAAAAGCCATGGCCAAGGTGCCCAATACAAACAGCAACAGCAACCCGCTGCCCAGTGATGCCACCGTGCGCGCCGATTGAACAGATGGCAATTCAAACGCCATCTCAACGGTATGCTCTCCAGCAGGCACGACCATTCCACGCAGGGCATAATTCACACGCAGCAAATCTGCAGGCTCTCCATCGATGGTCAGTTGCCATCCTTCAGGGTAATGCACCTCGCTGAAAACCAGCAGGCCTTTGGCAGGTGCCGAAACACGGTATTCTTGGAAATCCGGCGTAAACGACAGAAGCTCTGCGCGGCCCGTCGAGGCGGCTCCTGGCACCACCCCAGCGAGGGCATCGGAATACGCTTCCGGCACAACAGCATTCCGCGGGTCTTTCAAAGACTCCATTGCCGCCATTTCTGCATCTGCGCCATCGGCCATAAACCATCCCGTTGAAAACCAAGCATTGCCCAGCGCCTGTCCATTGGGAATGGGCTGCTGTGCAGGATCGTAAATGATGTATTGGGTATTCAACATGGCATGGACAGGCATGGCCGCCAACGCTGCATCCATGCCCGCCGAATTGGCCAGCGATGCAAACCGCTCTTGTTCCGGTTGCAACACCCGTTCAATCAGGTCTTGGTAACGGCGCAGCTTTGCCCCATGGTAACCGCCTACACTGCGGTGGAAGAAACTCGTCGTCGCATCGCTAAATGCCCCCCTCAAATTGAGCACCCGAAAGTGATCCAGGGTCTGGAGTCCAGCAAATTTTGCCGCCTCCAACACACGTTGTTCCCGCTTGCCAATCCGATCAGGATAAGCAGCACGTACCCGCTCCACTTCCCCATCAATCGCCTGCTGAACCGCTGGATTTCGGCGCACCCGATCGGCCAAAATCGCCTGATCGGCCGCTCCCGGAGTGTAGGGAACCTTGTACTCCACCGTGCGCACCCATCCCCGATCAGCGGGTTGATAGCGGCGCGCCACAGACTGCATTTCCACCAATGTCACCACAGCCAAAAGGCCGATCACACCGTTGATGAGCATGGGGCGCGCTTCGCCCGCCCTCAGTCGGACAGCGGCAAGCAGTGCCAACATGGCCAGCAGAACCAGCCCGAAGCTCCGCCAAATGTCTGCGCTAAACACCTCCAACCGCTGTTCCAACGCTCGGGCCGCCCCCAGCTGTTCCACAGCACGGTCTGGCCGTACATGGCTTTCGAAATCAAAAAACACTGTGGGCATGACCGCAAACAAGAGCAACAGCGCCACGGGAATGCCCGCCGCGATGAACAGCTTTCTGCCCCAATCCACCTTGCCCTCCACGACATCCTTAAGCAGCAAACCCACCCCTATGGGCAGCATGCATTGGATGAGCATCAGCATCATTTTGGTGTCCCGAAACTTTGCAAAACCCGGGACATATTCTAGGAAAAAGTCGGTCAATCCCGACGTTTCTCGCCAGGACAAGACAATGGCCAACAATCCCACCGCCAGCATCGGCCAACGCAACACATCGCGCCTCAACACCAACGACGCCATGAACAAGGCCATCAAAATCGCACCGAAATAGAAGGCGCCACCGCTGAAGAGCTGTTCGCCCCAATACAAGGGATTGTTTCCTCCTTTGATGTCGGGCACCATGATGCTCCACCACTCCCCCCTGCCCATCGAGTACTGCAAAATGTAGTCCTTATCGAGGCCAGTATCCGCAACCTCCACACCCGCATCAGGCGTCAGCAACACTTCCCCACGCGTGGTATGTGGTGTGTAGTCCAAGGTGGGCTTGATCAACGCTCCGTTGGGAATGACTGCAATGCCAGCTGCCGCGAGCAGCACACCTCCCGTTAACAATGCACGGCGCGCTGCCCCGGACATCACCAACCTGACGGTCTCCGCGATGCCAATGCCCGCCACAAGGAAAGCGAGATAGTACGTCATCTGAAGGTGGTTGGCGGACAAATTGATGGCGGTAAATGCAGACGCCAACCCAGCGCCCAACCACAAGTTTCGGCGGTACGCCACGAGCACTCCTGCCAAAATCCCGGGCAATGTGGCGATGGACATGACCTTGGCCGCATGGCCGGCTCCGAGGTAGAGAATGTTGATCGAGCTCAATCCAAAACCTATGGCCACCAACGCCGATATCCAAGGACCACAACCCAGCACTGCCGCCAACAAATAGGCGCACAACAGCGCCACCAACAAGTGGTCCGCTGGCCTCGGGAATCCCATGCGCAAAGCCCTGCCTAACCAATGTCCCGCATTCACATCCGAAGTCCGCATCCCCAACTGAAACGTGGGCATGCCGCCGAATTGACTGTCGGTCCACAACGCCTGCTCACCGGTTCTTGCCCGGTGATCGTTGACCTCCTTGGTGGTGGCGATGTGGTGCTCGATGTCCGGCATACGCAGCCGGTAACCATCAAATGACTTCGAATAAAAAGTGCCGGCAATCACCATCAATACAGCGATGGCAAGCACATGTGGCAAAGCAGCGCGCAAGCGTTGGACAGGGTTTGGACGGTCGCTCATATGGGCAAGTTAGGCACCATACAGAACCTGCACCCCTTCAGTCAGGTTCGGTTTCGCCTCCTTTTTCGTCGGCAACTTCTTCAAACTCGACATACTCTCCAAGGTGGTCGTCCTTGGCTTTCTCAGAGGGCTCAGTTCCGGAGCCCTGACCACGAGCCGGCCCACCTTGGGCGTTTGGACGGGGCGAATTCCGCCCGCGTCCACCAAACAACCGGTCGAGAAAGCGGAAGACGAACCAAGCGACAACCAGTCCAATCAGTGTGCGAAACAACCCGGGCAGCATTACTTGGAGAGGTACAAATTGCGCTCAGAGTAGACCTTGCGGAAGAACGGATCGCGGAGGGTGTCGATGAACCGAATGGCCTCACCCGTCGACTTCATCTCTGGACCGAGCTCCTTGTTGACTTCAGGGAACTTGGAATAGCTGAACACCGGAATCTTGATCGCATATCCGCGCTTGCGGGGCTGGAAGTTGAAGTCTTTGACCTTCTTCTCGCCGAGCATGACCTCTGTGGCATACTTAACATACGGCTCTTGGTAGGCCTTGGCGATAAAAGGCACCGTGCGCGAAGCACGGGGGTTGGCCTCGATCACGTACACAGTGTCGTCTTTGACGGCGAACTGAATGTTGAGCAAGCCCTTCGTTTCCAAAGCCACCGCCACCTTCTTGGTGATGTCCTCGATTTGAGCCAAAATCAAATCGCCCAGGTTGTAGGGAGGCAAAACGGCATATGAATCGCCCGAGTGGATGCCCGCCGGCTCGATGTGCTGCATGACACCGATGATGTAGGTGTCCTCACCGTCACAAATGGCATCGGCTTCGCACTCGATGGCACCTTCTAAAAAGTGGTCGAGCAAAATCTGGTTGTCAGGCATGTCGCGAAGGATGTCCACGACGTGATGCTCCAGGCCTTTTTCGCTGATCACGATTTTCATGCGCTGTCCACCAAGGACATAGCTGGGGCGCACCAACAATGGGAATCCAAGCTTACGGCTCAGCTCAATGGCCTGTTGCGCAGACGTCACAGCTCCGAATTCGGGGTAGGGAATCTCCAGGTCTTTCAACAACGTCGAGAACCGGCCACGGTCCTCCGCAATGTCCAACGCCTGGTAACTCGTCCCCATAATGGGAATGCCAAAACGCTCCAGCTTTTCTGCCAGTTTGAGGGCCGTCTGCCCGCCGAGCTGAACGATGACCCCCTCGGGCTGCTCGTGGCGGATGATGTCATAGATGTGCTCCCAGAATACCGGCTCGAAATACAAGCGGTCGGCCGTATCGCTGTCCGTGGACACCGTCTCTGGGTTGCAGTTGATCATCACCGCTTCATACCCAGCAGCCCGGGCCGCCATAACACCGTGCACACAGCAGTAATCAAACTCGATGCCCTGTCCGATTCGGTTGGGACCACTTCCGAGCACTACAATCTTCCGCCCATTGGTTTTCGGAGACTCATTGGCCTCGCAGAAGGTGCTGTAGTAATACGGCGTCTGTGCCTTGAATTCAGCCGCACAGGTATCCACCAAACGGTAGCTGCGCTCGATGCCCAATTCCACCCTCCGATCAAAGACCTCGCTCTCCTTGGCCCGCACTATGTGGCCAATCTGACGGTCGGCAAAGCCTTTCAGCTTGGCCTCCTTCATCAGCTCAAAGGGGATCTCCTGCAAACGGTGCTGTCCAATGCGGCCCTCCGTTTCAATCAGACCCTCAATTTGGCGCAAGAACCAGAGGTCAATCTTGGTCTTCTCCTGAATGGTGCCCATCGGAATGCCCAACTTGATGGCATCGTAGATGTGGAACAACCGGTTCCAAGAAGGGAACTCCAGTGAATGCAAGATCTGGTCCTGGTCGCGCAGCTCTTTGCCATCCGCACCCAGTCCGTTGCGCTTGATTTCCAGCGACTGGCAGGCCTTTTGCAACGCCTCCTGGAAGCTGCGGCCAATGCCCATCACCTCCCCCACAGACTTCATCTGCAATCCGAGTTGGCGGTTGGCACCGTCAAACTTGTCGAAGTTCCAACGTGGGATTTTCACGATGACATAATCGAGCGTAGGCTCGAAGAACGCACTTGTGGTGCCCGTGATGGGGTTGGTCAGCTCGTCCAAGTGATACCCGATGGCCAGCTTGGCCGCAATCTTCGCGATGGGGTAACCGGTCGCCTTGGAAGCCAAGGCTGATGAACGGCTCACACGGGGGTTGATCTCAATGGCGATGATGTCCTCCTTCTCATCGGGCGAGACCGCGAACTGCACATTGCAGCCCCCAGCGAAGGCACCGATGGAATTCATCATGTGGATGGCCATGTCCCTCATGCGCTGGAACGTGGTGTCAGACAAGGTCATCGCAGGTGCCACCGTGATAGAGTCACCCGTATGGATGCCCATGGGGTCGAAATTCTCGATGGAACAGATGATGACCACATTGTCGTTGGCGTCACGCAGCAATTCCAACTCGAACTCCTTCCAACCGAGCAACGCCTTGTCGATCATCACCTCGTGAATGGGCGAGATGTGCAAAGCGCGGGTCAAAAGCCCGTCAAATTCTGCTGGATCGTGCACAATCGAAGCCCCCGCACCACCGAGCGTAAAGGATGATCGGATGCACAGGGGAAAACCAAACTGCTGGGCAGCCTCCTTGCCTTCGAGGAAACTCTTGGCCGTGGCCTGAGGCGCCATGGGCACCCCGATTTCGCCCATCAATTGGCGGAACCGTTCACGGTTTTCGGTGATGTCAATGGCATCGATGTTGACGCCGATGAGCTTGACGTTGTATTGCTCCCAGATGCCCATCTCATCACAAGTGATGCAGAGGTTCAATGCCGTCTGCCCCCCCATGGTCGGCAATACAGCATCGATGTCATGCTTCTGCAGGATCTCCTCAATGGACTCTGGCTCGAGGGGTTTGAGGTAGATGTTGTCCGCCACGACCGGGTCGGTCATGATGGTGGCAGGGTTTGAATTGATGAGGGTCACCTCAATGCCTTCTTCACGGAGCGACCGCGAAGCTTGAGATCCGGAGTAATCGAACTCGCAAGCCTGTCCGATGACGATGGGTCCGCTTCCAATGATGAGAACGGACTTGATGCTCGTGTCTTTCGGCATTTTTTTTTTCCGGACAGCAACGACGCTCTCCGGGAAACCCGCGGCAAAACTACCCCACACCCTCCAATCCACCTCGTTCCGTTTTCCACACTAAATCCCGGGTGAATGATACAGAAGCACCGAACTTTACTCCCATGGCCCTGTCGTCCGATGTCGTTCCCCCATCTACCCCTACAGAGGTGTTGCGCAAAATCCGCAAAAAGGGAGATGTGACCATCGAGTTCGCCCTCTGGCAACCCCAAAATCCGAACGGACAATGTGCCATTGCACTGCACGGGTTCAGCAGGCCGCTGGAAGACATGCTGGGCATCCGGCCTTTGCTTCCCAATGGTGTGTCCCTGCTCATGCCACACCTCGCAGCCCATGGCCGTTCTTCGGGACACCACAGGCCAATGGATACCGCCGTTTGGACCGCAGCCTTGGAAGACATCGTGAAGGAGGAAGGGCTCCACTTCAATGGCATGCTCATGGGGTACAGCCTGGGAGGACGGCTCGCCCTGTCCTGGTTTAGCCTGGCGCCCCAGCGGTTCACCAAGGTGATCTTGCTGGCTCCAGACGGGCTCGTCAAAAACCCAGGTTACCGCTTTTCAGTGGACACCGCATTGGGACGGGCTTGGCTCAATCAAAGCGAACGGCAAAGGGAGGCCATGGTGCGCTTTATGACGTGGCTGCGCTCCCGCCGCATCCTCCCCGAGCATTTCTACCAGTTTTCGTTGTTCCACTTAAACTCACAAGAGATGTGGGCCATGGTCATCGATTGTTGGTGCTCTCTCCGCAAGTTCTGGCCTCCTGGACGGAGGCGGCTGGTGGCCATTTCCAAGGCGCACCCCGGCATCTTAGAAGCCCACTTTGGTGAACGCGATAAAGTCATTAAACCCACGAATGCGAAGGGCCTCAAGGGCGTTTGCACCGTGAAATTCCACCCCTGTGGGCACGGTCTTTTGCGGCCGGACATCATTGAAAGGATTGCTTCGCCATCTTGAACCCGTGAACGAGAGCACCGCACATCCCGTTTCTGAGCGATGGATCACCTCCTTGGAGTCCGCAATGGCCGAAGGCCGCAAAGGCCTCGCCGTACTTGTCGATCCCGATCGCATCAAGGACAGTGCAGACCTGGATTGGATGTCAGGACCCGGATTTGAGGCCATTCACACCGTGTTGCTCGGAGGCAGCCTGGTCACCGAAGGGTCCATGGATGTTGTGGCATCTTGGATCCGGGAGCGCACCGATGCCCCCATTGTCCTCTTTCCAGGCTCGCCCAACCAACTCACCGCAGAAGCCGACGCCCTGCTGTTTCTGTCCGTGATCAGCGGCCGCAATCCCGATGCCCTCATCGGCAAACACGTGGAGGCGGCAACCCGGGTCCGCGAGCTGGGCTTAGATGCTGTCGGATGCGGGTACATGCTCGTCGACGGCGGAAAAACCACCACCGCCCACTACATGAGCGGCACGCTGCCCATCCCCGGGGACAAGCCAGACATCGCTGCCGCTACCGCTCTGGCAGGACATTACTTGGGCCAACAGTGCATGTACCTCGACACCGGCAGTGGCGCACCACAGCCAGTCTCAGCAGAGATGATCGCTGCCGTGCGTGCTGCCGTGCCTTGCCCAGTCATTGTCGGAGGCGGCATGACCACCCCCGACGATGTGATGGACGCTTGGGCGGCCGGTGCCGACCTTGCCGTGGTGGGATCCGCCATCGAGCGCGACCCTCAGTTTTTGCAGGCCTTCGCCGCACAAGACACCCCGGCCGAGCGCCGAGGCTAACCGGCCCAGCCGAGCACCAAGTCGCACCAACTTGTACGTCAGGGCCAGATTGATGTGCCGCCCTGCTTGGGGGTAGTAGAAATTCTCCAACGCATAGAAATCCGGGCCCGCTGAATAGCTGTAGGTGTATCCATTGGCGCTGTACTCCGCGTCGAGTGCATTCTCCACCCAGACATCGAGGCGGGTGCGGTCCAACACACGGCCCTCCTTGACCGTCGGCAAGTACAGGCTGGCCCTGAATTGAGACACCGTGTAAGCGGGCAGGATGGCTGCTTTGCCGGTGTTGTCCATGAATTGGTCGCTGACGTGCTGGGTCGCCCACTCGAGGTCCAACGCCACGCCAGAGGCGGTTTGAGGACGCACGGCATGCCACAGCAATTGCCCGCCCCACAAAACGCGCGGACTAAAGGCAATCTCCGTGTTTTGGTGCTCCACGGAAATGATGTTGTACTCATCGAAATTCACCCCGTAATCGTAGATGACCTCCGTAAACTGATCGATGCGGCTGCGCGAGAAGGTGGCCTGCGCGCCGAGCTCAAGCGCATCGGAAATCTGCCATCCCAGTTCCATCTCCACACCGGTTCGGCTGCTGTTGGGCACGTTTTGGCGCAGTGCCGCCCCCACGTCGTTGAGCGCCCCAGTGGGGATCAACTGGTCCTTGTACACCATGTGGTAAGCGGTCAACCCCCAGGCATACGAATCGGTGTTTCGGCGCCATCCAAATTCTACATCGGTCAAGCGCTCGGCCTGATCTGCGAGGCCCGCTGGGGCGTCGATAAAGTCGTTGCGGCCAGGCTCCTTGTGGGCCACTGCCACGGAGAGAAACAAGCGCTCTTCGTCGTTCAGCCTGTAGTCCAAGCCCACCTTGGGATTGAGAAAGTCAAACGTGGCACTGTCGCGCGGCACATCGATGGCCTGTTGGTCGTTGTCCGTACCATCGGCCTGATAGCGCACGCCACGGTATTGCAACTCAGCCTGGGCTTGCAATCGGCCATCATTGGAACGCTGCACAAAGCGCGCAAAGGCATTCCGATCGAGCTTGATCCCATCCCCGTTGTAATAACGGTAGGAAGGCCCAGGGGCTACCGAGGCGTTGCGCGCCCAGATGACCTCCCCAAAGTGGGCGCCCTCGTAACGGTTCCATGCGCCCCCCAGTGTGAGCGCAGCGCGGTCCCAACGCCGCTCAGCACCAAGCACGCCTCCGTAGAAATCATTGTCGAGCCATCGGCGGCGTACCAGGTCGGTAGACGTCACCGTGTCGCCGCCTTGCACCACCTCGGGGAGGTTGTAATCGGCCAGGTCGTCACCCGCTTTGTATTGCTCGAAATACCCCTCCCCGTGGGTGAAGTGACCCGTTGCAGAAAGGCGCCAGTCCCCCAGCGTGTGCTCGAGGTGCAACTGCTGGTGGTCCTGTCCGTAATTGTCGACTTCGTCCTCGTAGGTGTAATAGTTGGCTTGGCGACCAAGCGTGACCATGTCGTCGATCTGCTGGTCCGAATAGCCATTGTTCTGGCCCCACGTTTGGATCTCTTCGGCCGAACCGTTCAAAGCCACTTCAGGCACACCCCACCAACTCTGGTAAGTGCGCTCCCGACCACTGAGGATGGTGTAGGTCATGCTGCCCCCCTCCCAGGCGCGGTTCAACGCCAATTGAAAACTGGACAGGTCGCTGCTGGCGCGGTCCACCCAACCGTCACTCTGCACCGTGCTCAACCGGCCTTCTGCTGCCCAACCGCTGGCACTGCGCCCGCTGGCCCATTGGAGGTTGGTCCGGAAGGTGTTGAAGCTTCCGCCTCCCACCATCATGGAACCTCCTGCCTCTTCGGCCATGCCCAAGGTGTTGAGCGAAATGGTGGCCCCAAAAGCCCCTGCACCCAGTGTAGACGTACCCACACCGCGCTGGATTTGAATGTCGTCTGTACCGCTGGCGAGGTCGGGCATGTTCACCCAAAAGACGCCTTGAGACTCGCTGTCGTTGATCGGAATTCCGTTCAGCGTCACATTGATCCGCGTGGGGTCCGTGCCGCGGATGCGCAGTCCGGTATAGCCCACACCTGCACCCGCATCAGAGGTCACCACCACCGAGGGGGTATAACGGAGGACATAGGGCAAATCCTGGCCGGTATTCCGGTTGGAAATCTCTTCGGCATCCAGAGTTTCGGCTGCAAAAGGAGCCCGCTCTGTGGCCCGCACCGCCGTCACAGCGGCTGGCTCCAAAAAGCGAAACAACGTATCGGTGGACGCCAAAGCGTCATTGGTCTGTGCTCCAGCCAACAAGGGCAAGAAAAGGGCGAGAAAAAGAAAAGAATGGCGCATGGCGTGTTTCAATTTTGCCACACAGGAGGCCGAACAACGGACTCCACCGCTCCATGCGGTGTTCGCTTCCTTCCCGGCATAACCCGGGCAGGTTCGAGGGTATGATCTCAGCCTTGCGGCACCCCTGCGGACGACAACAAAACTAATCACCTCACCCAAAAGTTCAATGCCCTCGTGTCCACGATTGCCACTTGGTATCTTTGCATCATGGATGGCGCACCGCTTCCCGAGCTTCCTTTCGATCTTCAGTCGACACTGGACCAAGCGATGGGCGTGGTAAGAACAGCCGCAGCTGAGCTGGCAAGGCTTGCGGAAACGGAAATCGAAGTCGAATACAAGGGAGACGGATCCCCGGTGACCAATGCGGACAAGGCCAGCCACGAGATCATCAGCGCTGGACTCGCACCGCTGGGCATCCCCATCATCAGTGAAGAAGGCGGCCGCACTCCACATGCAGAGCGCCAGCAATGGCCGCGCATGTGGCTCGTCGACCCCCTTGACGGCACCCACTCCTTTATTCGCATGCGCTCGGGCTACGCCATCAATGTGGCGCTCCTGGAGTCCAACGGCCACGAATGGCTGCCCGTCCTCGGCATTGTTGCCATGCCCGACCTCGACACCGTCTACTTTGGCGGACGCGGCCTCGGCACTTGGAAGAACCGGATCAGCGATGCCACGCGTCCGCCCAAGGCGATCCGTTCCGATGACGACGCCACACCGCCCTATCATTTGCTCATCAGCTGGAACGAAGGCGGCACGCTCAATGACCTTGTAGCAGGAACGGTAGACCCGACCGAAGTGCGGATGCGGCCCGAAAGTGGCGCGCACAAGTTCTGCTTGGTGGCCGAAGGAAAGGCTGACATTCACGCCCGTTCCACGGGCTATTTCGAATGGGACTGTGCCGCCGGTGACGCGCTCTTCCGGGCCCAAGGCTTGGCGGTCTGCGACATCGTAACGGGACGTCCCCTGACCTACAATGGCCCCACCTTGAGGGTCGGCGGCCTCATTGCCACACGTCTGCCCAAGGCCGACTGATCACA
>DDCX01000005.1:0-2182 GCA_002336475.1 Flavobacteriales bacterium UBA1995 | reverse complement strand
CGCTCGTCGTCCACCTCTCCGGTCTCCAGCGCACCCGTCACGGCACATCCCGGCTCATCGAGGTGCCGGCAGTTGTGGAATTTGCACCCGGGCAGCAACCGGAACATCTCCGGAAAATGATGGTGCAACGTTTCTTTTTCGATGCGGACAAGGCCAAAACCCTTGATGCCCGGCGTATCGATGATAAAGCCTCCGTTGTTTTCCGGCATGGGGAACATCTCCGCGAAAGTCGTCGTGTGGCGGCCCTTATCGTGGACATCCGACACCTCAGCGGTCTTCTGGTCGAGACCCGGAATCAAGGCGTTGAGCAAGGTGGATTTTCCCACCCCACTGTGTCCACTCACCAGATGTATACCGCCC
Source organism: Flavobacteriales bacterium UBA1995 (assembly GCA_002336475.1). GTDB lineage: Bacteria > Bacteroidota > Bacteroidia > Flavobacteriales_D > Sanyastnellaceae > UBA8752. The sequence goes on along the minus strand of DDCX01000005.1, from coordinate 1,822 downwards.
TGCATTCGGGTCCGCACCTCATCCAGCCCAATGCCCTCTTTGGCGGAAATGGGCAAGCACTCATAGCCCGCCTCGCTGTACATCGTCATCCATGAAGCCAAAAGGTCTTCCGCTTCTTCGCCCAACTGCAAGAGCACATCAACCTTGTTGAACAACAGCGTCGTAGGCACGCCATAGGCTTCTGCTGTCACGAGGAAACGGTCCACAAACCCGCTCGAGGTGGAAGGCTCGACCAGCGTCACCACGAGCCATGCCCGGTCCACGTTGGCCGCCACCACGTGCGCCTCATGGCTGAGGTTGACGCTGCGGCGAATGATGCGGTTGCGGCGCGGTGCGATTTCGGTGATGACCCCCGTGCCGTCCTCTTCTTCAGTCCAAGTGACGTGGTCCCCCACTGCGATGGGGTTCGTGGTGCGAATTCCCTCCATCCGGAACTTGCCGCGCAGCCGACATTCCACCCGTCGGCCATCCGCCGCTTGGACATCGGCCCACTTGCCTGTTGACCGAAAAACGATTCCTGTGTGCGATTCCTCCACGGATGCAAGTTCGCTGAAATCCCCACATCATAACTTGCGGCCTCATGCTTCTTGAAGTATCCGGCATCACCAAGAAATACGGTCCGCAAAAGGCCCTCGATAATGTCTCGTTGTCCGTGCCCCGCGGGCAGGTCGTGGGGCTCCTCGGTCCCAACGGTGCCGGCAAGTCCACGCTCATGCGCTCCATCCTCGGCTACCTGCCCACAGATAGCGGCACGGTGCACTTCGACGGTCAGGACGTCCGCACAGGCGACGATGCCCTCAAAGGCCGCATGGGCTACTTGCCCGAACACAACCCGCTCTACCCCGAGATGTACGTGCGCGAATTCCTCGATTTCATCGCGGGACTCCACGGCGTCAAGGGCAAAGCAGCCCGTGCCCAAAAGGTCGAGGACACCATCAAGCGGGTCGGCCTCTCGCCCGAAGCCCACAAGACGATTTCTGCGCTTTCCAAAGGCTACCGGCAGCGCGTCGGACTCGCCCAGGCCATCCTCCACGATCCCGAGCTCCTCATCCTCGACGAGCCCACCTCAGGCCTCGACCCGCTGCAGCTCAAGGACATCCGTGCCCTCATCCGCTCCTTTGGCGAGGAACGTACCGTGATCTTGTCGACCCACATCATGCAGGAGGTAGAAGCCATGTGCGACCGCGTCGTCATGATCAAGCAGGGCCGCATCGTCACAGACGCCCCCCTCACCGACCTCCTCGCCCAAGGCGGCCTCGAACAAGCCTTCAACACATTGGCCGGCTAAACGCAGAGCGGCCCACCCCTAAGGAGCAGGCCGCTGCTGAACATCTCGTGGAGAGACCCGGCTTAGTGCTGCACCAGCACGCGGCTGCGCATTACCCCCTCGGAAGTCCGCACTTCCAGTACATAGGCTCCAGTGGGCCAAGCATTGCACGGGACCTCCATGGTCTGGCGTCCATTGGATAACCAACGGCCGACCCATCGGCCATCCATCGTCCGTGCGACAACTGATTCGATGCCAGCCTCCGAAAGAACCCGGAAGTTGTCAGCGGCCGGGTTCGGGTGAACTTTCAAGGTCTTTTCCTGCTCGGCCACCGCATTGATTGTTTGGCCCGGGAACAGGATGTTAAGCACCATCTGCTGACGTACCAAACCATCCATGTCGATCATCAAGGTGTCGCAGTATGTCGAGGTGCACTCAAGGAGGTTTCCAATCATCTGAGAGACGGTGAGGCAAACCTCGTAGTTGCCCACCTCATCGTAGATGTGGGTCGGGTTCGGCTCATCCGACTCATTGCCGTCGCCGAAGCTCCAGAAG
>DDCX01000095.1:6143-8481 GCA_002336475.1 Flavobacteriales bacterium UBA1995 | reverse complement strand
TGATCGCTGTACCACTCGGAACCGAGCAGGCCCTTCTCTTCACCTACAAAAGCCATGAAAAGTACCGACCGCTTCGGGCCCTTGCCCGCTTTTGCCGCTGCCATCCAAGCCTCTGCGTTCTCCAATAGACTCACCGTCCCGCTGCCATCGTCATCGGCACCGTTGTAAATCAACCCCTCTTTATCTACACCCACGTGATCGTAATGGCTTGTCAGTGCTACAATTTCTGAGGCCAACAGGCTGTCGCTTCCGGGCAACAATCCCCAAACATTCGTGGCCTCGACTTTGTCTGCTTTACGCGCCAAATGAAGCTCCATGGCGCCTAAATCAGTGCCCTTCAATTTGCGTTTTGGCCACTTTTTGCGGACATCCTTCATGGACTTCCAACCTGTAGATCTCAGCAGCACATCTTCGGATACCAACAACGTTGGCAGGTCTGTGCCTTCACCCTCGCGCTCTACATCCAACCTCATCCGTTCCCGGCTCAACCAAGGCACCAGGCGTGACTTCAATGTTGCAAACTCAGGGGTCACCAGTACCGTTGCAACCGCACCCAAACTGTCGGCCAACATGCGCTTTGCCGACGGATCCTGGCTCCACTTGCTGGGAGAATCTGTGCCGGTTAACTCGAAGCCCTTCTCAGCACTTCCTGGTTCACCAGACATCATCACCACGGTTTTACCCGAGACATCCAATCCTGCGTAATCGTCCCACAGTCCATCCTGAATGCCATAGCCGACGAACACAGCTTCAGCGACGATATCCGCCACCTCAATGCCCGGGTATGGCACGAAATCATCCTTAAAGACGAGTTTCTCTGTACCCAAGGTCAACAACCCCCCTTTCAATTGTGTGACCGTGAGGGGCACGGTCTGAAAATAGCTGCCGTTCACCGGCTGAAGGCCCAGTTCCTCGAACTGAGAAGCCAAAAATGAAGCGGCCTTTCGTTGACCAGGTTTTGCGGTTTCCCTGCCCTCCATCGAATCTGCGGCCAAAATGTAGAGCAGTTCCGACAGGTCCTCTGAAGTGATCGTGCTGGCCCATTGCTGGGCAGAATCGGTATGAAACAAGGTTTGAGCCGGGAGCAATGGAATGCAGCCTAGGCACAATGCCAAAAGGGAAATACGACAGGTCATGAGCAGGCAATTTTAGTGACCCGACGCTCATGTCGGCCACCTTCGAAAGGGGTATCTAGAAATGCTTGGACACAATCCAAGGCATCAGGAATGGCAATAAACCGGGCAGGCAAACACAACACGTTGGCATTGTTGTGCTGGCGGGCAAGCGCCGCTATATCAGGCCGCCATGCAATGGCTGCTCGGACTCCTGCGTGCTTGTTGGCCGTCATGGCGACGCCGTTTGCAGAGCCACAAATCAAGATGCCCAACACACCTTCTTTTGATACCGCCTCTGCCAAAGGGTGGGCGTGATCGGGGTAGTCAACGCTGTTGCCGTCGGGTGTACCGTGATCGGTGATTTCAATACCTCGATCTACAAGCCAGTGCATGAGCGTTGTTCTCAAGTCACCCCCTGCATGGTCATTTGCCAAGTGAATCCTCATGGTTCGAAGTTCAACTTCAGCGCACCTTGTGTCATCCACATTAAAATGTGAATTCGCACCTTTCCCTGTTGGAAACCCAACAGAAAGAAAATTTGGTGGTTTGGTCCTCTTGTAGGCTTCTAAAACGAACGCGCCAAACCAAACATTTAGGGGTATCATTTCTGCCCATAATGCCCACAGAGAATGAGGTTATGTACACACCGTACAATGGAACCAATTCCCCTAAATGAGACTTGTACTCAGTCCAGTCAAAATTGTGGATGACGCACTCAATGGTTTGGTTCTCACTCATTCAAGGACGTCAGTAAGTCTTGAAAAAATCGAAAAAGGTGTTGATGACCATTGCCTCCAAGTAAATGGTCAAGGAGTTTTCAGACCTATCAACAGACCTACTATACCTATGATTTCTTTTCTAAAGAAAATTGAATAATACATAGTTGGGGTAAAAACCCATTCTCGGGATGGAGAGGGTTCGATGTGGCGGGCGAACTTGCCGGTGTGATTGGGAAGATAAAATACGGCTTGTTGCTCTGGATGTGCCAGGGTGTATTCGTTGTGTTGTGGGGACAGGACAGTTCGTTTGTGGAGTATCGCTTTGCTGATGGCGCAGTGAGCAGCCGGGGAATGTTGGTGGGAGGCGTCCCGTCTGGGTTTTGGACGTCGTTTAACGAGGAAGGGATGCGCAAGAGCGAAGGCAACTGGTTGTCAGGAGAATTGGTAGGTGAATGGGTGTTTTATGATGGGCAAGGCCGGGTACAAACCACTTTGAATTACAGC
>DDCX01000095.1:5123-6126 GCA_002336475.1 Flavobacteriales bacterium UBA1995 | reverse complement strand
AAGACACTTTGAATGGCTGGGAGATTGGATACAATCCCAACGGCTCAGAGTTGGAGAGAATACCATGGAATTCTGGTCAAAAAGAGGGCATAGCATTGGGTTACGGCTACAGCAAAAGTGGGGAGCGAAGGATCATTCGCCGGATGGGGTACCGCGAAGATTTGCTGCGCTGGGTAGAGGATATCAACCGGTATGACGACCAGGGCAGAGAGACGGGAAAATGGATGACATTTTGGCCCAATGAGCGTGTCCGCTCGGAAGGACCCTATGACAGAGGCTTGAGAGAAGGAGTCTTCAAGTTCTTCAACCGCAATGGAGATTTAGAGCGGACAGAAACTTACAAGAGGGGCGAACGTGTGATGGATGCTCCTGAAGCCGTGGCGTTGGATTTACGCAAGTCATTTCATTCCAACGGAGAGGTGTCCAGACAGGGCCCGTGGCGGGAGAATACACCGATGGGTACGCACCGGTACTTTGATGAATCTGGCCATTTGATTGAAGTCAAAGTGTTTAGAAATGGCCAACTTCATGCAACGGGTATGTTGGACAGTTTGGGAAGGAGGTTTGGAGAATGGACGCTGTTCTGGAAAGAAGGAATGCGCAAAGAGACGGGCCATTATTTGGAAGGCAAACGCGATGGAAACTGGACGTTTTATGCCACGGATGGTCGTGTGGAACAAGAGGGTGGATATCGGGCAGGGGCATGGCACGGTACCTGGAAGTGGTACCATGAAAACGGAGCCTTACACAGGAATGAAGGTTATCGGAAGGGCAAAGAGGATGGGAAGTTTGTAGAGCTTTCCGCAGCAGGAGACACCTTGGCCAGAGGTTCTTATGAGCGCGGCCTTAAGCAAGGTCAATGGTTAGAGCATGTCAACGACGACAGGCGGACAGGCCAATATCTAGATGGTGAACCTGACGGGTTATGGCGCCATGTTTCTGCAGATGGCAAGGTCAGGTTCGAAGGTGAATACGTGGCGGGAATTCCGACAGGACAGCACGT
>DDCX01000095.1:0-5084 GCA_002336475.1 Flavobacteriales bacterium UBA1995 | reverse complement strand
GGAAATTGGCGTTACTTCGATGCCATGGGTGTGGTCAGACTGGTGAGGCAGTATCGCAGCGGTAGAATTTTCAAAGTCAATGGTTCCAAAACGGATCGGTGATCATGGGTAAGAACGGAGGTTTATCCGGCGCTTGGCCTACAGATTGGATGGATGCTTTGCCCTCTGCCATGCTGTTGCTGTCAGAGTCAAAGGTGGTCGAGGCCAACGAACGCGCCCGGTTTTTGTTGGGTTTGGAGTTGGGTTTTGAGCCCTTCGATTGGTTGCAGAGCGGTCTATTTATTTGGCGCCAAGAAGACAAGACTTACTACGATGCTTGCTGGGGTGATTTGCCGCATGATAAGCGGATTCCAGTGCGCATGGAGTTGGTGTTGAAGCGCGGAAAGGAACGGACGTTCCAATGCGAAATCCGACTGACACCAGGACCCCAAGGAACGGGTTTGCTGCAGTTGGTGGACATCAGCGAGCAACAGTTTAGACAGCAGGCCCTCCAAGACAGGGAAGCGCATTATCGAAGGTTGAATGACATCGCCCAAGAAGGCATTGTATTGGTGCAGAATGGTGTGGTGCTCGATGTGAACAGCCGGTTTTTGGTGATGATGGGTTTGGAACATCCAGATCAGGTGATTGGCGACTCGATCAAACAACTTGGATTTAAACGCCTTGGCAACCTCGAGCCTATTGTGGGTAGTGGTGTGTTCGATCGGGCAGATTGGAACTTGACCAATAAATCAGGGGAAACCCTTCACCTGGACATCGGCAAGGGAAAGCTTGAGGACGGCCTTGAGGTGTGGATGATGTACGATGTTTCCGATCGAAAGCGCATAGAATTTGACCTGGTCCAAGAGCGAGAGCGCTTCCGTTTGCTTGTGCAGAGTTCGCCCAATGGAATTGTGTTGCTGGTAGACGAGATGGTGCGCTATGCCAATCCAGTTGCCTACAGTCTTTTTGAAGACATTGACTTAGAGGGCATGAAGTTCGAGGGCCTTTTTCCTGAATCGCTGTCTGAGCGGATTGCCAACTCTGCGAAGGAGACAAGATCGGGCCATGTGGTTCCCGAGTGGGAGGTAGAGTTGCCTTTGGGAAAAAGGATCATGCTCAAGTGGAAGCTGACCATTTTCGACGGACAGCCGGCCGTGCAAGTCAACTTGTCAGATGTGACCGACCGCTATTCTTTGATGCAAGAGCGCATTCGTGCCGAAGTTGCAGAAGAGGCCAACCAGCAATTGACCCAAGAGATTGAACATCGAATTGCGGTTGAATCTGCTCTAAAAGGGACGACGGCCCGATTGAGGTCTATTGTTGAATCTGGTGAGGACTTTATCATTTGGACAGCCTCTGAGGACCATCAAGTGACGAGCGCCAACGCCAACTTTGACAACTGGCTTAGCTTGAAAGGAGGTGCTGCTGAGAATGAGAACAGGAGCAGCATTTTGAAAGCGCAGGTGCTCAAAAGCGTTGACCTCAACGGGTTTGACCTCAAAGACCGGTTTTCTCGGGCTTTGGCGGGAAAACCCCAGCGTTTTGAATGGGCAACGAGCCGCGATGAGCAGGAGGGTGGAAGGCGTTGGCTGCAGTTGTTTCTGAACCCCATTGATTCGCCAGGAAGCAAGGGTGAAATCAGTGCCATTGCATATGACATTACAGAGCGTAAACTCATCGACCGCAGAATTCGCGACGCCCTAAAGGAAAAGGAGATTTTGTTGCAGGAGGTGCACCACAGGGTTAAAAACAACCTGCAAATCATCCATTCGATTCTGAATCTGCAGAAGAAATTTGTGGACGACGAAAAGACCATTGTGGGCCTGGAGGAGATTCAGAACCGGGTGTCTACCATGAGCATCATTCACGAGACGCTCTACCAAAACACAGACGTATCTAGGATTGGTTTTCCAAGCTACATTACTCGGATAGCAGGCAACATCATTCAGGGTTATCGGAGTGAAACACACGTTGAGTTGGTGACGGAGCTGGAGGATGTCGAAGCCCCTTTGGATCAGGCGATTCCGTGTGGTTTGATTCTGAACGAATGGGTGTCAAATGCAATGAAATACGCATTTATAGGCCGCAGTCAAGGGACCATTACGGTCAAACTGAGGGTGGAAGATGTTCCAGAATCAGAAGGTGAGGAAGCGGTTTACATCGAGGTAAAAGACGATGGGGTTGGTCTGCCGGACGGGTTCGACTGGAGTGGCCGCGACTCGCTGGGACTTTACCTCGTGCAGGCGCTCAGCGAGCAACTTGATGCCGAGTTGACCGCAGAATCTGATGAGGGTACCCGCTTTTTTATTAAATTTCGGCGACCCAAAAACCTGTTTGACGGATAGTCGGTTCGAATTTATCGAACTATTCCACAGGTTTGGGCACCTGAACCCAAAGCCATATGTCCATCAACATTCTCGTTACTGAGGACGAAAGCATCGTCCGTAAAGACATCGAACAAACCCTTGAGAAGATCGGGTACAATGTTGTGGGCGCTGCCGACAACGGAGAGGACGCGATTGACCTGGCTGTGAGATTGAGGCCTGATGTGATCCTTATGGACATCATGTTGAAGGGCGACATGAACGGCATTGCTGCAGCAGAGGAAATCAAGCGGACGCTGGATGTCCCGATTATCTTTTTGACGGCATACGCTGATCGCAGCACTTTGGGAGAAGCCAAGCTTGCTGAGCCGCACGGATACATCTTGAAGCCTTTCAAGGATGTGGACCTGCAGACCAGCATTGAAATGGCCATCCACAAGTTTTCTAAGGAGCAGGAGGCCCGTTTGGAAAACGAGTTTTTACGGAACATGGCCGAGCATAAGGAGTCGGCAGAGTACCTGTTTGTGAAGAACCGCAGCCGGTTGATGAAGATTGACCACAACGACCTTCTTTTCATTGAGGCGCTGAAAGACTACGTGGTGGTTCATACGCCCGAGCAGAGTTTTACCATTCACAGCACCATGAAGGACGTGGAGAACAAGCTCAGTGAGCGCCGTTTTATGCGGGTCCACAGAAGCTATATCGTGAACCTCGATGCCATTCACAGCATCAAATACTCTATGATTCAAGTGCGGGACATGGAGAAGGAAATCCCCATTGGTGGCAGCTACAAGGACTTGCTTGCGAGCAGGATTAACTTGCTCTGAATCAATAAACCATCAGTAAAAAAGAAAACCCCGGAGATCAACTCCGGGGTTTTTTGTGCTCCCCCACCTGGACTTGAACCAGGGACCTACTGATTAACAGTCAGTCGCTCTAACCAGCTGAGCTATAGGGGAATGCTCAGTCCCACAAAATAGGGAGCGCAAAGATACGCCGTTTCTCTAATGATTGCAACGCTAAACGGCTCATAAAGGGGAGCACTATCTTTGCGGCAGAATTTTTCGACATGTCATTTGATTCCTCCTCTGTGCTTGCTGTTGGCACCGTTGCGTTCGATACCATTCAGACACCCTTTGGTTCGAGAGAACGAATTGTGGGGGGTGCAGGGACATACATTGGTTGGTCGGCGAGCACCTTGGGTGTGCGAACGGGCCTGGTCAGTGTAGTGGGTGAAGACTTCGCCCAAGAAGAGCTGAACCGCATGCAGAATGCAGGCATGCTTGTGGAGGGCATTGAGCGCAAGGCAGGGGAGAAGAGCTTTTTCTGGTCAGGCTCGTACCACATGGACATGAACGGCCGGGATACTTTGGAGACGGAGCTCAATGTGCTGGCAGACTTTAAGCCGGTCATACCGGAGGAGTGGAAGGGGGCCAAGTGGCTGATGCTGGGCAACATTGATCCCAATTTGCAGGCCTCTGTTTTGGACCAACTGGAAGGCCGGCCGGAGCTTGTGGTATTGGACACCATGAATTTTTGGATGGACATTGCCATGGAGCCTTTGAAGGCTGTCATTGCGCGGGTCGATGTTCTGACGATCAACGATGAAGAGGCGCGCCAACTGTCAGGCGAGCGGAGCTTGATGAAAGCAGCGCGGTGCATCTTGAACATGGGACCACGCTATTTGATCATCAAGAAAGGGGAGCATGGCGCGTTGTTGTTTCACAAGGGTGCAGACGGCGTGGAGTACTTCTTTTGTCCAGCGCTCCCATTAGAGGAAGTGGTGGATCCAACAGGAGCAGGAGACTCTTTTGCCGGCGGATTTATCGGGCACTTGGCTTCTGTGGGCAAGACAGACTTCGAAGCCATGAAAGAAGCGGTTGTTGTCGGAAGCGCCCTGGCCAGCTTTACCTGCGAATCCTTCGGTACCGAAGGCATTTCTTCTGTGGATTCAGGCGCTTTGAATGCCCGATTGCATCAATTCAGAAAAATGACGCGTTGGGAAGAGCAAAGGGTGGCCGTCGCCCTTTGATTTAAGCGTTCAGATTGACCCGAAGAGCCGGGTCAACAGGAACCCCTTTTTCCCACCATTCAAAGTGAAGGTGGGGCCCCGTGCTGTGGTCCCCTGAGTTTCCGATGATGGCGATGACTTCGCCTTGGTCCACGCGGTCACCGGCATTGACTTCAAGCCTGCTGTTGTGCATGTAGACCGAAAGTTTGTCTCCGGAATGCTGCAGGATGAGCGTATGGCCTCCTCCAGCGGTAAACCCCGCAAAAACAACGGTTCCCTTGCCAGCGGCCTTGACGGGGCTGTTCTCGGGAGCGACCAAGTCGATGCCCCAGTGTCCAATGGCAGGATTCCACCCGTCTGACACCCTTCCGTCGACAGGCGAGAGCCACAACCCGGTGTCGTCGAGTCCCCCGCTGCGACCAATGGAGAAGGCGTCTTCTTCGGCCACTTCCATGCGCAGGCGCTCCAACGAAGGGCTCGGGCTTTCAGTGGCGATGGGGTTGCTGACTGCAGGTCCTTCTTCAGAGGTTTCCATGAGGGAACTTGGCGAGATTCTACCTTCCAAGACGGCGATCATGTTTTCGAGGTATTGGGCTTGAATGTCCAGTTCGCGAGACAACGAGTCGGTTGCCATCCAGGCATCCTTTTGCATTTGACGCGTTTCGGTGGAAACATACCCGGGTACCACCCACTCTCGCAGTGGGGTTAAAGCGATGGCGGCATAGGTCAAGCCTATGACTGCGGCAACGGTGGCAGCAGCCATCCAC
>DDCX01000046.1:664-6552 GCA_002336475.1 Flavobacteriales bacterium UBA1995 | reverse complement strand
AAGAAGCGGTCATACCCAATGGGGGCACCACTTGGGGGGGCGTCTACACATGCGTCGATGCAATCCTGCTCTGAGGCGTGGAAGGCGTTGGTGTAGTCCAGGTCATCCGTCGCAATGGTGCCATCCCCGAAGAACTCGGTGGGCACCCCGTTGAACATCGCCCAACCGAGCGAACCGGCTTGGTGCACGTTGGCGTCGCCATCGGTGTTGAAGCTGATGCCCTGCAGGTCATGGCACTCACCGATGCCAGAGGGCAACTGGTTGCGCGCACCGAGGTGCAGCACGACCGGGATGAGTTTGCCGTGATCGTAGGCAGGGTCACCGGCGACTTCTTCTCCGTCGATGTAGAGCAATGCCGTTCCGTTGTAGCGGCGGACCAAAGCGACATGGTGCCAGGCGTCCGACAGCGGCTGCTGCGTGCGCATGGTGTCTGTTCCGTTGGCGAAACCGAGTCGTCCCAACTCATCGATGAAGCCGGACCATCCCACACGACGGAGGTCGATGTCGGGATCGGCGGTGCCGTTGATGCTCATGATGCCCTCGTTGAGGCCGCCCGGCTTGACCCAGAACTCGAGGGTCGTGTTGCGGGTGCCGTCCGGCGTCCAGTTCACTCCAGAAATGCTCGGGATGAGCGAACCGTTCGTGTTGGAGGCAAAGTCAAGGGCATGCGAGGCACCCGGGCTGTACCAGTTGGCCTCCATGATGACATCGCGCATGCGGGCGCGGTCGGCAGGAGTGCCTTCCAGTTCATCCATGGGCAACCAAAGCTGCAGTCCGATCTCGTTTCCAGTGATTTGGAAGGCGGGCGTCTCTGAAGCATAGGTCTCGCGCTGGCTGTTCCACATGCGGAAGTCCTGCATGGGCATGCTGAGCGCTTCGCCGGTGGCGTGGCCGTTCAACCATCCGTTGCCGAGCGTCAGGCGTGTGGGCTCCAGTTGGATGTTGGAGATGACGCCATTCTGACCCGCAGGCGCTCCATTGAGGTCGAGCCTCCAGTTGTAGGTGCCTTCGGTAGCGGTTGGTTCGAAGACCAGCTCGAGCTGGTTCCACAGTCCGTTCCATTGTGCGTTCGCGCCCGAAATCTGAACCGTGTAAGACGAAGTGCCCACATCGGCAACGGTCGAGGTCAGCTTGAAATGGTCGATGTCGACAAACTCACCCGTCAGACTGTATCCGGACTGGTCGCCCTGGGTGAAGACCACACCGCTGGCGGCGGATGGTGGCACCACCACCGTGATCTGGTTGGGCATGACCACCAGGTCATCGGGGTCTGCCGATGTGGCACCGATGGTACCGGAGGCCGTGTCCTGCACACCGTACAATCCGCCTCCCCATTGCTTCCAACTGATGGACCAACCGGGGAACCCGATCATGTCTTCATCCGCGTAGTAGGCGTCGAGGTGCGGTCCTTGGACCACGGTGAGGTGTTCGTCACCGGTGAACTTCAAGCCGCCGCTGTTCTTGGTGTAGTCTGAATTCTGGGTCGCCCTGATCTTGATGGAGTCGGGGCTGAGTGAATAGGCGGGGTTGGAAGTCTCCATGCCCTCGGACCAGCGCAACTGCAGCTCATCTCCAGGCTCCAGGAATCCGTCGGACGGAAGCACGCTGCCAAACAACTCAGGCCTGACGAAATCAACATATCCGCTGACGATGTTCGACGTCTTTGGCAATGCAAATGGATTGCGGCAGATGCTGCGCGCCCTCAACAATACTTCGCCTTCATACCCGAGGCAGGATGTACCATCTGCATTGGTCAATGGATTGCACAGAGAAGATGCATCTATGGGAGACCACCGGAAGTTGAAATCGCTCAAGGTGCTGTCCGAATTCAAGAGCACCTCGCTCTCTGTATCGAAGGCATTGGAGTTGCTGATGGGGGCCCAGATGGAACCATTTCCCAATCTGTACTCCACGACCACAGGGCCTTCTCCTAAATTGGGGTTGAAGTTGATGAGCCAATTCTTGAAGTGTTGCTGTTCGACGTCAACGGCAACATCCACGTCGCTCGGCAATTCCGTCGGGCCGTTCGTAATGGTCTCCAGGTTGGCGGTCCAGTTTTCGAGCGGTTGTGTCAGGTCAATGTCGCTGCATGCCGGTTCAAAATTCAATTGGACCTTGATTTGGTCGCTCATGTTTCGGTCGCACACGGCTTGTTGAATGATGGTCAACGAACCAGAATTGAACTGCGGTTCATCGATGCCAGCGTGCTGCAGCACCAAGGGGACATCATAAGCGCCGCCCAATGGGGCTTGTGGTGACCAACTCGGGTGGAGGACCAATTCTGCCGCCGTTTGTTCAATACCTCCCAGCGAGACCAATGCGCCCAGTTGATTGGACAATACGTCTGCATAGACATCGTACCAGGTGGCCACCCCGATGGGATTGGATGGATTGTGCCTCAGATGCAAGGTCATGCCGATGGGTTCGTCCATGAATGCCGTAGCCGACAAAGCGGGTGACAATTCGCCGTCTTCTCCCCTTATGGACTGGGCTTCTGAGATGACTTCGCCCGAGACGGGGTTGGTGTATGAAACGGACAATTCAGGGACTTGGGTCGGTACAGTGGAGGGTTGTACCATCCATGTCTTTTCCGGGTCAAAAATGTCCGCGCACATCCCTGGGGCGAGGAAAATTTCAGTCTGATTCGTGGCCTGCTCAATGGCGACCAAGCTCGCAGTATTGTAGCCAGTGGATTCAAAAGTGGTTCCATATTCGGCTGCGACAGCATTTCTCCAGATGGTCGTCTTGACGAGGTCTAGGGCGAACATCCCCAAGCCGGCTCCAACAACCACACCCGCGAGCACGGCGCCTCCAACATTGCCGCCGGACGCAGCCAAACCTGCGGTGGCGGCCATGGCGGCGCTCATCGCTACGGTAGCCTGCAATGCGACTGCATCTGACCCCAATCCATCATAACTGAAGTTGGGCGCAGGGTTCATGTGCGTCCACACCTGTCCGGTGGATTGCTCCAGAACGAGTGCGTTCGGATCTATGGTGTTGGCCCAAGTCGGTGTCTGGACGGTGCCACTCTCGCAATCCAACATCGTGGGGTTGATGTTGCTCAGGCCCGGGATCAAAGCAGGGTACCACTCATGGAATTCTGCTTCGTCCTCAGCGACATAGGGACAAGACGTGATGGCACCCAGATTTAGGAAAATGGGCCCATTCAATCCACGTCCGGGAATGACGGCTACCAGGAACATGTTGGTTTCTTCCTCGTCCGAAAGGGTGTAGGAATAAGTCAGGGAAGTCGCACTGTTCTGACTTTGGCTTCTAGTTTCAGTCAGGGTGCTCATGTCTCCAAAACTGGTTTCAAAGCCTATGTCATTCAAACTAGCTTCGATGCCCAAGGACCCGCCTGAGTTTGAGCTGAGCGTTCTTGTTCTCGTTTGCTCTTTTATGCTCTGCTTGGTTACGGTGGAAGTGTAACTGGCCCCTCCTCCGCTGAAGCTGATAAAGAAGGGTTCGAAGTCTGCGTCATCCCAAATTGAGGCCTCCGAATTCATGGATACATCAATGGCATCCAAGTCGCTCGCGGAATAACCAAAATCGTCGAGGCTGAAATTGGAAACGGTGCTGTTGGAAGACTCGAGATCCTCCATCCAATTGGACAGCTCGGAGGGTTCGTCGAACTGATCGAGGTTATCGAAGATGTAGCGTCTTGCGTTGATCTTTTCAAATTCATTTTCGGCGAGCATCCGACTCCAGGAGGCGATTTGATTGTTGAAATAGCGCACGGAGTCCAAATCCAGCTGAGTGGCATGGCCAAGGAAAATGTAACCTGGTCCTTTGCGGTCGTCACCGGACAATACGTCTGAAATCAACACGGCAGCCGGGTCTGATGGGCTGTCATAATAATCAGCGAAATCGTCCAGGCTCAAGCCTGCCCCAGCGATGTCGGGGTTGGGAACCTGATAGGCCCTGTTGATCGTGCTTGGTCCGGCGGGAACCTGCTCTGAACTGTTGGCCGTAGCCGTATGGACTTCGTCGAGCCATCCCTGGTGGAAAATCGACCAACGGTGGTCGTCGTTGTTGGCCAGTCTCATTCCCTTAGGGAAGGCTGTATGGGGCCAGTTCTGGTTGGATGGTGTGCCATCCGGCCATTGATACAACTCGGGATGTGCTTCGAAATAAGCATCCCTCGACGCTTCCAACAAGGCAATGTCTTGCGTTTTGATGGTGAATTCCGTTTTCAGGAACTGGCTGGCAGGCAAATCTGAGGTCTTTGTTTCCGTTCTCCAAGCCAAAAGATGGGGTGCAAGACTGAGCGTCATTTCACCTTGATGGTCGGTCTTGAACATGGGGATCAGATTGGGTTTGGTGCCCCCTTCTTCCCAGGATTGGATGATGCCCTGTGTGCCTTTGACCGAGTAATCCTCCGCGCCCAAATCTTGAGCGATTTGTCCATCGATACCGTCGGTGTAGAGCTCAGCGGTTCGGATGGGACCAATTCGACGGTGGACTGAAATTGCAGTGTTCCGCACAGAGCCGAAAAACAGATCCTGATGCGTGGACAGAATGGTCCCGTCTTCATCGAGGTATAGGTGTTCTTGGGCCAAGTCAGAGGTGGAGATTTCCGTAGTGACGGTCATGCTCTCCTCGATTTTCACCGCATTGGTCTTGTTTCTTGAATAGCTCTCCTCTTGCGCGACGCTTCCGCCAATGGATGCATCCACTTCGCTGCCGGTAGATATACCGACGCCCAATGGAGCGATGAGCAGAGAGCCTCCTACTTTCATTGAAGCTGTCGCTGAGATGTCCTTTGAGCGGTTCAAAGCGTCCTGATCTCCGTTGGAGACAGACTTGGTGAAGCCCATGGTTGATCCTTGCTCCATTCGACAGAATGACTGGTCTCCAGGGGGGTCACGGAGAATGAAGTCGAGGGTGGGGTCAGAGGATACCGGGACAGGATTGGTGGCGACATACTCTCCAAGAATGATGGCGTCGAACCTTCCATGATGGAAGAGGGATGTTTCCGGGTTGTTCATGTCATAAAGGACGCCGGGGATGTCCTTGGTGTCCTGTGTCAGCGGAATCAAATGTTTGAAGGGATACCAGTGATCGACCACCACCCCATCCTTGAGGAGGTTGATGTTCAAGTTGCCCTTGGGAATACTGACCCCTTCACTGTTGTCCTCAGTGGGTTGTCTGGCTATGAAGCTATAGCCGGTTGATGCAGAGTCCAGGTTGAGTGTGCTCTGATTCGAACCCGAATTGAGTGTGTTGGTGATGGAAAATTTGTAGGCCGAGCCAAAGACTTTGATGGTGTCTTCAAAAGAGTAGTAGACTTCACCCAATTCGTTCAGGAGCTCCACTTTTTGATGCTGGCCTGCGGAGAGGTCCAAGCAGTACATTTCCGACTCGTACACAATGGGCAGTCCAGCGGGGAAGGGGAATACAGAGTCATTGACGTCAACGATTTCGTCATTGAAGGACCCTGCATACGTCGCCAAGAACGCATCAAGGGGAGAGCGGTAGTCGCCCTCTGCATCGCTTGCGAACAGGTCAATTTCTCCTAGGAACGTATTGGACAGAGCAGGCAGTCTCATCTGTTCTGCGGTGTAGTCACAATCCTTGTTGGAGGAGCCTTCGGAGTCGCTGTTGATGGCGGCAGTTTTCTGGGATACATTGAGTTCCACCCTCGGGTCATATACCATGTCAACACGGGCGTAGACATCGTCCGAAGTTGAATTCAGGTTGTCAAACGGCAAGGCCTCTGTGTCTGAAACATCACTGAATTCTGGGTATTGCGTCGATTGTGACCAAGGTGTCTTCGCGGTCATGTCCCAGATTTGGTAGTCTGCCTGTTGGGGGTTGTATGTTCCACCCTGATCCGCCCGGATGAACGCATTGAAAGCAGCCACCCATGGATGTCCACCATTGTTGGC
>DDCX01000046.1:0-603 GCA_002336475.1 Flavobacteriales bacterium UBA1995 | reverse complement strand
CGGTAATGCTTCGGCAGGAGTTTGACTTCGTACTGCCCCAGGGTGTCCGTGGTGATTTTCACCGCCTGGCACGTTGCATTCTGCGTGTACGTATTTGCGCCTTCGACAGGTTCGATCGGCGTCAAGGTGAAGCTCGTCAAACCGAGGTTGTTCTGGCTCTCATTCCATGGTTTGGAGGCCATTGAATTGCCAGCGAGGACGCGGCCGATGGCCGTCCTTGTCGTTTTGTCCACAAAAGTGAATTCAGTTTTTGCCGAACCGTCTGTTTCTCTGAGGACTGGGCCGGATATGAATACTTGCTTGCCGCTCGGGGGGACATTGAAAGCATGGTCATCTTCGGTACTTCCCTCATCGATGTGGGTAAGGATGGGCTTGATATTGTGGTATCCACGTGACATCGTCAGCATGGCCTTTCCAAAGGCGTCCGTTTCAATGGGTTCGTTGTCAACACCGTTGATGATGCTGCCGTCTACTTCAAATTGGACCCCTTTCACGGGACAATTTGAGGGTGTGGGGTCTCCCGTTCCACTGTAATCGAGTTGGTCACTTTCTATGTTCAGGTAGACGACATCCACATGAACATCAAAGGCACTCTTGTCGGTG
>DDCX01000141.1 GCA_002336475.1 Flavobacteriales bacterium UBA1995 | reverse complement strand
AAAGTCGTCCGTGCCGTTGCCGCCTTCTCCCCACCCGCTTTTTGCTTTGAGCTTCGTGCCGATGCCCAATTCACTAGAGCCCCGGTCTCCGTTCAGCGATACATCCGCTCGCGACATGCCCAGAAACACCTCCAAGTCCTGCCACTCCTCGTCACTCGGGACTCGCCAACCGCTCGGACAAAGGCCCCTCTCATCATCCACCGCATACCAGTTGTACAACTGACCGTATTTGACATTCATGACCTCTTCGGTTTTTTTATAGGAGCGGCGCATGCCCATTTCCTCGGTCCTCCATGACTCGTGCGTTGGCGAATAGGGAATCTCATCTCCGTTCGCGTACACCGTCGTCTTCAGGTTCTCGGCGAACCACTCATGATCGCCAATCTTGACGGTCTTGTAGGTGTATCCATCAATGGTCGGCGGAGCATCACCACATCCGCACAACGCCAAAACAAACAGGGCAAGGAAGATTGAAAATCGCATGCCCGAATGTACACAAACCAAGTGCAGAGGGACGAAAGTCACAGCCTCTGAAAAGAGGAGGCACGAATTGGGCCATGTAAGCACTGTGGTAAGCACAGGTGGGAAGCAAAAGTCCCCCAGCCGTTGGGGCTGAGGGACTCTCGAATTGTGTTGGCGGTCTGGACGAGACTCGAACTCGCGACCCCATGCGTGACAGGCATGTATTCTAACCAACTGAACTACCAGACCTGGTCTTTCGACCTCCGCATCCGACTTCTCGTCTGCGGGGGCGCAAATATACGGTTGCGCCTTTTAATGGTTACAAGTGGCATCTGTTTTTTTTGCGGGGAATGCCGCCGCGGTGATCAAAGCTCATCTTTCGAAATCGAGCTTCATCAGGTCCTTCTTTGTCAGGACACTGAGTTCCAAGGTCCCCGAAGGCCATTCGCGGGCATCGAGGATCAATTCGTTCGGGCCAGGCGCGAGGAGCCAAGAACCACTTCTAAGCACTTTACCGTCGGGCAATCCGACTTGGTAAAGCACGAAATTCTCTTGTTCCATCTCCACACGGAGCACCACACGCTCTTTGGACTCGGTGTCGATTTGAATCCGTTCCAAGAGGTGCTTCTTGTGAATGGGTTCCTTTACCGTGATCCGATGTGTTGGCAAAACAAAAGCCGATTCGGCAGTTGTGGCCATGGAAAAAGCAGCAGGGACCAGCATTGCGGCTGAAGCGGCTGCAGTGCGCGTTGCGCGACGGATGAGGAAGTGTTTTGCCATGGCGTGCCCAAGAGCGGTTGTGAAGGGCGGGCAAGAAAGCACGCTATTCACAATTGCGCAAGGAAATGCACTGTTGAAATGTTGATAACCTCTCTACCTCACTGGTTATCAGCGACAAGAAATTAACAATCAGCGCATCTTCTTCCGCTTCAGCAGATAGGCTGTCAACACGGGGTTGACCCCTTTGGCGATGTCGACATCGACCCAATCTATGCCCGCGGAGCCGCATCTGACGTCGAGTTCGCGGCGCAATTCCGCCATCTTGGAAACGTAATTTTCCCGGACTTCAGCCGGATTGGCGCGCACCTCTTCCCCACTCTCCAAATCGATAAAAGTGGTCGGACGGTCCGGGAAATCAAACCGCTGTTCGGTTTGTTCGTCCAAGACATGGAACACCACGACCTCGTGCTTGGCATGCCGCAAATGGGCCAATGCCGCAAACATGGCGTCTAGGTCTTGCGCCCTGTCCAGCATGTCGCTAAACAGAACGATGAGCGAGCGCTTCGGCGTGGCTTCCGCAATCGTGTGGATGGCCTCTACGGCAGCGGTCTCTCCTCCCCCCTTTCCGACACCAACGAGCACCTTTTCGAGCTCAGCATACATGAGGTGCTGGTGGGCTTGGGTCGAGCGCGCCTTGTGGTGGGCGTGCAGGGTGCTGTCAAAGAGGCTCAAACCCACGGCATCGCGTTGGCGCTTGAAGAGTTCGATCAGGGTCGCTGCTGCATGGGTGGCAAACTTGATCTTGTTCATGCCCGTCTCCGGCGACACGTCCGCGGGATAGTACATCGAGCCTGAGGTGTCGATCACCACCTGACAGCGCAGGTTGGTTTCCTCTTCGTAGGTCTTGACATAGAAGCGGTCGGAACGGGCGTACAGCTTCCAGTCGACATGCCGCATGCTCTCGCCAGGATTGTAAAGCCTGTGCTCGGCAAACTCTACACTGAACCCATGATAGGGACTGCGGTGCAAGCCTGTGATAAAGCCTTCCACGGCCTGCTTGGCGAGGAATTCGAGCGATCCGAGCTGTCGGAACTGGTGGGGTTGCAGGTTGATGGGCACGGCTTCTTCAAAGATACGGAGACGAAAACGCCCCGCTTGGGGCGGGGCGTTTCAAATCTGAGTTGAGCGAAAGGCGGTTAGGCCATCAGCTTCTCAAGCTTCTCTGTCAGTACGTTTTCAGGTACAGCTCCGACCGACTTGTCGACCACTTCGCCGTTCTTCAAGAACACGATGGTGGGGATGGAGCGCACGCCAAACTTCATGCTGATTTCTTGGTTGGAGTCGACGTCGACCTTGCCGACGACGGCTTTTCCTTCGTAGTCGCCTGCGATTTTCTCGACAACGGGACCAACCATGCGGCAAGGGCCACACCATTCTGCCCAGAAGTCGACCATCACGGGCTTGTCCGTGTTCATCACGACTTCTTCGAAGTTTGCTTCGTTGATTTCAATAGCCATGGGGAGCGTAATTAGACTCCAAATTTAACCGGGCTTTTCTGCATCAACGTGACTCAGGTCGCCAAAGGGTGTCAACTTATCCACCGCTGCTCAGCACCTTGTACTCCACACCGTCCAAAGCCTCGAGTCCATCCAACAGTTCTGAGGAGAGCGCCACCCGTTTTCGCCGCGAGGGCATCTCGAGCACAGCCTCTGGATGGTGCAACTCTACGGTCACTCCTACTCCACCTTGGTTGGACTCGATCAGTGCGCACACTTGCTCTACCAAGCCATCGTCCAACTTGGCCAAGTTGACCTGAACCCTGAGCCTGCCCGCCATCTTTTCGAGCACGTCTGACAGAAGCTCAATGCGGGTCACCTTGAACTCGAGTTCATCGGCGCCGCGGAACTGCTTCATCTGGACCTTGCCCTTGATGTAAAGGAACCAGCCGGACACCATGAATTCCCTGAACTTGATGTAATCATCGCGCCAAAACGTCATGCGCTGCGAGCCGTGGTAGTCTTCGACGGTCATGCCGCCCCAAGGGCGGCCGTTTTTGGCCATTTTGTGTTCGGCCTCCGTCACCATGCCACCGAAGGAAATCGTGCGCCCACGGGCCGCTACCATGTCTTCGAGGTTCGACAACCCCCCAGGGGTGCAGAATTGGTCCAGTTGCACCTTGAACTCGTCCAAAGGGTGCCCGGAGAGGTAAACCCCCACGACTTCTTTTTCGCGGGCGAGCTTGTCGAATGGATCCCACTCGTCGCACACAGGCACCGGTGGCTCGGGAATCTCCATGGCCCCCGAGTCTCCGCCAAATAGTGAGGCTTGCGAGGAATTCTCGCTCTCCTGAGTGGCCTGACCGTAGCGGATGGCCAGCTCTATGGTCGTGCGGCCCTTGGTGTCTTCAGCGAAGCACTGAGAACGGAAAATGGCCTGTGGAAGGTCGTCAAATCCGCCGCCTCGGGCCAGGGCCTCGAACACGCGCTTGTTGCAGTCCTT
>DDCX01000026.1 GCA_002336475.1 Flavobacteriales bacterium UBA1995 | reverse complement strand
TGGACAAGGCGCTGAGCTGGATCGTGGTGACGCCCAACCTCCACAAGTTCCACCACCACCACGAAGTGCCGTGGACGGACCGCAACTACGGCAACGTGCTGAGCATCTGGGACCGGCTGTTCGGCACCTTCGTTTACGGCGATACTTCAGAAGTGGTCTACGGACTCGACATCACCGATTCCGAAAAGAGCGACAACATCCGTTACCAAATGGGGCTGCCCTTCAACCGCAGCGTGCCGACCTCTTCTTCATCGCAAGGCCATTAAATCCTCAGTCATCGGGGGATTTCAAGGAGCCTGCAGGCGCTGGCCATGCCTCAACGAGGCCATGCCAAGCCCGACCCATGTCAACCTTGCACGTGTTACAGAGACAATTTCTTGCTTGAGTTGACATTGAGCAGCCCACCGTTGATACCTCAGCAAAAACAAGATTATTCCCACGTCCATCACGTCGTATTTTTAAGATATGATAAGAGGCGCTATTTCGCTTTGCGCAGCCTTTATGGGCATGCTGCTGTTCAACGGGGCTCATTTGCAGGCACAAGAACCTGTGACCCAGTTCCAGATGTTCGGCCACCTCACCTCGACTGCGGAAATCATTGAGAACGATTGGCAGAGCGATTTCAGCTTGGGTGAGCACGATTTCTTTGTAGTCAGCAAAATCACCCCACGGATCTCCTTTCTGAGTGAGACGGTTGTAGCTCCAACAGGTGGGATGGGGCACAGCAGTTCAGGGTTTAAGGTGAGCATTGAACGTGCCCGGCTCAAATATCAACACCGCGAGTGGCTGTCCATTATCGTGGGAAAGATGCATACGCCCGTCAATTATTGGAACGATGTCTACCACCACGGCAGGCTGTTCTTCCCAACCATAGACCGACCGCGGTCCTTTGGAACAGCCATACCCATTCATACCCTCGGCCTGCGACTGCAGGGCCAAAACATCGGAGGCATCAACCTGGGGTACGACCTCGTGATTGGCAATGGCATGAGCTCCACTGACATCTCAGACGGGTCCCTTCAAAAGTCCCTCACCGCAGCCGTTCACATCAAGCCAAAAGAAGGCATGAGGATAGGGCTGAGTGCATATCGGGACCTGATCAAAGAAAACTCGACAGGCTCCCACTCGGGACATTCGAGCACTTTCCATTACACCATGGGCGATGCCAATTGGTACCCCGTTGACCTCAATTTCGAACTCTACTGCTTCAGCTTTTACCGGAACCGTGGGAAATGGGAAACACTGCTTGAAACCACATGGAACCGCAACAGCCTGAGTGACACCAATGACCCCGACTTGGTTTCGGTGCTGGACAGCTTAGGAAGATCAGACAATACCACCTTTTATGCCTATGCAGGCAGGAAAGTCAGCAAGTTGGACCGGATCTATGGCTTGTTAGACATTTCCAATGTGTCAGAAGCAGACCTCCACTTAAAGTCCAATAAACTCACCAAGTTTGGTTTCGGATGGAGCCATGATTTCAGCGCATTGGTAAGGAGTCAAGTGCAGTTTGAGCGCTATACCGGCCTGGCTGGGTATGAGGTTCCCGCCGATGACAAATGGGAAATCAAGTTGCGCATAGCCTATTGCCTGTATTGATGGAATACAAAACGCTACTTGCAATATTGCTACTCGGGCTGTCCATGGTTTCACTGGGGCAGTCAGGAACGCCTATTGGCAAAGATTTGGGCACAACCAAGATGTCAGACGAGGCACTTCAAAGCGTCTTCCGCGGGAACAAATCGATTTGGAACAATCAAAATCCCGTCACCGTTGTTTTGACCTCAAGCAATTCCAAAGGGTTTGAGCTGACGGCACAATGGGCATTGGATTCAGATGGCTTTGAATTCCAAAAACACTGGCTTTCCCTTGTATTTCAGGGCAGAGCGAATGCTCCTGTTTTCTTGAAAGACGAATCAGAAGTCGTCACCTACGTTCAAGAACACCCTGGCGCGATAGGCATTCTCTACGATACTGCAGCTCCTGCTGAACTGGTGATCGAGGTGAAATGACCTTTCTAAATTCCCTGATTGCTCGGATTTGGGGGCCCTTCATGCTGATGGGCCTGCTGCTCACTTTTACGGTGGGCTTCTACATTCCGCGTCAGCAAGCCAGGACCTTGAGGGAGTTTCAACTTGCGGAACTCGGTGAAGTCGTCAAGGTGATGGCCGACAACATCAGCGTTGCAGGCCAGTACGATGACTGGAGCAATCTGAACGAAATCTTCCAAGGTGCCAGCGACAGACCGAGCCTAGAATTTGCCGCATTGATCTTGGAGTCTGGCGGGATGTCTTCATTGGTGGCCTCCAACCCCCCCAATGTAACGGAAGCCACGCTCGAAGCGGCAAAGGACAACCCCCTCTTGGTCATGGCACCGTTTGACGGTGGCACCTTCAAAGGACAGGTGGTCGTGATGGGCTCAGAAGCCTTCATAGACAGCGAACTCGCACGCCTAAACTTCCCTTTGCAAATCGCCTTGGGCTTGGTGCTGCTGGCAGTCACCCTCATGTACTTCTTCCTCATCGCCAGGGTTTCCCGGCCCTTAAATGCAGTGCAGAAAGTAGCAGAACTCATTCGCCAAGGCGAGTTGAAAAAACCCGTTGAGAACAACTCCAAAATTCGAGAACTGCGTTCATTGAACCTCGCTCTCGAAGGGCTTCGGTCCGGACTTCTCGAACAGCGCAACACCAACATGACCTTGACCAAAGGCATGGAAAATGAAATCAAGCGACAAACGAAAGACCTGCGGAAAACCCTCGACGAGTTACAAGACAGCCGCAATCTTTTTGGAAGTGTCATTGAATCTGCACTGGACGCCATGGTCATCGCCAATGGAGAATCGCTCATTGTCGAATGGAACCGCAAAGCCGAGATGATTTTCGGATGGAGCCGCGAAGAAGCCATTGGTCAGTCGCTAACCGCACTCATTATTCCCAAAGTGCACCGCCATGGACACAACGAGGGGATGGCGAAATACCATGCCACAGGCCAAGGCCCTGTGATAAACAAAAGCTTTGAAACCACGGCAATGCGCCGCAATGGCGAGGAGTTCGACATCGAGCTCTACATCACTTCAGTGCGCATTGGAAACGAGGAGATTTTCTCCAGTTTTATCCGGGACATCACACAGTCCAAGCAACTGGCGCAAGATTTGGAACATCAGCGCGAGCTCAATTCTGAAGTATTGAATGGTTTGCCCTTGATGATCAGCCTCAAGAAGCGCGATCTCAAGTACACCTTCGTCAACAATCGGGCCCAAGAAGTACTCGGAAAATCCCGAGAAGACATGATTGGCCGCACCGAAAGCGAAGTGTTTGAAACCGAATGGGTCGAAGAATCGGCCGAACTGGACCAACGCATTTGGGAAGGTGAAAACATCCAGCCCCTCGAATACACCTTCCGACACCAGAACAAGCCGCGGGTCTTTCTCATTGGGCGCTATATCATCACCTTGGGGTCAGACACCCCCACTTCCTATCTCTTGACCTATGGTTTTGAAGTCTCACAGCTCAAAGCCGCACAAGCGCAATTGGAACAGGCCCTAAAGACAAAAGACGAATTCCTGGCCACCATCAGCCACGAAATCCGCACGCCTTTGCACAGCATCATCGTATTGGCAGAATTGCTGAATCAATCTGACCGGACCAGTGAAATCCCAGATTTCAGCGCCAACATCCGCTCTTCCTCTCGACACTTGCTCGATTTGGTCAACGACATTCTAGACTTCTCCAAAGCCAGTGCAAAGCGCCTAGAACTCAGCCCTACAGAAGTCAACATCGGAGAATTCATCCATGGGCTGAAACGGGTCGACACCACCGAACAATTAAAGGATGTCACCTTCTCAAAGGAATCAGAAGGGTGCGAGGGCATCGTCGTATTGGCCGACAGAGTCCGACTGAATCAAGTGTTGCAAAACCTACTGTCCAACGCGTTCAAATTCACCGAGACGGGCGAAGTCAAGTTGACAATCAAGGGCGGGTTGAAAGGAACCGATTTCAACATGCTCTGGACGGTCACAGATACGGGCATCGGGATATCGGAGGAAAACCAAGAAAAAGTGCTCAACGCTTTTGAGCAGGCCCATTCAGGCATTACGCGACGTTTTGGCGGAACAGGCTTGGGACTCGGCATCGTCTCCAAACTGCTCGATCTCATGGGCAGCAAACTCGAGATCAAAAGTGAGCTTAACAAAGGCTCCACTTTCCAGTTTAGCGTGTCCTTCCCTGTGGTGGATACACCAATACAAGCGGCTTCAAACGACACCCGAAGCCCCCATATTCGCGGCTTAAAAATGCTCTATGTCGAGGATATGGCGCCGAATCAAATGGTCATGAAGGCCATGTCACGGCCCCTTGGAATTGACTTGCACTTGGCTTCTTCGGGTATGGAGGCGATCGAACAGTGCGCCCAGGGCTCCTTTGACTTGGTCCTCATGGACATCCAAATGCCAGAAATGGATGGCGTAGAAACATACAAGGCGCTGCTCAAACATGATGCATTTGACAACAACACCCCCACTTACGCCTTTACCGCCCATGCCGGTGGAGATGAGTCCAGCCGTTTCATGCGCAACGGATTTGCAGGTGTTTTGACCAAGCCACTGACGCCCCATCAGCTGGAGACATTTTTAAACGACCATTTGAAAGATGAACAGCACCACCTCAGCTGAATTCAACCCCGCCTACTTCAAGTCCATTATGGGAGAATTCCCCGAGGAGTGGCGAGAGTTTGTGGCGGTGAATGTTCGCACTTTTAGCGAAGGCTTCGACAAGCTAAAAGCGGCTTCGGATGCCGGTGACATGGAGGTGGTCTCAGACGTCAGGCATGCATTGAGTCCCTCCCTGCAACAGTGGGGTACCGTCACCTTGGACACACAGCTCATGGCCTTGGAATCAGCAGACTTATTGGAGCATTGGAAAGCCATTGAGCCCGAATTCAAAACCCTACTCACCGCGCTTAAAGCGTTGACATAAAAAAGGGCCCGAGGGCCCTTTTTTATGTCTCCGTAAGTCCGGCAAAGTCAGACCATCCGTGACTTGAGGTCCCCATCGATGGCATCGAGGAATTGCTCGGTGGTCAGCCAATGTGCCTCCGTCATGTCCTTGCCATGGATGAGCAAAGCGAGGTCCTTGGTCATGCGGCCGCTCTCCACCACATCGATGCACACCTGCTCCAAGGTCTGGGCAAACGTGCGCAACGCGTCGTTGCCGTCGAGTTTGCCTCGGAAGTCGAGTCCCCGGGTCCATGCGAAGATGCTCGCGATGGGGTTGGTCGAGGTCTTCTTGCCTTGCTGGTGCTGGCGGTAGTGACGGGTCACCGTTCCATGCGCCGCCTCGGCTTCCATGGTCTTGCCATCAGGTGTGACGAGCGTAGAGGTCATCAAGCCAAGAGAGCCAAAGCCCTGTGCCACAGTGTCCGACTGGACATCGCCATCGTAGTTCTTGCACGCCCAGACAAAACCACCGTTCCACTTCATGGCCGCAGCGACCATGTCGTCGATCAATCGGTGCTCATAGGTGATGCCCGCTGCCTCAAACTTGTCTTTAAACTCCGCATCGAACACCTCCTGGAAGATGTCCTTGAAGCGGCCGTCATAGGCCTTGAGGATGGTGTTCTTCGTAGAGAGGTACAATGGCCAGCCTTTGGAAATAGCCTGGTTCATACAGCTGCGTGCAAAACCGTAAATGCTCTCATCGGTGTTGTACATGCTCATGGCCACACCACCACCTTCAAAGTTGTAGACCTCCCATTCTGTGGCTTCTCCTCCGCCCTCTGGTGTGAAGGTCATGGTCAGCTTGCCCTTCTCTTTGATTACCGCATCGGTGGCCTTGTACTGGTCGCCAAAAGCGTGACGCCCGATGCAAATCGGCTGCGTCCAACCCGGCACCAGGCGTGGGACATTCTTCATGATGATGGGCTCGCGGAAAACAGTGCCCCCGATGATGTTGCGGAGCGTGCCGTTGGGGCTGCGCCACATCTTCTTGAGGTCAAACTCCTCCACGCGCTGCTCGTCGGGCGTAATGGTCGCACACTTGATGCCGACGCTGTGCTTCTTGATGGCTTCTGCAGCGTCCACCGTGATCTGGTCGTTGGTCTCATCACGCTTCTCGATGCCCAGGTCGTAATAGAGCAGCTCGATGTCGAGGTATGGGAGGATGAGGCGATCCTTGATGAATTGCCAGATGATGCGGGTCATCTCATCGCCGTCGAGCTCGACGACTGGGTTGTGAACCTTGATCTTTTCCATGTTCATTCTATATAGTAGTCCAGCCTTGGTGTAGAACGGACGGGGCGCGAAAGTACTGCCGACCCGAGGGGTCGGTCAAATCGTGTCCTGAATACACCGCTTGGGCGGTAGAGGCAATCAGGCGAGTTCTCGCTCGCTGAAGTAGAAACTGCCTTCGATGGCGGCGTTCTCGTCGCTGTCGCTTCCATGCACTGCATTGGCTGCAATGCTCTCTGCGAAATCTGCGCGGATGGTTCCTGGCGCAGCCTCTGCAGGGTTGGTGGCACCAATAAGGGTGCGGAAATCCGCCATGGCATTGTCCTTCTCAAGGATGGCTGCCACAATGGGGCCGCTGCTCATGTACTCGGTGAGCTCACCAAAAAAGGGACGCTCGCTGTGCACGGCGTAAAAGGCTTGCGCTTCGGCGAGGGTCAATTGGGTCCACTTCATCGCCTTGATGGTGAATCCGTTCTCGATGATGCGGTCAATGATCTTGCCGGTGTGTCCAGCGCCGGTAGCGTCCGGCTTGATCATGGTGAAGGTGCGGTTTGTGGCCATGGTCTTCTAATGTAAAGTGGAGTTTCGCCGTGCAAAAATAGGGGTTTCCTTAAAGCCAAATCACCAGTCCACGAAAGG
>DDCX01000003.1 GCA_002336475.1 Flavobacteriales bacterium UBA1995 | reverse complement strand
GAACACGCGCTTGTTGCAGTCCTTCAGGTTGACCTTGACTGCAAAGTCAAAAATGCTGTTGTAGGGCTCTTCTTCTCTGCACTCCACAATTGAAGCCACAGCCCCTTCGCCCACGCCGCTCATGGCGCCCAATCCAAATCGGATGGCCCCCTCGGCGTTTACTGCAAACTTGAACTGGGACTCGTTCACGTCTGGCCCCAAGACCGCGGTCCCCATCCTCCGGCATTCCTCCATAAAGAAGGTCACCTTCTTGATGTCGGACATGTTGTTGGACAGCACCGCTGCCATGAATTCGGCCGGGTGGTTGGCTTTGAGGTAGGCCGTCTGGTAGGCCACCCAAGCGTAACATGTGGAGTGTGACTTGTTGAAGGCGTAACTGGCAAAGGCCTCCCAGTCCTTCCAGATTTTCTCGAGCACGGTGGTGTCGTGGCCCCGCTCCCCTCCTCCTTCGAGGAACTTGGGCTTCATCTTGGCAATCAAGTCGGCCTTCTTCTTGCCCATCGCCTTACGCAAGGTGTCCGCTTCTCCTTTTGTGAACCCGGCCAGTTTTTGGCTGAGCAGCATGACTTGCTCTTGGTACACCGTGATGCCATAGGTTTCTGCGAGGTACTCTTCGCAGGCATCGAGGTCGTATTTCACCGGTTCCTGGCCGTGCTTCCTGCGCACGAATGCGGGGATGTATTCCAAGGGGCCGGGACGGTACAGCGCGTTCATCGCGATCAGGTCCGCGAACTCTGTGGGCTTGAGGTCCTTGAGGTAGCGCTGCATTCCAACGGACTCGTACTGAAAGATGCCTACCGTATCGCCGCGTTGGAACAATTCATAGGTCGCTTCATCGTCCAGCGGAAAGGCCTCTGGGTCGAGCTCCACGCCACTGCGCAGCTTGACGTTGCGCACCGCGTCCTTGATGATGGTCAGGGTTTTCAATCCCAAGAAGTCCATCTTGAGCAGGCCCGCGTCCTCTGCCACCGAGTTGTCGAACTGCGTGCACACCATGTCGCTGTCCTTGGCTGTGGCCACTGGCACGAACTTGGTGATGTCATCCGGCGTGATGATGACCCCACAAGCGTGGATGCCGGTGTTCCGCACAGAGCCTTCGATCACGCGGGCTTTCTTGAGGACTTCTGATTCCAAGCCGTGGCCGTCGTGGATGGCTTTGATGGCGTTGACCTGGTCCAAGCCTTCTTGTCCACGCAGCTTGTCTTTGAGGGACTTGTCGTCCAACTTGAACAACTTGGACAAGGAGATGTCCGGCATCTGCTTGGACAGCCTGTCGGCATCCCCGAGGGGCAATTCCATGACGCGGGCGGTATCCCTAATGGAGCTTTTGGCCGCCATCGTGCCATAGGTGATGATTTGGGCGACCTGGTTGGCTCCGTACTTGTTGATGACATAGTCGATCACCTTGCCACGCCCTTCGTCATCAAAGTCGATGTCGATGTCCGGCAGCGAGACCCTGTCGGGATTCAAGAAGCGCTCGAACAGCAAGTCATACGCAATGGGGTCCACGTTGGTGATGCCGGTGCAGTAAGCCACAGCGCTTCCCGCTGCAGACCCACGTCCTGGCCCTACGCTGACGCCCATTTCTCGGGCAGCGGTGGTAAAGTCCTGCACAATCAGGAAGTACCCCGGATAACCTGTGCGCGCGATGGTTTCCAGCTCAAAGTCGAGGCGCTGGCGCACATCTTCTGTGATCTCGTCATAGCGGACTTCAGCCCCCTTATATGTCAGATGCTTGAGGTAGGCGTTTTCACCCCGCTTTCCTCCGTCTTCAGCGTCTTTGGGATCTACAAATTCTTGGGGAATGTCAAATGCAGGCAGCAGCACATCCCGCTCCAGCGCATAGCCCTCGCAACCATCCACGATATCGCGCACCGTATGAAAGGCCTCAGGCACATCTGCAAAAAGCTGTTTCATCTCCTGGGGAGACTTCAAATAGAACTCCTCGTTGGGCAACCCGAAGCGAAACTCGCGGCCGCGCTTGCCCACGTAACGTTTGGGCTGGCTGACATTGGCGGCGTCCTTCACGCACAACAGAATGTCATGGGCATCGGCCTCCTTGCGGGTGGTGTAGTAACTGTTGTTGGCCGCGATATAACGCACATCGTGCTTTTCGCACATCTCAAGCAAAAAGTCGTTGACCACCTTTTCTTCCTCCAATCCATGGCGGTTCAATTCCGCATAGAAGTTCTCTCCGAATTCTGCCTTCCACCAGAGAAACGCTTCTTCGGCTTGGCGGTCTCCCACATTGAGCAGAAGGCTCGGCACTTCACTGAACAATCCGCCAGTTGTGACCACCAGGTCCTCTTTGTAGGCAAGGAGTTGCTCGCGGTCGATGCGCGGTACATAATAGAACCCGTCGGTGTAAGCGAGGGAGCTGAGCTTGGCCAACCGGTGGTAACCCTCCCGGTTTTTGGCGAGCAGGACAATGGGATAGCCATCGTCTTTCTTGGATCTGTCTGCGTGGTCGCGGCACACGTTGAGCTCGGCCCCCACGATGGGCTTGATGCCCGCTTTATTCGCCGCGCGCACAAAATGAAAGGCCCCCATCATGTTGCCGCTGTCGGTCAATCCCATGGCGGGCATGCCGGCTTCCACCGCTTTGTCGACCAGGGCTTGAACACTAGAAGTGGCCTGAAGCACGCTGAATTGACTGTGGACATGCAAGTGCGAGAAAGGCACGTCTGCAAGGGCTGCCGCACCTGATGCTGCCGCGGGCACCTCACCCGAGGGTGATTTCCGGGGTGCAACAGACGGTTGGGCTTTGGCTTGAGCGAAGTTGGCCGCTTCTAGTTTCGGGGCCTCGTACTGAACGGCGCTCCCTTTGGGAAATCCGTCCCTTTGGATGATGCCGTGTTGGACCAGTGCAAAGAAGCACTTGGCCGTTGCATCGACATCGTAGGCCGCATCGTGGGCATCCCCAAAACCTTCTCCGAAGAGTTTTTGGTGCAGTTCGGTCAGGGTCGGCCATTTGAACCGGCCTCCCCTGCCTCCCGGTATGGCGCAGAATTCGGTGGCCTCGTCTTTGGAGTCGATCGACGGCTTGCCGGTGATTCTTTCGGCACTGGCACCTCGGCGAATCCACTCTGCCCCCATGATGCTGACATCAAAACTGATGTTGTGGCCCATGACGTACTCTGCCTGGTCTAGATCGCGGCCAAACTCCTCCAGTGCACTGTCCAGATCCACCCCCTCAGCCTCGGCCCGTTCGGTGGTGATGCCGTGCACTTTGGCGGCGTTGAACGGAATGGTAAAACCATCTGGCCGTACAATCCTGTTGCCCCTCGATACCAGCTTCCCATCTGGAGAATGAAGCTGCCATGCCAGTTGAACCAAGCGGGGCCAGTTCTCCCCATCGGTGAGCGGCGCATTCCAATCGCGCGGCAGACCGGTGGTCTCGGTATCGTAGACGAGAATCATGCGACCAATTTCGGCCATTCTTTCGTCGTGACCGCGCATTGTGGACACCCGGTGGATTGAACATCAATGGGCCCTATTTGCTTTACTCCTTATACCTGCTCAGAAAATATGACGACATCTAACCCCCTCACAAGCGGTGCATTTGAAAAGGCCGCGCAGAATGACACCATTGGCGACAACCATGTTGGCACTTCGGTGGACACGCCATTGCGTGCCAATGCCTTTGAATGGTCAGATGAGGAGAAAATGGCGCGCATCGAACCGCTGTTTCGGGAAATCATGGAGACTTTGGGGCTGGACTTGACCGACGACAGCCTCTCGGGCACTCCGAAGCGCGTGGCTAAAATGTATGTCCAGGAGATTTTCAAAGGGTTGAACCCAAAGAATCACCCTGTCTGCCGCACCTTCAATAACACCTATGAATATGGTGAGATGTTGGTCGAGAAGGACATCAATTTGAACTCTACCTGTGAGCACCATTTCCTGCCGATCGCCGGAAGGGCCCATGTGGCTTACAAGTCCTCAGGTCAGGTGATCGGTTTGAGCAAGATCAACCGTTTGGTGGACCATTATGCGAAGCGGCCTCAAGTACAAGAGCGCCTGACGCGACAAATAGCGGAAGCGCTCAAGGCCATTTTGGACACCGAAGACGTTGCGGTGATCATTGAAGCCAAGCACATGTGTGTCTCCAGCCGAGGCATTGAGGACGAACAGAGTTCTACCGTCACTGCCGATTACCACGGTGCCTTCAAGCAAAATGAGGCGCGGCGCGAATTTTTGGACCACATTCGCGGCTGATTGGGTTTGCCAAGAAAAAAGGTTGTTGGACCGCTGGTCACTGCCTATCTTCGCGCCCCATTTTCATTAGAATCAACAACGGGGTTTCGGACCCTTCTAAAACGTTTTTCAAATGGCAACACGCCTCCGCCTCCAACGTCACGGTAAGAAAGGGAAGCCCTTCTTCCATATTGTAGCTGCAGATGCCCGCGCAAAACGCGACGGTCGTTTTATCGAGAAAATCGGCACCTACAACCCCAATACCAATCCCGCCACGATCGACATCGTGCATGACCGTGCCCTCTATTGGCTTCAGGTCGGTGCTGAGATGAGCCATACTGCTCGTGCCATCATGAAGTACAAAGGCGTGGTCTACCACAACCACCTGTTGAACGGTGTCAAGAAGGGAGCCCTCACTGAGGAGCAGGCCCAGACCAAGTTCGAAGAGTGGTTGCGTGAAAAGGAAGGGAAAGCCACCGCTGCAACCAACAAGCTTTCTGCCGCTGCTGACGAAGCGCGCGCCAAGGCTCTTGCACAAGAGAAGGAAGTCAATGCTGCCCGTGCGAAGGAACTCGCAGGAAAGCAAGCTGAACTCGCTGCAGAAGCTGCTGCTGCTCAGGCCGCCGCTCAAGCTGCTGCTGCCCCAGTTGAAGAAGCACCCGCTGCTGAAGA
>DDCX01000031.1 GCA_002336475.1 Flavobacteriales bacterium UBA1995 | reverse complement strand
TATGGTGGTGACGATGATGCTGACAACAGCGGCGTTTTGCGCTTTGTGTCCGTGCGCCATGGTGGTGCGGAATTGGGTGCAGCCAACGAAATCAACGGCATCACCTTTGCCGGTGTCGGGTCAGGTACCATTGTCGAAAACGTAGAAGTGGTGTCCAACTTGGACGACGGCATCGAGTTCTTTGGTGGTTCGGTTTCCGTAAAAAATGCCGTGGTGGCCTTTTGTGGCGACGACAGCTTTGACTGGGACCAAGGATATCACGGGCAGCTCAATGAAAATTGGCTCGCCATTCAGGATCAACCGGGTGCCATTGGTGACCGCGGAGGTGAATTGGATGGAGACGACTCTGACGACGGCAATGTCAGTTCAGATGAGATGCCTTTTTCCACACCCACAGTGGTCGGTTGGACCATCGTCGGCGTCGGTGGAGGCCAAGGTCTGTTGTTCCGCAATGGATCTGGAGGACACGTGTCCAATGCTGTGATCGCCAACGTGGCTGAGGGCATTGAAATCGAGGACAAGGAGACCCCCATGGACGCCTTTGACCATTGGGTAAATGGGGACTTGACCTTGGGCAACATCACCGTTTTGGGAGACGATGCCTTGGACTACGACGGCACGGAAGTGGAAGATGGAGATGCGCAACTTGACGCCTATGCGGCGGACAATGGCATTGCCGTTGACAACAGTTTAGAAGTGGACTACACCTTCGGTTTTAACGCCAGCGGAACTTCAGCTACCGACACCCTCGATTTGGAGTGTGGTTTGGGTTCTGGCCACGCATGGGCTTTGGGTTGGACGTTCTGCGACGCCATCAATTTGTTTGGTGGCCAAGGCGGCGTCAGTACTGTGGCCGAGGGGGGATCCAAGCGCTTGGTCTTGTGGCCCAATCCCGCGT
Source organism: Flavobacteriales bacterium UBA1995 (assembly GCA_002336475.1). Lineage (GTDB taxonomy): Bacteria > Bacteroidota > Bacteroidia > Flavobacteriales_D > Sanyastnellaceae > UBA8752. Next base: position 3,774 of record DDCX01000031.1, on the reverse strand, counting down.
CTGGATCTGATGTGCATGTGGGCGGACTGGTCACTGGTGCAGCGCTGGAAGTGCGCAACGTGATGGGCAAAATCGTTTGGCAGGGTGCGGTTTCCGCTGGCACTGCTCTGCTGCCCGCAGCGACATGGTCCACCGGCACGTATATCTTGAGCTGGAACGAAGCTGGAGTACTTGGCCGCCAGCGTTTCATCGTTCAATAAGGCCGGAACGGAAGGGCGCGGTATCTTCCCGCCATGCCCCGTTTCTTTTTTTTACTGCTTTTGACAGTGGCCATGAATGGGCCCGTTTTCCCACAAGGAGACGGGCCCATTTTGCGCCGCACCCTCCCACGTGATTTGAGCCACCACGGGTGCCGTCAGGCCCACCTTCCGGTTCAGGCGCTGTTGGCCCGCAGGAGCAGCGCGGCAGATGGGAATTTCGACATGTCAGGGTCATTGGCCCGGAGTGACTCCTTTGACATCACGCACTATGGCTTGGAGTTGGACGTCACCGCCGCATCGTCCCTTCAGGTCACAGGGTCTGCCCACATCACGTTTGAGACTTTGGAACCAGGAGCGAACAACCTGTGGTTTGACCTCGAAGGCTCGCTGGATGTGGATTCATTGAGCTTAGATGGTGTGACTTGGGCATTTGATCAGATCGGAGACTCCGTGTTTGTTTCCGCTCCCGACGGGGGCTGGCAACCTGCCGGATCGCAAGTGGTGGGCCTGCATTACCATGGCCAACCGGGCAAGGATCCTTATTGGGGGGGCATGTACCTCACCGGGGACTACATCTTCAGCTTGGGCATAGGCCTGACCACCATTCCACCCAACCATGGAAAGGCTTGGTATCCTTGCTTTGACCAGTTCCGCGAGCGTTCTGCATACACCTGCGGCATTACCAGTGCAGGGGGGAAACGCTTCCATGGCCAAGGACACCTGGTGCAGACCGACAGTTTGGGGGGAGATACCATCCGGCGCGTGTTTGACATGCCCCAGCCCATACCGACTTATTTGAGCGCCATTGCGGTGGCGGATTACCAAGACTGGGACACGACCCATGTGGGGACGTATGGAGAAGTGCCCATTCGCCTGACCGCCAAGGCGGCCAACCTCAATTTGATGAAGAACCGTTTTGCCGACCTCGGGGTCTGCATCGATGCGCTTGAGGACTGGTGGGGTCCGCACGCTTGGGAGCGGGTTGGATATGTGATCACCACGGATGGAGCCATGGAGCACCCCACCAACATCGCTTACCCTTTGTCCATGTTGCAGCAGAGCAACTTCCAAAATGAAGGGCTGTATGGCCATGAATTGGGACACCATTGGTGGGGCGATATGCTGTCGCCCTTGCTGCACAACCACATGTGGATCAAGGAGGGCTTTGCGGAGTATTCGAGCCACTTGTTTGAAGAGTTGCTCAGTGGCCGTGAAGCCTTTGTGGAGATGGTCAAGGACAACCAGCAGTTTGTGTTGGAGCAGGCCCACATCGATGACCTCGGATTTTGGGCGCTTTCGCCCATTCCCGATGCAGAGATTTATGGCCGGCACAGCTACAACAAAGGCGCTAGCGTGGTCCACAACCTGCGCAACTATTTGGGCGATGACCTTTTTCGTTCGGGTGGGCAAGCGGTGCTGGCCACCCACTACGGTGGGGCCATGGACGACGTGATGCTTGAAGCGGCTTGGGAAGAGGCCACAGGCGTCGACCTGACGCCTTGGTTTGACGCCCACATTCGCCAACCTGGGTTCTCCACCTGGGTGCTCGACAGCACCTCGACCATGGGCCTCGGAGCGCCGACAGGGGCGGTCACGACGTTGTACCTCCAGCAGAAGCTGCGGGAATGCGACAACCACCATGAGAACGAACCCCTCGATGTCACGGTGTGGGACGCTGAAGGCAACAGGGAAGTGGCCCAAATTGTGGTGGGCGGACAATACGCTACGGCCCAAGTCGTGACGGCCTTAGAGCCGGTCATGGTGGCGCTCAATGCGGAAGGCCGTTTGAACCAAGGCCGCATGGACCTCGATTATTGGATTTCAGAAACGTCTTCTTTGCAAAACCTGCCGTGGGTGGACATGCGCATCGGATGTGACGAGATCACAGAGGGCGACAGTGCATTGGTCAGGGTGGAGCACCATTGGGCGGGACCTGACGGTGCAGCAGGGGAGACCCCTGCGGAAATGGCGCCGTACATGGAGGCCATCAGCAGCACCCATTTCTGGACCATCAGTGGCATTTGGCCTGAAGGGGGCCTTCTGTTGGATGCCCGGTTCACCTACCGTGGAGGAGATGAGGACGAACTCGACTTTGACCTTTATGGTCAGACTGAGGCCGATGCGTTTTTGGCTTGGCGCGCAAGCCCTGCAGATCCTTGGGTAGAGTACCCAGACTATGAACTTCAGATGGGTTCTGCCTTCAATGGCAGTGGGGTGTTCAAGGTGTCGCGGTTGCGCCGCGGTCAATATGCCTTTGCCAATGGAGACGTGTCCGTAGGGGTGGCTTCTCCGGATGCCGGGGAACTCCCAACCGAAGGTGTATACCCCAATCCCGCCCGGGATGAGGTGCATGTGAATTGGCCTGAACAGGCCCGCACGCTTTCCGTACAAGACGCCTCAGGGCGCGAAGTCCAAAGGATCAACGTCACCAACCCCGGCCACAGGGTGTTGCCTGCTGCAGAATGGCCGCGGGGGACGGTCATGTTGGTGTGGATGGATGCCGATGGCGGGATGTGCGGAACATCGCGCTTATTGCTGGAATAGGTCCTGGTAAGGCCGTTTAGAACTTGCGTTTCCCTGCGGAGTCCCACAGGCCCCAAAACGCTCCGACGCTGCCTTCTGTGCCCACCTTCCAACCTTCGTCGAAGGCCGAGAAGTAAAACATCTCAATGTCCTCTTTTTGGGACCAGCGCTGTGCGTTGATGAAGTATTTGAGCGCGTTTTCGTAACCCGGATCGGCCACGCCGAGCGGATCGCCTTCGCTGGGCCATCCGGTTTCGGTGATGATGACCCTTTTGCCCTGTGCCGCCTGCTTTGCCTGATAGTACATCTGTTTCATGTACAGCAGTGAATAATCGATGTGGCATCCCTCCCAATATGGATAGCAGTTGGCCAAAATCACATCGCAAGCCTCTGTGATGTCCGGCCGGTTGGTGAATTCATAGTAGGCATCCACATACCCCACGGGCGTGTCAGGCAAGGCTTCCTTGACCCGAAGGATGTATTCGAGGAGTTCGGACTCCTCCATTTCCTCGCGGTACATCACCTCATTGCCCACAGCTGCAACATCTACGAACCCTGCGCGGGCCAATTCGATCAAGCGCGCGACCTCTTCCTCGTTTTTTTTCTTGTCCTCACCCAACCAGGCGCCGACCAGCGTCTTGAAGCCATATTCCCTTGCCAACTGAGGAATCATGTCGTTTCCTTCGGTGCAGGAGAAGACACGGACCCATCGGGTATGGGGTTGAAGGAGGGCGAGTTTTCTGCGCACTTGCTCCTCCGAAATGGGATCTCCCGGCTCTTGTTCTCCCTCGTAAGGGCTGAAACAAATGCCGTGCATTTGATGGTCCAACAGGTTGGCACACTCTTTCTGCAGCGCCAGCTGATCGAGCGCGTTGACTTCAGTCCCGGTGAGAGAGAGGACTTTTTCCTTGCGGTATGACATGACCGGTTTGGCGATCTTGGTTTATCCGTTGACGGCTTTGCGTTGTTCCATCAACTGGGCTTTTATTTCCTCTGCTTTCGCTTCTGTGATGTCGTAATTCTTCATGATCAACACAGCTGCGACAACGCC
>DDCX01000032.1 GCA_002336475.1 Flavobacteriales bacterium UBA1995 | reverse complement strand
TCCATGCTTTCGAATCGTCTCGGGTTCGGATTATTTATAACTGCGGGTCTTCAATTCGACGTTATCGAACTTCAGTTCCTCTTTGTGGTGCACGGCTTCCGAAGGAACACCTGTGTATGCCCAAGCACTGACGTGGGCATGCCCTGCATCGTCCCTCAAGGCTTCACCATCAGGGGTGCGGTATTCTTCTCGGAAGTGTCCCCCACAACTCTCATTGCGCTCCAAAGCGTCCTTGCACATCAATTCGCCCAACTCAAGCAAGTCTGACACCCGGCCAGCCTTGTCCAATTCAGGGTTGTAGCGGTCGGACCTTCCGGGAACGCACACGTCTTTTTCAAACTCCTCACGCAACGCTTGGATATCAGCAATCGCCTGCTTCAAGCCCTCCTCATTGCGCGACATGCCACACTGGTTCCACATGATGCGGCCCAACCTTCTGTGAAAGTCGTCTACCGGAGTCTTCCCCTTGTTGTTCAACAGCTGAGCAACCCGGTCTTGGACGGCCTTTTCTGCCGCCGCAAACTCAGGTGAATCGGTGGAAATTTCTCCTGTACGAATGTCATCGGCGAGGTAGTCGCCAATCGTGTAAGGCAATACAAAATAACCGTCAGCCAAGCCCTGCATCAAGGCTGAAGCACCCAAGCGGTTGGCTCCGTGGTCAGAGAAGTTCGCCTCTCCACAAGCGTACAATCCCGGCACGGTAGTCTGAAGATTGTAATCCACCCACAAGCCCCCCATGGTGTAGTGCACAGCGGGGTAAATCCGCATGGGCGTCTTATAGGGGTTGTCGGCTGTAATCTGCTCATACATCTGAAACAGGTTGCCATACTTGGCACGGACCGCAGCCTCACCCAGTTCGCGAATCTTCTCCATCGAAGGTGCGGGAATCCCCTGCACCTTGGCCTCAGTTCGGCCATAACGCTCTATCGCACTGGCATAATCCAAATACACCGCTTCACCCGCTTGGTTGACACCGAATCCAGCATCGCACCGCTCTTTTGCCGCGCGACTCGCTACATCGCGTGGAACAAGGTTTCCGAAGGCAGGATACCGGCGCTCGAGATAGTAATCGCGGCGGTCTTCCGAAATGTCCGTGGGCTTCAATGTCCCATTCCGCAGTGCCTCCACATCAGATTCATGCTTGGGAACCCAAATGCGCCCGTCGTTTCTCAACGACTCAGACATCAATGTCAGTTTACTCTGATACTCCCCGCTTACCGGGATGCAGGTAGGGTGGATCTGCGTGTAGCTGGGATTTGCCATGTAGGCGCCTCGCCTGTGGGCCTTCCAAGCTGCGGACACATTGGACCCCATCGCATTGGTGCTCAGAAAGAACACATTTCCATACCCCCCGCTGCACAGCACAACGGCATGGGCTCCATGGCGTTCAACTTCGCCTGTAACAAGGTTCCGGGCAATGATTCCCCTCGCCTTTCCGTCCACCTTGACCACGTCCATCAATTCGTGACGGTTGTACATGGTCACTTTTCCCTTGGAAATCTGACGGCTCAGGGCACTGTAGGCACCCAACAACAGCTGCTGGCCCGTTTGGCCCTTGGCATAAAAAGTCCGGCTCACCTGGACCCCGCCAAAAGACCGGTTGTCCAGCAATCCGCCGTAATCTCTTGCAAAAGGCACGCCTTGTGCCACGCACTGATCAATGATATTCGTGCTGACTTCGGCAAGGCGGTGCACGTTTGCTTCCCGGCTCCGGTAGTCGCCTCCCTTGATGGTATCATAGAACAAGCGGTGCACAGAGTCACCGTCGTTCTGGTAGTTTTTGGCAGCGTTGATGCCCCCTTGGGCCGCAATGGAGTGGGCACGCCGAGGGCTGTCCTGAAAACAGAAAGCCTTGACGTTGTAGCCCATTTCAGCCAACGACGCCGCTGCTGAGCTTCCCGCCAGTCCTGTGCCAACAACGATCACGTCGATGAGGCGCTTGTTCGCCGGATTGACCAGGCGAATGTTGTTTTTGTGATGGGTCCACTTGTCCGCCAGAGGCCCATCGGGAATCTTGGCATCCAGTGCTACGCTATGATCAGGCATTTCAGTCATCGCTTCAAGAGTTGCGCCGATCAGGCTTGGGTGAAATAGAGGAACAATACAATGGCAGAAAACAAAGCGGGCACTACCACGCTAAAGGCTTTGCCAAGACCACCGACCACCGCCGAGAAACGGGGATGGCGCAAGCCCATGGATTGAAAACCACTTGAAAAGCCATGCCAGAGGTGGAAGCCCAGGGCAAATTGGCCGAGCAAATACAAGCCAATGGCTGGCAATGCAAACCCATTATCGGGATGAAAAAACGCCGCCACCACAGAATAAAGGTCCTTGATTTGCGTGCCGTCTTCCAACTGCTGCATCGGAACTGAACCAAAATGCATCTGCCACCAGAAGTTTTGCATGTGCGTCACGAGGAAGACCAGCACGATCGTGCCAAGAACCATCATGTTGCGGCTGCTCCAGCCTGCATTTGTAGAAGCGCGCTCCATAGCATAGCGCACAGGGCGTGCCTTTCTGTTCTGAATGGACAAAACAACGCCGTCCACCAAATGAAACAAGACCGCGAAATACGTCAGATAGGACAGGACTTTCACCGCTGGGAAAGTGGTCATGAATTTGGCGTACTCATTGAACTGTCGGCCTCCATCCGATGCTGCCGTGAATAACTGAAGGTTGCCAGTGAGGTGTCCCGCTAAAAAGAGACACAGGAAGAGTCCTGTGGCCGCCATGGCATACTTCTTGGCGAGGGAGGACTTGAGGATTCCGTTTTGGGCCATGCGTGGTCACGTTCTCAACAGTACAAATTAACTGTTGGTTCCTGCGAATTTACGGCCCGCGAGGCGGGGGCACAACGCGTGCCCCCACCACATATGGACCAAAATGGTCAAGTCAGGAATCCTGAGGGACCCGATCGAGCATCAGCATCTCCTGCGTTACGATTTCTGCAGCGACCCTGCTTTGGCCCTGTTTGTCCTCGTATTGCCTGTACACCAAGCGACCCTCTATGGCCACTTCACTTCCCTTAGACAGGTACTTACTCATGATTTCAGCGAGTTGTCCCCAAGCAATCACATTGTGCCATTGGGTTGTTTCCGTCTTGTCGCCTTGGGTGTTGCGGTAGACTTCATTCGTTGCCAGCCTGAATGAGGCTTTGACTTTATCCCCGTCGAAATCGATCCGTTCGGGGTCTTGACCTAGGCGTCCAATCAACAGGACGCGGTTGCGCAGTGCATTCATTTTTTGTGGGTTTGAAAGGAATGTGCGGGCAAAGTGCTGCAGACTTTCTGACCACCACCCCTCTCAAGCCTCTGCCTTTGCTGAAGGCGACATGCGCTTTGTTTGCGTAAGTTTTGGACATGGATTCAACCCTCTTCAACGGCAAAAACTTCCTTGCCGCCTTCTTTGCACTCGCCACGATAAACCTGTCTTTCGCCCAACACAATGCAGTCTGGGTCGACGCGGTTCCTGTGACCCGTCAATTGTTCGGTGCAGTCCCTGAAACAGGGGTCAACCTCGCCGTAGGTTGGAACTCCAACATCCAGAACAATGGATGGCGAACACTGGCTGGTTTTGCTGTCTCTTCAGAGACGACAGACAGCTTTGGCACCGAAGTCAAAACAAACAGCCAAAACATTTCACTGCGGGCCGGGTACCGCTGGTTCTCGTTTGACAAAGAGGAGGGACAGGCCCGGTGTCGACCCGTCTGGGGCATCGATGTCATCTCCCGAAGAAACCACCTGATCACCCGGTCCTCCAACGTGGACTTCACGTCGGACTTCAGCACTACAATTTCCAATTGGGGTGTTTCGGGAGTGTTGGGCGCAGACCTCATGCTGGCCCCCAAACTGCACCTCATCATCGAGACCCGACTCGACGGTTTTTACCTCAAAGAGAAGACCGTACAGTCCGACAGTTTCGGAGGGGAATTCGAACAGTCCGATTGGGGGTGGGAGGCCCAATTGAATGCGCCTCTTTCGCTATTTGTGGCATTGGGTTTATGACCGTGCAACCTCATGGTTTTCAAAAAGGTTAACTTCAAGCAGACATGAAGCCCACCTCTCTTTCCCACTTCGCGCTCTTATCCGTGGTTTTGGCCACCTATTGGGTGGGGTGCAGCACGTTGGAAGAATCTGGTCCTTCGCGTCCCGTATTGCCAGAAACAGCCCCTGAGTATCGCACTGAGGTTGCGCAGATTTTCGACGTGGTGTTTCCGACCCCACAAGAAGACCCTCTCTTCAACCAAAAGGCGCAGTTGGGACGGGTGTTGTTTCACGACCGCATGCTCAGCCAAAACGGAGCAGTAAGCTGCAATTCCTGCCATCTGCAGTCCCATGGTTTTGCCGAGCCCAAAGCCTTAAGCTCTGGCTTGCGAAAAGAATTGACCGAAAGAAATGCCAGTCACTTGGCCAACCCCGCGCAGCAATCGGCATACTTCTGGGACGGCCGTGCAAACAACCTTTCTGAGCAGGTCACCATGCCCATTGAAAACCATGTTGAAATGGGTTTTCAAGAGCTGTCTTCATTGGTCTTGCGTATGAATGACCTCGACTACTACCCCCCACTTTTTGAGGCTGCGTTCGGAACATCAGACATCGATGTAAACAACATCCAAAAGGCCCTCGCTGCATTTCTTTCCTCTATGGTCACCTGTCATTCAAAGGCTGATGAAGCCGCAGCAGAAGCCATGCCCCATTTCTGGGATCCTTGGGGAGTGGTCGCAGGAGACATCACATTGGATGGCTTAGACGCTTTGGAAAGGGAGGGTTTTGAACTCTTCCACGGAGAGGCCCAATGTGCCAATTGTCACGGTGGACCCCATTTCAATGGTTGGGGATTGGACTTCGCTGACATTGGTCTTGAGGGCGCATCTTCCAATTCCTCGGGCACCGATGCAGGCATTCAGGGTGGATTCATTGGCGGTTGGGGTCCAACAGCAATGAAAGTGCCATCCCTGCGCAATGTCGCTTTGACAGCACCTTACATGCACGACGGCAGGTTCGCTACCCTCGACGACGTACTCGACCACTACAGCCACGGGATCCAAGATGTGGCCACATTAGACCACCGTCTCCGTGACTGGAGTTTCAATGCTACTGGAGGGTTCCCCGGCAACATTTTCGTCGAAGACCCGCTCATATTTCCCGGGTTCTCCCAAGGCCAAGCCCCACCGGTGCGCATGAATTTCTCACCCGAGGAACGCACTGCTTTAAAGGCCTTTTTGAACAGCCTGACAGACTACAGCTTCATTCAAGACGAACGGTTCTCTAACCCATTTACCCGCCCATGAAACACCTCTACACCACCTTGCTGGCCGTGTGTGTCAGCCTCAGTATTTCTGCACAAACGCCGCTCACCGAAGCCGTGGATTTCACCGTGACCGACCTCGACGGGAACGAGCACATCCTGAGCGAGTACCTCGACGCTGGCAAATACGTCTGCATCGACTTTTTCGCTTATTGGTGCGGCCCTTGTGCGGCCCACGCCCCCTACTTCACCGAGATCTACAACACCTATGGTTGCAACGGCGGTGACGTGATCTTCATGAGCATGGAGTACGAAGGTTCATGGGACCAGACCCACGATTTTGAAGTCGCCAATGCCGGTGACAATCCTGCACCCGCCATCTCCGGCGCGGAGGGCGGAGGATTGGCTGTTCACGGGGATTATAACATCGCCGCCTACCCCACCTTCATCCTCATCGATCCCGAGTGGAACATAGTGGAGCAAGACATCTGGCCGATGAATGTGGAAATTTTGGATGACGTCTTGCAATCCTATGGACTCGAGCAAATGGCCTGCACCTCTTCTATTGAAGATGTCGCCACCGTATCCATTGAAGCATGGCCCAATCCAGCCCATGATGCGCTTCAAGTGGAGGCGAAGCCCGGAACGCACTTGACCCTGCTCGACCTGCTCGGCCGGGAAGTCATCGCCACACAGGCGTTGCACAACCGCACCGTCATGGACCTGACGGCTGTGCCTGAGGGGAGCTACCTCCTTCGCGCACATTCCTCAGCAGCCACCGAGACCCGCAAGGTCATCGTCCGCCACTGAGGCCCTCCGCCCATTATCTTCGCGCCGCCGTTCC
>DDCX01000120.1 GCA_002336475.1 Flavobacteriales bacterium UBA1995 | reverse complement strand
CACGGTAAAATCGACGACACGCCATTTGGAGGCGGAGCGGGAATGGTCATGGCGATTCAGCCCATCGTAGACGCCATCTCAGACCTTCAGTCCCAGAGGACTTACGACGAAGTCATCTACCTGACACCTGACGGAGAGCGTTTGGCGCAAGGCCGCGTAAACCAGCTGAGCCTCAGTGGCAACCTGCTGCTTTTGTGCGGCCATTACAAAGGCATCGACCAGCGCATTCGAGAAGAGGTCATCACCCTGGAACTGAGCATTGGTGATTACGTACTGAGTGGCGGCGAATTGGCAGCCGCTGTTTTGGCCGATGCCTTGGTCCGGTTGGTTCCCGGTGCCATAGGCGATGGTGAAAGTGCCCTTACGGACAGCTTTCAAGACGGTTTGCTCGCTCCACCGGTCTATACCAGACCCGCAGAATGGCAAGGCCATCCTGTTCCAGAAGTGCTGCTCGGAGGGCATCATGCCGAAATCGACAAGTGGAGAATGGAGCAAGCATTAGAAAGAACACAACGGCTTCGTCCAGACCTGTTGGACGAGGCGTGAATTGTCGTAATATTGCACCCCGATTAATCGGACCTATTTCATCATACGCGTCATGGATCGTCTTCGTCAAATTTCCCAGCAACTTGTTCCTGTTCAGGAGTGGCCTGAGTTCAATGCTGGTGACACCGTCAAGGTCAGCTACAAGATTAAAGAGGGCTCGAAAGAGCGTACTCAAATTTTTCAAGGCACTGTGATTCAGCGCCGCGGAGAAGGAACCACAGCGACTTTCACGGTGCGTAAAATGGCCTCTGGTGTCGGCGTCGAGCGCGTCTTCCCCATTTCCAGCCCCTTCTTGGAAGCCGTTGAAGTGATGAAGCGTGGTAAGGTCCGCCGTGCGCGCATCTATTACCTGCGCGGCCTCACGGGTAAGTCTGCCCGCATCAAGGAGAAGCGCTCCTTCAGCGGCTCCAAGTAAAACTGAACTTCTGTCCAACGACGAAGCCGGCCTTGTTGCCGGCTTCGTCGTTTGCAGCAGATGCTAAAGCGTATCTTGGCTCGAGCGAATGGACCAACCTTTTGATCTTCAAATCATCTGCAGCACCCCTGGAGATGTTGCGCGTGCCACACGGGGTGGAGCGACACGTATAGAAATTTCCGGTTGCTACACTGCTGGAGGCGTCACTCCTTCTCCCGGCGTAATCCGACACTGCATCGAGGCCACCGATCTTCCTGTCACGGTATCATTGCGGCCGCGTGAAGGCCATTTGGTCTACACCGCATCCGAGCGGGACATCATCCTGCACGATGCGGAATGGAGTTTGGCACAAGGGGCCTCGACGGTCTTGATTGGAGGGCTGGACGGGCGGCTCAACTTGGACATAGACCTCATTGAAACTGCGATTGAGCGTTTTGGTGGAGAACACATCATGGTCAGCCGTGCGATAGACAGCGTGCGCAAGCCAGAGCAGGCCTTTGAAACACTCAAGTCTCTGCCCATTCATGCTTTGGCCTCAAGTGCCGGAGCAGGAAACGCCATCAAAGGCCATGAAAAACTGATCGGATGGCAAGCAGAAGCCGACTTTGACATTTTTGCCTCAGGTGCAGTACTGCCCAGCGGCGCAGCCCGGATGTGGACCGCAGGGCTCTCCTGCTTCCGGGCTTCTGCCCGGCACAGCGCAGGTGTTGCACATGAAGGCCGCTGGTTCGAAGGGGAGCTCTATCCCGTGGACGCACGAAGGGTCGAGCACCTTGTGCGTTCCTTGCAAAAAGCCGTCGCCAAAGAGGACGAAGAAGCTGAAGAAGGTCTGGACTGACCCTTCCTTATTTGGTCGCCTTTGTTGCCTTCAAAGGACGCCTTGAATCACACTCCGAGTACTGCAGATACCCTGTCGCGGACTGAACGCTCTTGTTCCTCTGCTGCGGCTTCCAACTCTACACAACGGGCGAGCATCGCGTCTGCCGTATTCCGGTCCTCCAAGTCAGCCGCATTGACCCTGACGTTCATGACAGCGCCCAAAACCGCTGTGCGAGCGCACAAGGCACCCACTCCTGCATCCGTGACACTGTTGGGGTTTCCGTTCTCGGCCATCTCCGCCATAATGGCCATGGATTCCAAGGAACGCTCAGCCACCTCCAAAGGCGTCTTCATAGCGCCCAAGGTGGCCGCCTGAATGGCATCATGCCGGTCAGCTTTCTGGGCGTCATTGCCCTTGGGCATGCCAAACGCTTCCATGATGGCATCGAACGCAGCGGTGTCCTCATCGACCAAAGCGAGCAGACGCGCTTGCAACGCCATTCCGCGTTCAGCAACCGCACTGAACTCCTCCCATCGGCCATCCCAACCCCGCTTGTGGGCGCTCAAGTTTGCCACCATGGTGCCGAGGGAAACGCCCATGGCACCAGCATAAGCCGCAATCGAACCACCACCGGGCGCAGGGCTCTCACTGGACGTTTCTTCTGCAAAGCCGGTCAACGTCATGCCCGCCAAAGGCGCAGTGTCTCCAGCGCCATCCTCAAGCAGGTATTCGATCACGCGTTTCCGGGCATCGAAGGGCGCCAAGTCGTCCAAACCAAGTGACTTGACCGCCACTTTTACCTTCTCGGATTCGCTGATGCCCAAGCTGCGCTCCTGCTTGCGCAGGTAGTGGTCTGCGGCATCCATCAGCACACGCTTGGGAATCAAGCCCACAATCTCACTGCCTGTAACGCGCATGCCTCGAGCAATCGACCGTTCACACGCTGCATCAAAAGCGGTGTGGACCGCTGTAACTGAAATATTGGTGAGGTTGAGCGACAGTTGGGCAATCCCGTATTCTTCGATGTACCAACCTATGCCCTTGACACATTTGAGCATGCCGGGCTCCCGAAGGGGCTGCCCTTGAGCATCATTGACCACTGGCCCGGTGAGCCCACCTGTTCTTTTGACCCGGCCATTTTCCCTGAGGTCAAAAGCCACAGCATTGGCCCTGCGGGACGACGTTGTGTTGAGGTTGACGTTGTAAGCCACCAAGAAATCGCGCGCGCCAATGGCCGTGGCCCCGGTCTTGCGGGCCCTTTCGTTGAATTCAGCTGGGCCAAAATCAGGCTTCCACTGGAGGTCCGCGAGTTTCTCCAATCCCTCATACTCACCTTTGCGACAATGGGCGAGGTTTTGACGTTCTGGCGTTAAAGCCGCATCCTCGTAGAAGTAACCGGGGATGCCCAGCTCCTTTCCCACGCGCTCGCCCAATGCATGCGCAGCAGCCTTGCAGTCTTCCATGGTCACGCCCGCCACAGGCACAAAGGGGCACACGTCCGTTGCACCCATGCGCGGGTGCTCGCCGCGGTGCTTGGACATGTCGATCAATTCGGCCGCCTTGGATATCAGCCTAAATGCCGCCTCTACAATGGTTTCGGGCGGACCGACAAAAGTGATAACGGTACGGTGGGTGGAATTTCCCGGGTCCACATCGAGCAGGCGAACGCCGTCTACCGTCTCGACGACGGCTGCGATGGCATCAATGGTGGCGCGGTCGCGGCCTTCAGAAATGTTGGGTACACACTCAATCAAACGTAGAGACATGGCTTGGCTTTTTCCGGGCGCCAAACTAATTCGAATTCAGTCACAGACGCTGCCCCAAGCAGAAAGCAATTCCAACAGGTCTGGTGCACCGATTTGCCCATCTCCATTCAGGTCACTGTCACAGGTGACAGCGCAGCTGCCATCGTCTTGGGAAGCCAATGGATTGTAGTTGGGGGCTGCGGGGTCAATGCACCCTTGCAAAAAGCAACTGCCATCGTCCAACGAAGCCTGCGGGTCAAAGTTGGCGGCGAAGGCATACGTGCATCCGGAAATGGCATCCACCACTTCGACGTAAGCGGCAGCAGCCTCGCTTTCGCACATCAATCCCTGACTGGACACTTCCCAATCGTAGAAGAAATAGTAATAATCCCCGCCTGCAGAACTCGGAATCGTGGAACTGGTAATGGTGGCCATCTCGCCCACAGCATAAGGGTAACCTTGCTCACTGCCCACATTGTCCCTCCACAAACCGACCTCAGGTGCACTGACCAAAAGGGCATATCCGGTGCCTTCGGCAATGGGGAATCCCAATTCAACAGCATTCCAACCCGGCTCTAGGTCTTGGGTAATCTCCATCAGAATTTCAGCCTGAATCGAACGCAATTGAAACGTCCGGGGGCCGGACCCATCTGCCAAGACCTGCACGCGGTCCAACACGATGTCCTCGTGGGCGTCGAAAGTCAAACCGTAAGCATCCGAACCGATAAATCCTCCCGAAGAAGGAGCTTCCTTGCCCCCCACGGCCTGGCGGTCATCGCGCATCCCAGCTGCTTTGACCCACCATCCAGTACTCGCTCCCAAAGGAGGCGTTGAATACACAGGGCCTTGATAGATAAAGGGCCCCACCTGCTCTGTGCTGCCTGCTTGGAGGTCCGACAAAGCGTTGGGCCCGTATGGTGCGTACCAACGCAAAGCCTCCCCTTCGAGTTGTATGGGTTCAAACGTATGCGCCGACCCTGCAGCAACCAGAGCTGGGGCTACAATCGGAACCGAGGGCGACTCAAAGGTCTCGATGACCAACGGGTCGCTGGTGTCGATGTGACCGCACACATTGGTCGTGGTCACGGTCAGGGTGTCAGAACTTCCAACGTACAAAAGGTTCGAGGCTATCCCGTTGGACCAAAGCACATCCACCTGCGGACCGGGCACCGACAATTGTCGCAAAGTCCCCTGACAAAAACGCGGAGGGCCATCCGCGACAATTACAGGTGGAACGGCCTCTACCATCGCCACCTCGAGCGCGGGCGACAGCACCGAACAATTGCCCGATGACAACAAGGCCTGAACCACCCCTTCCTGGTCAATTTCTCTCCCCTCTGGGTGCTCTACTCCCAAGGTCCATCCCGCAGCGGTCCAGCCATCGGGTACGGTCAACACCAGGGCATCCCCCGGACACAATTGCGCCGTTTCGGGCCAATCCAAGTCGGGCTCCACCCCAAAGCAAGGCGTCTCCAGCAAGGAGTGATATTGGTCCACATCGGGCTGGACCGTCACGGTCTTTATGCCACTTGGCCAAAACACCTCCACGCTGTCCACCGCCGTGCGGTCACCCAAGCCAAAATTGAACGTCAAAGGACCGCAAGAGCTATAACTGTAACCAATGAAAGAGGCGTCCGTTCTCTGAAAGTCCGGACCGGAATGGACGACCACCCGAGCGCCCGCAGCGTCGCGTGGCGAAACCACCCCCTCCAATTCAAAGCCGATCCAATGGTTTGTAGTGTCGTGGTTGAGGAACAACTGACACCCCGGATTGGCAGACACCAACGTATTGACCACCAAAAGGTCCTCGGCCCCATTGGCATCAAAGTCAGCCACTACTGTGGCATATCCGCTAAACGGGCTTTCCAATGCACTCCCTTCCGCAATGTCAGTGAAGGTCAAGTCCCCGTTGTTGTGGTACAGCAAATTGGGAAACGGAGAAAAGAAATATTCGTTGGCCACGTAGAGGTCGCGCTCACCATCGTGGTCGTGGTCGATGAAGACGGTTCCCCACCCCATTCCTGCATCACCCACACCTGCATCTTCCGTGATGTTGTCGAATGGGACCACGGGGCCCGATTCAGGCTGCGCTCCGGGGTTGAGGTACAGGTCATTGGGCAGGTTGTTGGAAATAAAGAGGTCCAAAAAACCGTCATGGTTCAGGTCGGTCGCATCCACTCCCATGCCCTGGGCCTGCAAATTCAATCCCCACGCTTCAGCTTGATTCGTAAACAAACCTTCACCATCGTTGATGTACAGCTTGTTCATTTGGTTGGCATCGTGGGTCAAATAGAGATCGAGGTCCCCGTCATTTTCGATGTCGAGGAACAGCGCCCCCATTCCAATCAAGTTGTCCGTAGCCCCTGAAGCGTAATAGCCATCCGTGAATCCCCCCTCTCCGTCTGAAAGCCAAAACGCATTGGGTTGGTTCATATTGACGATGTACAGGTCCAGCCATCCGTCCATGTTGATGTCGGCAGCATGGGCTCCACGGCATTGAGACTCCTGTCCCAGGCCCAGTTCATCGGTCACATCCGTGAACACGCCTCCCCCGTCGTTGCGCCAGAAATGATTGGCATCGCCGGTGTTGCAACTCAGCAAGTCCGGGTCTCCGTCATTGTCGTAATCAAAGAAGAGCGTCGCCATGGTAAACCCCTCATCCTCAACACCTGAAACCACTGGAACGAAAGTGGCATTGCCCTCATTTCTGTACAAGGTGTTGGAGGCCAAGCGGCTCCCTATGTAGACATCCAAGTCTCCATCGAGGTCATAATCCGCCACAGATGCGCTGTGGTTCAAGTAGCTCCCCAAAAGTCCAGCTGCTTCAGATTGGTCCAGAAAATCAGAAGTTTGGGCAACAGCACTGCATGCCCACAAGGTGGAGCAGACCATCATCATCAATGTGCGGAAATTCTGGATCACGGTTGGCGGCTTCTATCGTCAGCGACGAGAAAACAACCCTTCAAGATACAAAGGGTTCAATCCACCCAATGTCCCCGCAACAAAACACGTTCGGGAAGTGGGTCTCCAAAGGCATAGAGTGCCTCCTCCACCGAACGCAATGGCCGGGTTACGATCAGGCTGGCCTCTTGACCAATGCCCAAGCCTCCCACTTGCGACTCGATCCCCAATGCAGCAGCTCCGTTGGTCGTCGCCGCGGCCAGCGCTTCGATCGGCTCCAACCCCATCTTCACGCAGCCCAGCGCAGCAGCCAGGTGCATGTTTCCCGAAGGAGCAGAACCGGGATTGAAGTCTGTGGCGATCGCCAAGGCACAACCTGCGTCCACCAGCGTGCGGCCTTGGGTGAACGGGAGGTCTAAAAACAGAGAACACAGGGGCAGCGCCACAGGCATGGTGTTTCCTGTGGCCAGTTCAGCCACATCCTCCGCGCGCAACACTTCCAAGTGGTCCACGGTCATGGCCCCGAATTCCACGCACAAAGCGACTCCGCCACTGGCCTTAAACTGGTTCACGTGAACCTTGGCCGGCAGCCCCCTGAGCTTAGCGGCCTCGAGCAATGTGCGCGTTTCATCCAACCCGAAATACCCCTCCTCGCAGAAGATGTCGACGTGGTCAGCCAGTTCCTCCTCCATCACAGCGGGCAACACCTCTCTCACCATATAGTCGGTGTAATCCACAGGGCCATTCCAACCGTCGGGCACCGCATGGCAACCCAAAAAAGTCGTTTTGACCGGGATCCTCTCCAAGGCACCCAGCCTGCGGGCCACCCGCAACATTTTGAGCTCACTTTCCAGATCCAAGCCATAGCCCGACTTGATCTCCAGCGCCCCAGTGCCCATGCGCATGAGCCGCTCCATGCGCTCGAGGGAAACCGAGAATAGGTCGTCTTCGGACATTTCCCGCAACGCTTTGGCGCTGTTGAGAATCCCCCCACCATTGGCGGCAATTTCTTGGTAACTCAGCCCCCGAATCCGATCGACAAACTCGCCTTCTCGAGACGCTGCATGTACGAGGTGGGTGTGGCTGTCCACCCAAGCTGGAAGCACACAACGGCCCGCAGCTTCCAACACCTCCAAACCGTTCCAATCGACAATCCCTGGAAATTCGGACATCGGACCACCGCCGATCACCCGCCCATCTTCCAAGGCCAACCAAGCGTCCTCGATCACCGACAATTGTCGCATCTCAGGTCCAGAAAGTTTACCCGGCGCCCCTGCTCCAAATCCAACCAGATGACCGATGTCCTTGATGAGCTTACGGCCTATCGCAAATCCACTTTCCATGGGCGCCAAGGTCGGACATCCTGTGCTATCAGCAGCCTCGTACCTTTGTGGCATGCCCGGAAACAGCATCGGAGAGCGTTTCAAGCTCACCACTTTTGGAGAATCACATGGCCCTGCCCTTGGCGGCGTGCTCGATGGCATGCCCGCTGCGGTTCAGCTCGACCTCGACCGCATACAAGCCGAACTCCAACGCCGCCGTCCAGGGCAATCAAAACTGACCACAGCGCGCAAGGAAAACGACACTGTGACCCTACTTTCCGGTGTGTTTGAGGGCCGGACCACAGGCACGCCCATTGGCTTTACCATTCCCAACGGCGATGCCAAGCCCGGAGATTACAGCCACCTCGAAGGACAATACCGCCCCAGTCATGCCGACTACACGTATGACGCCAAATTCGGCACACGCGATCACCGGGGAGGTGGGCGTTCCAGTGCCCGAGAAACCGCAGCGCGCGTCGTTGCGGGCGCCATGGCACGACAATTCCTGGAGCAACTCTATCCCCAAGGCCCCGCTCCCGCTGTCGGCGCTTACGTAGAGAGGGTGCAAGACATCGCCATGCCCTCCCCGCCGGCTTACTATGACGCAGGAACCGTCGATGCGCATGCTGTTCGGTGTCCAGATCCCGACACTGCCCGTCGGATGGAGGCCCGCATATTGGAAGTCAAGAAGGCGGGTGACACGGTGGGCGGCAGCATTGTTGTCGTCGCCAAAGGAATCCCTCCGGGATGGGGTGAACCCGTATTTGACAAACTGCACGCAGACCTGGCAAAAGCCCTTTGGAGCTTGCCGGCAGTCAAAGGCCTCGAACTCGGCAGCGGGTTCAGCGGTACCCTCATGAAGGGGTCAGAACACAACGATGCATTTACCGGAAAAAGTGGCAGCATCCGGACGACCACAAACCACAGTGGAGGGATACAAGGCGGCATCAGCAATGGAGAAGATATCATACTCCGCGTGGGTTTCAAACCGGTCGCAACCCTGTTGACCGATCAAAACAGCGTCAACCAAGCCGGCGAGGATGTCGTTCTGAGTGGCCGCGGACGGCACGATCCCTGCGTCTTGCCCCGTGCTGTCCCCATGGTCGAAGCCATGGTTTTGCTGGTACTGGCCGATCACGCTTTACGTCAACGGAGCGCCCGGCTCTGAACATTAGATTGCGTCCTCGAACGGAACGCAACACCAACCCTTGAAACGCATGCGCCTCGCCCTGCACTGGCAAGTCCTCATCGGCCTCGCCGTCGGTGTCCTCTACGCCTGGATGTCCATCACCTTCGGATGGAACGACTTTACGGTAGACTACATCAAGCCCTTCGGTGACATTTTCATCAATGTCCTCAAGCTCATTGCTGTTCCCTTGGTGCTGTTCAGCATCATGTCTGGCGTGGCCAGCCTCGGTGACCCTGCCAAGTTGGGCAGGCTCGGCGTCAAAACCGTGGTGACCTACCTGCTGACCACCATGACAGCGGTCATCGTAGGACTGTTGCTGGTCAACCTCATGCAGCCCGGATCCCGCGTCTCCGATGACCTCCTGGAGTCCAACCGCATTCGGTATGAACTGTGGCGCGATGCCAATGGCATTCAAGTACTGGACGACATCAACCTGCGCAACGACCCCGCACTTTCAGAAAAAGTCGCCCAAATCACCGAGGAGCAAGTCTCCATGAACGACTGGGTCGTCGACAAACTCAGCAAAGCAGAACGCACCAAGTCATCTGGCCCTTTGCAGCCCCTTGTCGATGTGGTACCGACCAACATATTCAAGTCGTTGGCCGACATGTCCATGCTACAAATCATCTTCTTTGCCGTCTTCTTTGGAGTCGTTTTGGTGGGCATGCCCAAGGACCAAGCCGCACCGCTGATGCGCGCCATCGACGCCCTCAATGAGGTCTTTGTGCGCATGGTATGGGTGGTCATGAAGGCCATGCCGATTTTTGTTTTTGCCTTGATGGCAGGACAAATCGTCAACGCCGCAGGAAGCGATCCAGAAATGTTCCGCCAACTGCTGGAGTACCTCTTGCAATACAGCATTGTGGTGGTCATTGGATTGGCTTTTATGGTCTTCATCTTCTACCCTTCTTTGGTGGCCATGTTGATCAAGCCATTGGGGTTCAAAGCCTTTTTGGCCGGCATGCGGGACGCTCAAATCACAGCGTTTTCTACCTCGAGTTCCGTCGCCACATTGCCCGTTACCATGGATTGTGTGCGCAACAAAATCGGCGTATCCGAGCGCACCACCAGCTTTGTGCTTCCCATCGGGGCAACGGTAAACATGGATGGGACCTCGCTCTACCAGGCAGTGGCGGTCGTTTCGCTCGCCCAGTTTCACATGGTGGATCTGAGCCTCGCCCAGCAAGCCGTCATCGTGATCACCGCCACCCTGGCTTCCATTGGTGCTGCCGCCGTTCCAAGCGCAGGATTGGTCTTGATGATCATCGTTTTGGAAAGCGTGGGGCTCAACCCCGCCTGGATCGCCTTGATCTTCCCCGTGGACCGCATCCTAGACATGTGCCGAACGGTGGTCAATGTGACAGGCGACGGTGCCGTTTCCACGATCATCGCCCACAGCGAAAACGAACTCGAAGTCCCCGCACAGCAGGCATGAACCCTATTTACCGACTGGCCAGCTTCCTGTTCACGGCAAGTCTCTGTGCCGGCCTGTCCGCTGCCGCTTTGGCCCAGGAGGACAACCCCTGTGCACCCGAACTCGACGCCAAAACAGCAAAGCTGCTCGAAAAAGGACAAGACAAGCGGAAGTACGACGCCGACAAGAGAAAGGGATACCTCGAGGAAGCCATCGATTCAGATGAAGCTGCCATTGCAGCGCGCTTTGAACTGGGCTTGCTCCTTTTTAGCCAAAATCGCCGTTCTGGCGGTGGATTTGGTGAGGCCCGCGCACAGCTGCTCACCGTTCACGAAGCCTGCCCTCGCTACGATGCAGACGTTCCCTACACCTTGGGCAGCATCGCCTATGCCGAAGGTCAGTTCGAAACAGCATTGGAGTGGTTTGACCGTTTTATTCGTTGGGAATCCATCACCGGTAAACCGCATTCACCCCGGTCCCAACGCCGGCTCGAAGACGTCCAAAAAAACCTGCCGGAAATTCAGTTTCTCATCGAATACAATGCCCATGCCGACAGTCCCCCGCCTCAGGTTTTGGCATCTGTAGCGACACGGGACCAAGAATACCTGCCCGCCCTATCAGCCGATGGAACCCTGCTGTTCTTTACCCGTGCAGGAGAGCGCAAGGCCAAAGGCGATCTGGTGAGCAAACCCTTTGAAAAGTTCACCTGGGCCCGACGCCCCGGCCCCTCGGAAGCATTTGACAATGGAACGGCCATGGAAGACCCTTTCAACCGCACTTCAGGCTATGGTGGGGCTTCCATCTCCGTAGACAACCGCTCTCTTTTTCTGGCCGTCAAAACACCTGTCCCCGGCCACCCAGAAAACATCGACCTGTTCTCAGCGCGCTATTCATTGCTCGAGGATACTGGAGATGAAACGGTGTACCTCTGGAGTGAGCCGCAAGCATTGGATGCCTTGAATACACCTGACGGGTGGGAATCCCAGCCCGCTGTGAGTCCAGATGGGCAGTGGCTCTTTTTTGCAGCGGTGCGTCCAGGAACCACCACCGATGCGCAAGGCAATCCCACCATAGACATTCTGGCGAGCCCCCTTCAACCCGATGGGCATTGGGGCGCAGCATCCGTATTGCCCGCCCCCATCAACAGCTCATTTAGCGACAAGGCGCCCTATTTGCACCCCGATGGACACACCCTGTATTTTGCGTCAAACCGGACGCCGGGTGGCGGAGGCTATGACATTTGGGTCAGCCGGTTGGACAGTACAGCTTTGCCCACCGATCCCGATGGCTGGTCGAGACCTGTCAACGTAGGCACTCCTTTGAACACCCCTGGGGACGAGCATGGACTGGTGACCTCTGCCGATGGCAAGACGGCCTACTTTTCCAGCCGAAGACAAGGGACCAGTGGGCTTGACATCATGACTTGGACACTCCCCGAACCCCTGAGGGCACGGGCGTCGGTGGTGGTCAAAGGTCAACTTGACATCAGCGATGAACTGGCGAATACCCCCATCGATTTGGAACTGCGCTATGCCCAAAGCCGAAGGGCCCAGGCCATCGAGCTGGGCGATGATGGCGCTTTTGCTGCGGTCGTTGACCTCGCCACCAAGGAAGACGTGATCATGTTAGCCAAAGCCGAAGGCGCGGCATTCAGCGCTGGACTGGTCATCGACAGGGACGAAAGCGAACCCGCACTGGTGACCGCGAACCTCAGCGTCCGCTCAGTCAAAGAAGCCAATGCTGCATTCGAAATCGAAGACATCCATTACGCTTCAGGGTCTGCCGAGATTGGACGGTCCAGTTTGCTGCTTTTGGATCTTTTTGCAGAATACCTCAATCAGGCAGGCTTGAATGTAGAAATCGGCGGACATACCGATGACATTGGCAGCGATTCCGACAACCTTTCCCTGAGCGAAGCTCGGGCACAATCTGTGCGGAACTACTTGGTTTCTCAAGGAGTCTCAGCGTTAAGCATCAGCGCAAGGGGCTACGGAGAAACCCGCCCGCGGGCAGACAACAGCACTGAGAAAGGACGTGCCCGCAACCGCCGCACCGAGTTCAGCATCACCCAATAAAGCCTCCCTTGGGTTTACGGCACGTTGCCGGTGAATAATTCACAGGAGGGGCCTCCAAAACAGGGCAAGCCAAGGGCGATTTTCACGTTGTCCATGCACGTCCCCATGCTGTCCCTTTTTTCTTCCTCCTCCTCCGCTTGCCCGAAAGCCCCGTTTGCATTCAAACGCTGCGCACAATCAGGCATCATCTTGGCTGCGGTTGGCACCCTGCTCAGTGTCCCCACTTCCTTTGCCCAAAGCGCCTCCCTCGTGGGAGGAGAAGTCACGGAGTCTGTCCACCGAAAAGACCCCTCGAATTTCGACCGGGCGCGGCACCACTTTGATCACCATCAATATGCTGCAGCAATCGAATTGTTCGATGCGTGGGTTCAAGAACCTGCAGCTGGTGACGGGGCCGCGGGCGACCGAAAAGCCTTGATGCAAGTGGAAGCCGAGTACAGCGCGGCACTCTGCGCCATGTACCTCTACCACAAGGATGCCGTTTGGCGCATTGACCGTTTTATCGAAAAGCATCCCGAATCCACTTGGGTTCCCAAGCTTCAATGGGCCTTGGCCAACTATGAGTACCGCCGACGCAAATGGGCCAAGTCCATCGATTCTTTTGACGCGCTCAATCCGAGAAGGCTTTCAAAGTCCATGCGCACGGAATATCACTTCAAACGGGGCCATGCGCGCTTCGAAACAGGTGATCTCGAAGGTGCCCGGGGAGACCTGCTGCGCGTCAAGGAAGATCCCGCTGCACAGCCCGAGTTTCTGGAAGCATCTGAATACTACCTCGCCCACATCGCGTTTGCAGAGGACAGACTGACCACGGCATTGGAAGCCTTTGAAGCCCTTTCTGCCATCGATGCATTCAAGGATGCCGTCCCCCTCTACATCGGGCAAATCCTGTACCGGTTAGAACGCTTTGATGAATTGGCGGCCAGGGCGCCCGAGTGGCTTTCCGAAGAGCGCGACCTGGCAGGAGGAGACCGCAATGAATTGACCCGCATGCTGGGTGAGGCCCTGTTTCACCTTGGCGATTGTATGTCGGCTTCGCCCTATTTGGAATCGGCATGGAGCAACGCAGACCCCCAAGAACGCACCCCGGGTTTTAGCTACATCGTCGGCTCCTGCCGATTGTCTACTGGAAACCCCGGAACGGCCATCACCGCACTCATGCGGGCCACGGGCGGCGAAAGTGCGCTGGATCAGTACGCGACCCATGCGATGGGACGCGCTTATTTGGAATTGGATGAAAAGCCCAAAGCGCAGGCAGCCTTTGAAAAGGCAGCCACCATGGACCACGACCTCGAGGTCCGGGAGGACGCCCTGTTCAATCAAGCCAAACTCGCCTTTGAGACGGACTTCAACCCTTTCAACGACGCCATTGCCGCATTTGAACAGTACTTAGAAGAATACCCCGACAGCCCGCGCAGGGACGAGGCCTATGGATTCCTGCTCGATGTCTACCTGACTACGCGCAACCATGTCAGGGCACTGGACGCATTGGACAAAATCCAGCGGAAGGCCCCCAAGGAAAAGAAAGCCTACCAAAAGCTGGCCTTCAACCATGGTGTCGATCTGTTCCAAAGCGGGCAATTTGACCAGGCCAACGCCTTCTTTAAACGCAGCAGGAGCTTTCCTGAGGATGCCACCTTGGCCGCCGAAAGCCACTACTGGCAGGGAGAAATTTCCATGAAGTCCGGCAGCGATGCCCCTGCACTCAGCCACTACCGCACTTTCCTCAACGCACCTGGCGCCTTCAACTCAACCAAGTACAACGAGGGGGAATACGGCGCAGGGTACGCCCTGTTTCGTCAGAGGAAATACCGAGATGCGCAGGTGTCCTTTCGCAAATATGCCGATGCCGAATCTGGGGCTGGACCTGGAGGGCACCGCGCAGATGCGCTGCTGCGAATTGGCGATTGCTTTTACATCGACAAGGACTACGGACGTGCCGTCAATGCTTACGACAAGGCCCTCGACGCCGGCACTACACAGCAACAATACACCCGCTTCCAAAGGGCCCGGTGCTTGGGACTCAACGGCGACCTGCCCGGTGAGGTCGAAGGCATGACAGGCCTGCTTGAGGCCCATCCAGAGACCACATTCAAGGGAGATGCCCTGACCGCGATTGGCAAGGCAGAAATCGAGCGGAATCAAATGTCCGAAGCCAAGTCTGCTTTTGAGCAAATTCGGTCCGAATTGCCCGGCAGCCCTTTTGCCAAACACGCATTGGTCGACCTCGCATTGATCGCCATCAAGCAGAACCGTCCCGAAGACGCATTGGCATTGTGGGACAACATTTCCACCCGGTATCCCGACGATGAAGTCACCAAGGATGCTTTTTTGCTGGTCGAACCCCTCCTCGTGGAACGCGGACAGCTGGACAACCTCCCCGATGTGGTGGGCTTGACCGAAGACGACATCGCAGAAAAGACCTACGCTGCCGCCCAAGACCTGGCGCTCTCGGGCGACTGCGCTTCCGCTGCACCCAAATTGGAGCAGTTCATCGAGAAGTATCCCAACAGCATCCGCTTGTTGGCTGCGCGGTTCCACCTCGGTCAATGCCACTTCGACAGCGACAATGGCTCCGGCGCACTGGAAGCCCTCGAAGCGGTCATCGCCGCTCCTTTGAGCGACTACCACGAACCCGCCTTGGTCATGGCCGCCACGTTGCGTTACAACCGGGAAGCATTTGACGCGGCATTGAACCACTACCAGCAACTCGAACAAGTCGCCGTTCTCAAGCGCCATGTCTTGGAAGCGAGAATTGGCATCATGCGCTGCAGCAGGGCATTGGGCGATGGCGAAACCGTCCTGGCATACGTAGGGCCCATTCTCGAGGACAGCGGCACTCCAGAGGACATTCGCACTGCGGCGCATTACAACAGGGCCTTGATCCTCATGGACAACAACAGCCCCGAGGCCAAAGCCGACCTACAAGTCCTGGCAAAAGGAGGTCCCCACGCAGAAGAAGCCACCCACCATCTCGCCGCATTGATCCTCGAGGCAGGCGATCCTGTGGCGTGTCAAGCCGCCATCTTCGATCAGCTCAACCGGTTTGGCGGAGGAAGCGATTGGTCCTTCCACAGTTTCTTGCTCCTGGCAGAAACCTACATCGCGCAGGAAGACTACTTCCAAGCGCGCACCACCATCGATCAGTTGCAGAGCAACATCCAAGAGCCCTGGGTACAAGATGCCTGCTTGGACATGCTCGATCGCATCGTACAACTCGAGCAACCTGTCGCCGCCCCTTCAGACAGCACGTCTGCGGGTGATACCCCCAATTTCGAAGAAGAATGATCAACGTCCCTCAACTCCGCTTTTCGGGAGCCAGCGCCTTGTGTGCCACATTGGCCCTCGGCCTGGCATGGCCACTCATGGCGCAGGACAGCCTGCAGGTCACCTTTGTGGGCGACAGAGAACTTTATCTGCGAGAAGTCGACAAGCCCACAGACTCACCCCGTGCGGTTGACCTGGGCATCGAGCGTCCCGAGATCGGTTACGCCCCCATATCCAAGCGCACTTCGCCACCGCCTGTTTCACGCACCATCGCCCCCATCGCGGTCAAAATGGACGCCCCCTTGCCCCGCCTTTATGCGGGACATGCCCGCGCTGGTTTCGGACTCTACGCCTCGCCCCTTTTGGAAGTGCATCTGGGCGACACCCGGAGCCGACAAGGTTCTTGGGGGCTGTCTTTCCGACACCTGAGTTCAGCTGGATCCACCGGAAAGGACAGCGTTGGAGTGGACGAAGGCTGGTCCAAGAACGCCGTGAACGGTTACTTCAGACGCTTTGTCAAGCGCAGCAGCGTAACGGCTTCTGTATTTCTGGAAAGGGACGCTTGGGGATTGCATGGACTGGACCTCACTGCAGCCTCAGAAGGGCTTTTTTCGGCCCCCAACGACCGTCAGAACTACGGAACAATAGGTGCTGCTTTGCGCTTGCAAAACCACGAAAGAGACAGCAGTAAAGTGCACCGCAACCTGGCCCTGTCGTATTCTCGACTATCCATCGGGGTCTCTCCAACCCCGGGCAACCTCCCGCAACCCGACATCCTCCAATCACCTGGCCGTGAAAACCTCATAGAGGCCACAGGTAAACTGCATACCCACCGCGATGGCGCGCGTTATGACCTGGATTTTGAGGCCCACCTGACGGGATCGCAACTCGAAGCTGTTGGCGACTCCACCGCTGCCAACATCAACCGCAGCGCCGCGTTGATCGGCGTGCGGCCTTCTGTGACCAAAGAGCGCGGCGCATATATGGTCAAAGCTGGCGCTGGCCTGTGGATTGACGCGCGGGGCGCACAGCCGTTTCACTTCTACCCCATGGCAGAGGTGAGGTTCCGTTTGCTCGACGACGTATTTGTACCCTACGGTGGTGTAGATGGCGGCATGCAGCGCAATGCCATGCACGACCTGATTGACCAGAATCCCTTCTTCGATGCCCGATACAATGCAGGTAATTCTGCCTTGCGCGGAGCCCTGTCCAACACCAACAGGGCCCTGGAATTGTACGGTGGTCTGAGGGGCAAATTGACCCGTGACCTCGCGTTCAATGCCCAAGCGCGCACCACACGTTTCCGCGAGTTCCAATACTGGGTCAACGAACCGGGGCTTGACAGCGCAGGACAAAGGTTCAGTGCCGCTTACGATTCTCTGACTGTGGCCAGCGTCATAGGCGAGGCGACATATCGGGGCCAAGGCCCCCTTGAACTGAGTGCACGTGCCGAATTCCACACCTATGGAACCGGCGGGCAACCCTACGCCTGGTACCAACCCCGCACGCGGTTTTCCGCCTCCGGAAAATGGAACCTCGAAGAACTCCTTTTCTTAGAATTGGGGCTCGAAATTGTGGGCGCCCGTTATGCCCCAAGCCGCGTGCCTTTTGCCCAAATCTTGGGGGGTGAAGATGAAATTCAAACTGCAGCAGAAGACGTCGGGCCTGTCATGGGAGGCACCACCTCCATTTTTGCCCGAAAACTTCCTGCTTACACGGCCCTCGATTTGGGGGTTGAATACCGCTATAACGCCCGGCTTTCGCTGGGTCTAGAAGCCAAAGGACCACTTGGGTCTACGGAAATCTTCAACGGCTATGGAGCACAGCGCATGGGCGTCATGATGATGGCCTCCTACCGGTTCTAAACCCTCGACATCCGCACAAACTGCACACTGGACTTGCCGGGTGTTGAAAACCCCACAAAACGGCAACAAAAGTGTTGAAAACACTGGCCTTTCAAAGCCCCTGAAATCACCTGTTTCATCAGGTTGTGGGTTATTTTCGTGGGACGTCAAAAATCGCGGAGATGAGCGAAGAGAAGAAGAACAATTACGGAGCGGACAGCATTCAGGCCCTGGAGGGAATGGAGCACGTGCGCAAGCGTCCCTCGATGTACATCGGAGACGTGGGCGCCCGGGGATTGCACCATTTGGT
Organism: Flavobacteriales bacterium UBA1995; assembly: GCA_002336475.1. Classification (GTDB taxonomy): domain Bacteria; phylum Bacteroidota; class Bacteroidia; order Flavobacteriales_D; family Sanyastnellaceae; genus UBA8752. Next base: position 2,311 of record DDCX01000120.1, on the reverse strand, counting down.
TTACGAGGTCATAGACAACTCCATTGACGAGGCTCTGGCCGGTCACTGCGACACCATCGATGTGGCGATCACGCCGAGTAACGGCGTTACAGTCCACGACAATGGCCGGGGCATCCCGGTCGCCATGCACACCAAAGAAGGCATAAGCGCCTTGGAGGTCGTGATGACCAAGATTGGTGCCGGAGGTAAATTCGACAAGGACAGCTACAAGGTCTCTGGCGGACTCCACGGAGTGGGTGTCAGCTGTGTGAACGCACTCTCCATTCACCTGCGCGCCGAAGTGCACCGCGAAGGCAAGATGTGGGAGCAAGAGTACAAGCAAGGAAAGGCCACCTACCCTACCCGGGAAATTGGAACCACCGACCGCACCGGTACTTCTGTGACGTTTCAGCCTGACCCTGAGATCTTCACAGACACCCTCGAATACAGCTATGACACCCTCGCCCGCCGCTTGCGCGAGCTTTCGTTCCTCAACAAGGGCATCACACTGACGCTCACAGATGAGCGGGTGACCGATGAAGAAGGAGAACATCCCACAGAGCAGTTCCACAGCGAGACTGGACTCAAGGAATTTGTAGCCTACATCGACCAGAACAGGGAGCAGCTCATTGCTGACGTGATCCACGTCGAAGGTGAAGTAGACGACATCCCCGTCGAAGTGGCGATGATCTACAACACTTCGTTCAACGAGAGCCTCCACAGCTACGTCAACAACATCAACACCCACGAAGGCGGCACCCACCTAAGCGGTTTCCGCCGTGGACTGACCGACACTTTGAAAAAGTATGCCGACGGATCGGGCATGCTCGACAAGCTCAAGTTCGACATCAGCGGAGACGACTTCCGCGAAGGGCTCACCGCCATCGTCAGCGTTAAGGTCATGGAGCCCCAATTTGAAGGGCAAACCAAAACCAAGCTCGGCAACAAGGAGGTGACCAAGGCCGTATCCCAAGCCGTTCGCGGCATGCTCTCCGATTACCTCGAAGAGCATCCCAACGACGCCAAGACCATCGTTCAGAAGGTCATCCTCGCAGCGCAAGCACGCCACGCCGCGCGCAAAGCACGCGAAATGGTTCAGCGGAAGACGGTCATGGGCGGTTCTGGATTGCCAGGTAAGCTCGCCGACTGCTCAGAAAAGGACCCCGCCTTGTGCGAAGTGTTCCTCGTTGAGGGTGACTCTGCTGGAGGTACGGCCAAGCAAGGCCGCGACCGCTTGTTCCAGGCCATCCTTCCACTGAGGGGTAAAATCCTCAACGTGGAAAAGGCCATGCACCACAAGATCTTCGAGAACGAAGAGATCAAGAACATCTACACCGCGCTTGGCGTAACTGTGGGCACCGAGGAAGACGAACGGGCCCTCAACATGGCCAAGCTTCGCTACCACAAGGTGGTCATCATGTGTGACGCGGACGTCGACGGCAGCCACATCGAAACGCTCATCTTGACGTTCTTCTTCCGCCACATGAAGGAGCTGATTGAAAATGGGTACATCTACATCGCGACACCGCCGCTTTACTTGGTGAAGCGCGGGTCTAAGCAGAGCTATGCTTGGGACGATGACCAGCGTGACCGCTTGGTGATGGAGTTCAAAGGCAAATCCGATGCCAACGTCGGCATCCAACGCTACAAGGGTCTTGGTGAGATGAACGCAGAGCAATTGTGGGACACCACCATGAACCCTGAGTTCCGCACCTTGCGCCAGGTGACCATTGAGAATGCCGCCGAAAGCGACAACATCTTCTCCATGCTCATGGGCGACGACGTACCGCCCCGCCGGGAATTCATCGAGGCCAACGCCAAGTACGCCAACATCGACGCGTGAGCGCGGCCCCTCGCCGCACCATTTGGATCACCGGCGCCTCTTCAGGCATTGGAGAAGCTGTGGTGCGCGCCTGCCACAGCCGCGGTGACCGGCTTGTTTTGTCGGCCCGAAAGCAGGCTTCTTTGGCCGCTTTGGCCCAAGAGATTGGAGCAACAGATGCTGTCCTTGCCCCCTTTGACCTCGCCCACACCGATGGATTGGCCGGGTTGGTGGAGCGCGTTTGGACAGACACCGGCGGCGTTGATGTCGTGGTGCACAGTGGTGGCATCAGCCAAAGAAGCAAGCTCATCGAAACGGACCCCGCAGTAGACCGGGCCATGATGGAGGTCAATTACTTTGGCACCTTGGCCTTGACCAGGACCCTCCTGCCATACATGATCGCTGCCGGCGGCGGTCATTTTGCCGTGGTCAAACTCGAGTTCCTGAACTTAAAGCAGCCGGTGTGAACGTTGGTTTTGGTTCTGACTGTATGATGGACCCTTGGTATTC
>DDCX01000015.1:12123-15477 GCA_002336475.1 Flavobacteriales bacterium UBA1995 | reverse complement strand
GATTTCGAAGGTGGCATTGGGGGCAATGATCAGGTCGCGCACCCCATCCTGGTCCACGTCCAAATGGTAGGCAGCAGGAAAACGTTGAACGTCGAGGGTGTCCTCATTGCCCAGGTCTGCCGGCCAATGTGTTGTGGTGGTCATGGTGCTGTCCTGACCATCCACGGCATCGGTCATGTAACACGCCACAAATTGGTTGTATGAGACATCCCCGAGGAGCAAATCCAAATGGCCGTCTCCATCCAATTCAAGGAGGGCTGTGGTGCCCCCCGCGTGGCGCATGGTGTTTTCCGTTTCCGCATTGCCGTCCATTGCACGAGGATCGGCCACATTGAAATCGCACGCATGCGCTTCACCAATGAACACCGTATTGTCTTCGGTGGCTTCGTCCAGCATGCCGAAACACCGGTTGGTCACATCCCAANNGTAGAGGAGGTCTCTGTCCACGTGACCATGTCCAAGTCCCCATCGCCATCAAAGTCCCCCAGCGCCGGTATATCGGTGTTGAGGCACACCATGGGCAGTTGCTGTTCCCCTGATCCAAAGTCCCAGTTGGCCACCACATTGGATGTGGGGGCGTTGGGATATTGTGTCATTCCATCTTCGAAAACACCGGGCCAAATGCGCATCCCGCTTTGGCTGTTGGTGAAAAGATCCATGACTCCATCACAATTGGCATCGCGCAACAAAACCCAGTTTCGCAAGCCTTCGGGAAATGCAACGCGCCAGTCAGGCCGATGGAAATAGGTCAAAGGGGCCTCGGGCACATCCGAGGAACAGCCTTGAAAAGGCAGGATGCGGTTGCCGCTTCGGTCAAACACCACAAGGTCACCGACTCCATCACCGTCCAAGTCTGCCGCTGAAAACTGCGGGGCCGTCAATCCTCCGGTCCAAGGGTTGCTCAACAGATCACCATCTACGCCCCGCACCGGTACGGTGTCCCAGCGCTGGTATTCGTCGGATTGCCCCATCACCATCAGCGGATTCAGAACAACAATCAACAGCACAGCGATCCCAAAAGAGCCGCTGTGCAGGGCGGTGCGAAAAAAACAGCGGATTGGCATGAGGCGCATGGATTTTAAGTAGTACTCATAAAAACGGTGCAATGTGACTTCGCACTCCTCATTCTGAGGGAGGTGCTGTCAGGGGTCAATCCCATTGAATGGCCTCAACCATCCCCATCACGGGAATCACCAACCCGCCATCGGTCTCCACTTCCCGACCCAAGAGGCGTGATCCGCCACAGACGAGTTCTCCTTTGTCATTTTTCTCAATGGAGACCATTTCGCCGTTCAGGTTTTCATAGATGCCTTCCAGCATTTTTGGTCCTTTGATGCCTACGATGACATGGGCCTTCACAAATCGGTCCAGTGCCTCCTTTTGCTCTTCCTCAAAAAGCCCCTTCCAGTCCTTGTTCTGGGTAAATGTGTCGTCCTGTGGGATCAAGATGGCATGGCCACTGGAGTGCACGGTACGCGCCAAGGTTGACAAGCCGACCAGACGTTCAAAGTACTGTGTCTCAGGGCTTGTCACGATGTAGCGCCATGGGCTGACTTTGCTGTACGGCTCATTGAGTTCTTCGGGGGTGTAAGCGCGGCGTTGCTTCGAATTGGCCTGGTCATTCTCCTGCCCGACTTGAACGGGTTTCGGTTGTTTTTGGTCCGTGTCTTCTTGGGGTGCAGAGGCACCGGAGCAGCCCATGAGGAACAAGGGGACGGCGATCAAAGGGAAGAAGCGGGAAATCATAGGAAAGCTTGAAATGATGATGAGCACCAAAGATGGGGTTCAGTGCGGGTTTTCTTTGCACGCAAAATAGTTCGGCATGAATGAAAGAATCACAGTTCCCATGCACTTCCGGAGCGCAGGGTTGATGATCGTTGTGGGCACACTGACAGGGGCTTTTGGTGCGCATGCATTGGACGGGGTGCTGCCGGAGCAGAGTATGGGGTCTTTCGAGGTCGCATCCAGGTACCTGCTCATTGTGGGCGCGGCCTTGATGGGGGCACTGGCATCCGGTGAGCGCAGAGGTTTGGCATGGGTTCAATGCGGATCGTGGTTGTTTTCAATCAGCATTTTTCTTTTGGTTGCAGGCAGGCATGGGGACTGGAACATGGGGTCCGTTTTTGGGCCATTGACGCCCATCGGGGGACTCATGATGATCGTGGGTTGGAGCTCTTGGGTCATCGGTTTTGGCAAAGGGAGGTCATGAAGTAACCAACGCAATGGAGGAATTTTCTGATGGCCATTTCTTCGGGTCGCCTTTTGATATGGTTTATCTTTGAAGAGGCAAGCAATGATCTGCCGCACATCATGGTACACCAAGGAAACACCCCTTTCCACCCCAATCTCAAGCAGATTGGATTGCGCAAAGCACGTAACGTATGGTGGAACCTTCCCCCCGCGCGTCTCATTGAAAGGACGTTGCTCGCCGGCGAAGGAAAACTGACTTCAACTGGCGCCCTAGCCATCGAAACAGGCCGTTTTACAGGCCGAAGTCCACTGGACAGATTCATAGTTAAAGACGACGCTACCCGCGAGGAAGTCTGGTGGGGTGATGTCAACCAATCCCTCGCGCCTGAGCAGGCCATGCTGTTGCACGCCGATATGATGGAATACATCGATGGCAAAGGACTCTATGTGCGCGACGCCTATGTCGGTGCAGAGTTTGAGTATCGCAAGGGGGTACGTGTCATGACCGAAAAAGCGTGGTCGAATTTGTTTGCCTACAACATGTTCATTCGCCCAACGGCCCAAGAGGTTGGTGGTTTTAGTCCAGATTGGCATGTGGTGTGCGCACCAGGTTTCATGGCAGATCCAGACCGCCATGGCACCAGGCAGTCCAATTTTGCGGTTTTGGATTTCACCCACCGCAGGGTCCTGATTGGCGGAACAGGATATACCGGCGAGATCAAAAAAGGCATGTTTAGTGCCATGAATTTTCTGTTGCCCACGGAGTCCAATGTGTTGCCGATGCATTGTTCTGCCAACGAGGGAGAGGATGGAAGCACGGCTGTGTTTTTTGGCCTTTCTGGAACGGGGAAGACGACCTTGTCCAGTGATCCTTTGCGCAAATTGATTGGGGATGATGAGCACGGCTGGGGGCCCAAGGGGATTTTCAATTTTGAAGGAGGGTGCTATGCCAAGACCATCGATTTGGATGCCGCGCGCGAGCCGGACATTCACTCCGCAATTCAGCACGGTGCGATGTTGGAGAACATTGGTTTTGAAGCCGATGGTGTAACGCCGGATTTCACCGATGCCCAAACCACGCAAAATACCCGCGTGAGTTATCCCATCGATCACATCAAGGGCGCCAAGCCCAGTGGCCAAGGCCAACATCCAGACCACATTTTC
>DDCX01000015.1:2561-12115 GCA_002336475.1 Flavobacteriales bacterium UBA1995 | reverse complement strand
TTCATCAGCGGCTATACCGCCAAGGTGGCTGGAACGGAAGACGGCATCAATGAACCCAAGGCGGTTTTCAGCGCGTGCTTCGGTGCGCCATTCTTGCCACTTCACCCAGGTCGATATGCAGACATGCTCGGAGAGCGGATGTCGGCTCATGGCGCCAAAGTGTGGCTTGTCAATACGGGCTGGACAGGAGGTCCTCACGGTGTGGGCCACCGCATGGCCCTCAATGACACCAGGGCCTTGCTCAACGCGGTGTTAAATGGCAACATGGATGATGCGCAATTCCGCCGCTGTGACCGTTTCGGATGGGAGGTGCCCTTGAGCGCTCCCGCAATAGACAGCAGCTTGCTCGACCCAAGGAACACATGGTCCGATGGCAACGCGTTTGATGCCAAGGCGGATTCACTTGCCGAGCGTTTCAATGCCAACTTCGCCCAGTTTGAAGCTGAGGTGTCAGAGGACGTGCGCAAAGCAGCGCCCAGGGTGTCGGTCAACGTGGGCTGACCATGCACTGTGGATGAAGCTTAAAGACGGGGGGCGCAGCGTCCCGCGACATGGCTTTCTTTGTCGTTATGCGTCGATTCTACGCTCCAAACATTCAACCTGGCCCCCACACGCTCGGGCCTGATGAAGCACGTCACCTCGTGCAGGTGTTGAGGGCCCGCTTGGGCGATACGGTCGAATTGGCAGATGGCCGCGGTGCAGTCTTCCCCGCTGAGGTGGTCTCCATCGAAAAGCGGCAGGCATCCCTGATGGTGGGCGTACCGGAATGCTACCCCGAGCCCTCACCACAGCTTACCATTTTGGTCGCGCCGACCAAGCATACGGACCGGTTTGAATGGTTTTTAGAGAAGGCTTGTGAGTGCGGCGTATCTCGGGTCATGCCCATTTGGACCGCGCGCAGTGAGCGCAAAGTAGAGAAGTACGAAAGGTGGCACCGCACCTTGGTGGAGGCGATGAAGCAATCGCGCAGAACTTGGTTGCCCGAGCTCCTTCCGGCGCGTCCATTGGAAGAGGCCATAGAAGGGCTGGACAAAGAGGTGTGGCGTGGACTGGCGCATTGTCCGGTGCCCGAGCATCCCGAATGGAAGCGGCAGTCTATGGTCCAGGCATTGCCTGCCGGTAAAAATGCCGCAATCGCCATTGGTCCTGAGGGCGACTTTACTCCAGGTGAAATCGAGCATTTCGGACGCAGCGGATTTCTGCCTGTGACCATGGGGCAGCACCGCTTGCGCACTGAGACAGCCGCCATTTATGCCGTTCAGGCATTTCACATCATCAATTCCAAGACATGAAGTTTTTATTGAATGTGACCCTGCTTGTGGTCTTGGCAGGAGGTGCGTTGTACCTCACCAATCCGGACAGCGAAGATTTTTCCATCTACCTCTCGGACTACGTGCAGCAAGAACTGGCAGATGATGTGCCAGGAGAAACTGAATTGGGAAAAAAGCTGCGCCGAGGGTTGGGACAAATTGCAGGAGCGGCTGCGGAGCAATTGACCCACCGTCAGGAGTGGCATCTTGCTTCAGTCTACACCATTGAGATCGCAGGAGACTCCAAGGTGTTTTTGGGGATAGCAGGGCAATTCCTTCCTGTCAAATCCCGGTAACCTCGGTCCTTAGGGCTGCTCTCCTTGCCTTTCTTCGCGGGGAGCGGGGGCTTGTGGAACGGGCATCCAGTGGGTGACCGCTTTGAAATATTGGTTGGAGGATCCTTCGCCCGACCAAAAGTGACGCCCATGGCTGTCGGCGCGGTCAGATTGGGCAGAAAAGAAGTTTTCCATAAACCTCAGGACCAGCACGTCACGCATTTCAAAGCTCGCTTTTCCAGGCAGCAAAACCTCATTTCCCGGCACCACGGCGAGGACACGTTGTCCATTCCCTGGAAGGCGCTGTTCGCAATCAATCCAGCCTGTGCTGTTGTCGGAATTGTAGTCCATGATCAATGGCCTGCAAAAGTGGGCTTGCGCTTCTCTAGAAAGGAAGCCACACCTTCTTGGTAGTCCTGTGTACGGGAAGCCGCACCTTGAAGTTCCAATTCGGTGTCGAGTTGATCGCTGAATCCTTGCTCGAAGGCTTTGTTAAAGGCCTGTTTCGTCAGAGCCAATCCTTGGGTTGGCATCGCTGCCAATTGAACAGCCAGGGCCATCACTTCGGAAACAAATTCTTCCGAAGGGAAGGCCCGATGAATCATTCCCATGGCTGCCGCCTCTGCTGCAATCACGGGGGTTCCGAGATAGGCCAGTGCCGTTGCGCGCTGCAATCCGACCAAGCGGGGCAGCATCCAGGTGCCACCGCTGTCGGGGATGAGGCCAATCTTTGAAAAGGCCTGAATGAATTTGGCACCTTCCGCAGCCACGCAAAGGTCACATGCCAGTGCGATGTTGGCTCCTGCGCCGGCGGCCACGCCATTGACTGCGGCAATCACGGGTTTTTGCAGCCCGCGGATCAGCCTTACCGTGGCGTTGTAGGATCCGCCTACAATCTCTTCAAAAGTCGGGGCGTTTTCTCCCGTAATCTCTTTGAGGTCTTGGCCGGCGCAAAAGGCCTTGCCTGCCCCCGTTAACACCACACACCTCACCGATGAATCGGCATCGGCTGAGCGCAGCTGCTCCTGCAGGGCTGCAGCCATGGGTTGCGTGAAACTGTTGAAGGCAGCCGGGCGGTTGAAAGTCAAAGTCAGGACTCCCCCCTCCCGGGTTGTTAGGATGGTGTCTTCATACATTACATGCAATGTAATGCCCGAATCACCTGCGGACGACCACCCTTTCAATCGCTGTTCCGGCGGCGTGTTGGATTTCGATGAGGTAAATGCCCTCAGGCCATGCAGAAAGTGTCAACATGCCCGAAGCCGTCAGGTTTGGGGTGGCCAATGACCGACCGGCTGCATCGCGCAGTGTGACAGCTCCAACGTCCCATGCTGCAGGCAGGGTCAATTGAACTGCATCAGAGGCGGGGTTGGGATGCAGCTGAAATGAATCAGCATTCAAGTCTTCCACACTCATCACACCCACGTTCACACAGGAGATGGCGGAACAACCTGAAGCATCGGTGACTTCCAAGCAATAGGTGCCATCAGGCAACCCGACAAAAACAAAAGAGGGTTCGTCGGATTCTGAAATCGGGAAGCCAATGCTTTGCAGGTTTTCGTCCAGAATATTGATGGTGTACGGCGCTGTGCCGCCCACCGCCTCTGCAGTAACGATGCCGTTGGTCGTGTTGGATTCTGCCAACAATTCGAGTACGGTGCACAAGGTGGAATCGGGCAGGGCGCAAGGGTCGAAGTTGCAGTAATCTGGGTCGTTACATCCTGTTTCGAAATTGCTCGCAGGAGCCGTATAGCCATCGTAAAGGGGCCAATACCAACCTGTGCCGTCGTAATTGACCACTGTGGTATCGCCGAAGAACCCGCTGACCGCCGTCAATTCGGTGCCGCAGACGGCAACGGATTGTGAATTGAGGTCGTTGAGCAAGATTTCAAATCCAGAAGCGAGCATGAGGGCTTCGACTTCAGGCGTGATGAACCATTCATAGCCGGTCTCCATCCCCCCGGAAGAGGGGACGAGGGTGACGAAGCCATCGTCGGTGACTTCATAGCCGTTGGCACACAATGAGGAGTCCACAAGGCCCAGCATAAAGGGGCCTGCCACATCGATGTCGGTGTCGATGAAGGTGCAGTCACCCTCCTCACCATAGTTGCACGCCAACCCGTTTTCGCACAGCAGAGGCTGGCACACTTCGAGCGGCGTAGGGTCCGTTTCAATCACCATCCCCGCAGAGAGGTCTTGCCCGATAAAAGCAGGGAAATTGAGGGGGTAACGGTCAGCGCGGAACGTCAAGTTGTTGTTCATCTGCAGTTCCGTGCCTTGGGCTACTGGTGCACCCTGAAGGAGGGGCGTGCGGTATTGCCATGCGGTTTCACCGTTCTCGGTGATTTCAGACAGCTCACCGGTGCGGCCATTGCAGATGAGGTTGCTTCCATTGCCCAGGCGCTGGAAGGAGCTTAGGCCCGTGCTGCTGAGTCCAGGTTGGGTATAGGTCCATTGGAAGTCCTCGGGTCCCCAGCGTCCGGTCGAGGTGTTGAAGGCATAACCGCCATCGTATTCGTCGAAGATGGGGGAGATGACCGCCACCTCACTGTGTGTGCCCACGGTATCGGCATTGGGCACCCTGTTGTTGAAGACGAAGAACTTGGTGAAGTCGGGGTTGCCTGGGTTGACGCCCAGCCCATTGCCCCAATGGATATCGTGCTGGTAGAACAGTTTCTGGTCCGCGCTGTCACCACGTTGGTAGGCTGCGGGGTTGCCCCAGCGCCAAATGAGGTCATCGCTGAACTGGTAGTCGTGCCAGATGACCCACACCTCGTCATAGGTGGGGACGCTCATGATGATCTGGCCGGCCGTGTCGTAGAATGGGTAATAGTCGATGGCATTCATGTGGTGCCAATCGCGCGGTTGATTGAGCACAGTGCCGTAATTGACATCGATGAGCTGCTGGTTGTCGGCCACCACACCGTAGTTGGCCTTGGTGCTGTCGAAATCCTGCACGAGGTGGTCCCACACGCGCCATTCCCAGACGATCTCGGCGCCCCCTTGACCGTTGGGCTGCAGTTCGATGACCTTGTCACTCCAGAGCTCCCCACCTTGAATCAGTTCGGGATTGCGGCCATTGGCAATGCACTCGAGGCTGTCGATGACCTCCCAGCAAATGGCGATGACGTTGCCTTCAGGCGTCACCGTAAAGTCATGGTGCAAGCGCAGGCTGTCGTTGTTGGCGGTGAAGCTCCACAGCACATCGTTGTCCCAGCTTCGGCGCTCTATGGTGGCGCCACCACCACCGGCCCAGATGGCATCATCGCCTACAGATGCTGGACGTGACGTCATGAGGATGTCGCCATTGGGCTGCAGGTATGCCGTATTGCCCGGGCGCCTGTTCTCATCGATGGTCCAGTCGTGCACCACCTCTCCGCATGCGTTGAGCAGCATCGCGCGGTTTTGGTTGTGGGGATAGATCATGGTGTACCCTTCGGTGTAGAGGTCAGGNNCGGCAACAGAAAGCGGTTCATGGTGTGGTGTGATTTTTGGCGGATGTCAACGGATGATGTGCCATTGCCTCGTACAGAGGGGGAGGCCGCGAAAGTCGCAAAATGTGAGCACATAGATGCCCGGAGGAGCGAGCGGGCTCGAGCAGGAGTTGTGGCCTGCACCGAGGGTGCCTTCTGCCCAGATGCGGCCTGCGCTGTCTGAAAGTGACCAGCGGGCTGGAACAGGGCTGTAGAGGGTGAAGCTGCCATTCGAAGGGTTGGGGAAAGCCAACCAACTTGATTCTTGTGACAGGTTTGAAGCCGTTGAAACAGAAGTGTCAATTTCCGCAGGGTAGAGCATGCAATCGAAGGGCAGAGGGTTGAGCTCCACGGGGTCTCCCGGGGTCATGTCGCGGCCTTCGAATGCAGCATAGTCGGGGGCGTAGCGATAGGCTCGAAATGTGGAGTTGCCAAAGGGGTTTTCTCCTTGGGTAGCGGCACCGAATTGGCTGTAAGCCGTGATGTACTCCCAGACAGTCTCACCGTCTGGTGTGATTTCAAAAAGGTGGCCACTGGCGCCTTCACAGATCAAGGTGTTTCCATTGGGTTGTCTCTGAGAACCGCTGATGTTGGAACTGTGGAAGGCTGTACTCGGGTTTTCGGGCCAAGTCCAATCGAGTCCTTGTGGAGCGAAGGTCTCTTGAGTATCACTGGGGGAAGGCAGCAAGTAGGCGCCGGTGCTGCTGTCCCATGGGAGGGTCAACTCGTCGATTGAGCTGCCGGTGCCGCCCGGCCTTCCATTGCCGTTGTTATAGACCAGCACAGCGTGAGCGGGATCGCCCGCATTGGCTGCGGGTCCTTCTTCCAATATCCAGTGGGCGTCGTGTTGTTGGTAGAACACCTTGTCTTCGTCGTCTCCACGCCCGTAAGTCTGAGGATTTCCCCACCGGTAGAGCAAATCGCCTGCAGGGCCGGCGGCCTCTTCGGAAGTGGTGCCGTGGTCTATAATGTAGAACTCGCACCAATTGCGCGAATTCAACATCAGGTGGTCACGCGTTGGGTCGTAAGCCAGTCCATTGCAGTGGAACCAATCGCCGCCTGCATTGCCTCCGGGGAATCCACCGCCAGACACGTTGCCATAGTTGATGTTGAAACGCGTGATGTTTTCCTCCGGCAAACCATAATGAGGCAGCGAAGAGTCGCTGGATTGTACAAGGTGGTCCCAGGCGTGCCATTCCCACACTACTGCGCCGCCTTGGGAGCCCTCAGGTTCAATCTCAACCAACATGGGGGGCCACAGTGGGCCTTCGGATGTTCGGCCTGAGGCAGCGGCTTCCTCAGGGCTTTTGTATTCCCACGCCATGAGGACCACGTTTCCGTTTGGAAGAAAGGCCATGTCGTGGTGGTGGTGGGCGGTGTCGGTAGCCAACTCATAGCTCCAGACCAAGTCGCCCTCCCAATTGAAGCGTTCTATGCGGCCTCCAATGCCGCCGCCATTGAAGGTTTGACTGCCTTTGCGGGCGGTGCGCAACAGAGAACCGTCTTCGAGGAGGTAGGCCGACTCGCCAGCGCGGTAATCGCTGTCCCACTGGTTGATGATTCGGCCACAATTGTCAATCAAGTGGGTCCGGGTAGCACCGGTGGGAGCGACCAGGGTGTAGCCATCAAATGAAGCAGGGCTGTTTGCAAAGAGGCCCACCGTTTGTGCGGAGGCATCCCATCCCAAAAAGGCAATGGTCAGGACGAAAAAGAGGCACTGGAAGTTCGGCAAGTGGCAGGTATGAATATCGCAGAGGGGCAAATTAAGCAAGGGGTTGCCCAATGCGAAGAACGCGCTGCGGATTCTTGAGGTTGCACCTTGGGAGGTTGGCCGTAATTTCGAGTGCCATGTCCATTGAGATCAAAAACAAAAAAGCAGCGTTTAGCTACTTCCTCACGGACAGTTACACGGCGGGCATTCAGCTCCAGGGCACCGAGATCAAGAGCATCCGAGGTGGAAAGGCGAGCATCATGGAGGCCTATTGCAGGTTTGATGGCGATGAATTGTTCATCTTCAACATGCACATCGACGCCTATGGCAATGCCGGGTATGTCACGCACGAAACGCGGCGCATTAGAAAGCTGCTGATGAAGCGCACAGAGTTGAACAAGCTGCAGCGCAAGCTCCGTGATGTGGGGGTGACGGTAGTGCCCACAAGACTTTACATAGCAGCCAGCGGTTATGCCAAGCTTGACATTTCAGTGGCCAAAGGCAAAAAGCTGGTAGACAAGCGCCACACCATCAAAGACAGGGACCAAGCAAGAGACCTGGACAGAAGAGGGTAGACAAAAACCGAGGAGGCGCTCAGACTACAGCGCTGTGCAAGCTTTGGGCCTGAACCCGGTACTGTTCGTTGAACGATGACCAATCCCACAAAAAGTGCTGGAGGATCTCCTCCATCTGCATCAAGAACCGTGGATTGGGGACCGACAGCGAGCGGAAGTATTCTTCCTGACAACCGTTGAGGTCATATCCGATGTACAAACCTCGGGACATGGCACTCAACGTCTTATTCGAAGGCTTGTTGAGTTTGACCATGGCGTCCCGCATTTGGGAAATCTTAGGTGCCAGCTGTGGGGTAGGGAGGTCCAATTGAATGGCCAGCTCACTCAGGATGGCCTCCACGAGGACTTGGTCCGTTCCGGCGTCAAAGAAGTGCGGGATGAAATCCAGATTGCCCGCCATAACGACAAGTAGGAATGGACCTACCTCGGCGTCTTCGATTTCGGGTACGCATTCCAAGTGAGGCGTTTCGCGCAGCATGCCCAAAACATCAGGCCAAGCATCCTCAATGCTATCAAGGGTTGCGTGGACGAACATCCGTGCAACCTCTTCAGGCTTGAGCTTTTTCTTTCCCCAGTTAAACAACATCTTTCGGCTTGTGCCAAAGCTATCTTCACTTAGAGGGGCTTCATGCGGACTGGACATTGTCCGTGTCCACATGTTTATTAACATCTTTGCTTTTCATGAGAGTTGCATCCTTCGGAGACCTGATTTACCGGCGCTTTTTGAGGCCCATTGCCTTCGTCATGGATCCCGAGCGGGCCCATTACCGCACCATGGCGTTGTTTGGTTGGGGCTTGAAAATGCCCTTTTTCAATGGCGCGCTAAAAAAGTCGTTGCACGTGGCGGCCCAACCCTCAGATGAAATTGAAGTGGCGGGCCTGAGGTTCCCGCACAGAATAGGTTTGGCGGCGGGGTTCGACAAAGACGGAAGGTGGTTGACCGAGCTGTCCACCATGGGTTTTGCCTTTGTTGAGGTAGGTACCATTACCCCCAAGGCGCAGCCTGGCAATCCTAAACCTCGGCTTTTCCGCCTCAAAGAAGACCGCGGCTTGATCAACCGGATGGGTTTCAACAATGGGGGGCTTGAGGAACTCATCGGTCGGCTGAAGGACAGGCCTCCGGGCTTGATTGTCGGGGGCAACATTGGCCGCAACAAGGTCACCCCCAACGAGCAGGCATCGGAGGATTACCTCACCTGCTTCAAAGGATTGCATCCTCATGTGGATTACTTCGCGGTCAATGTGAGCTCTCCCAATACCCCGGGCCTACGCGAATTGCAGGAGCGGGCTCCACTGACCGCATTGTTGAACCGTTTACAGGACTTCAACAAGGCACAAGACGTCCGGCGTCCGGTGTTCTTGAAAATTGCACCGGACTTGAGCGATGCCCAACTCGACGACATTGTAGGCTTGGTTGCCGATACAGGCATCGAAGGGGTGATCGCCACCAACACGACGGTTTCACGCGATGGGCTCAAGATGCCTGAAGATCAGGTCGAGGCCATCGGCGCTGGAGGATTGAGTGGGGCTCCCGTTCGCAAGCGGAGCACAGAGGTTGTGCGTTACTTGCGCCAACGGGGGGACTTTGCCATCATTGGCGTGGGTGGCGTTGAAGACGGCCCCTCTGCCCAGGAAAAGATCAGCGCAGGTGCCGACTTGGTGCAGGTGTACAGCGGAATGATTTACACAGGACCTGGCATTGTAAGGGCTTGCCTTTCAGGCCTTCGTTCCTGAGGTCACCAATCGAATTCACTGCGCTGGCCGGCCCTTTGCAGGCGGACCCCTTTTTCTGTGCGGTGCACGGTGGCCGCTTCGTGGTGGGCATCGTGTTCAAACAACAGGGTCCATTGTTCCCGCTCAGCGCAGGTGAGGATGCGTTCCTTTTCTGTGACTGTCATCAATGGACGGGTGTCATACCCCATGACCCAAGCGGTTGGAATGTGGGTGGTGGCGGGCAACAGGTCTGCAGTAAACAAGGCCTTGCGTCCGTCTTTTTTGAGCAGCGGCAGCATTTGGCTTTCGGTATGTCCATCCACAAATAAGACGTCAATGTCGGGGAACCCAGGGATGGGCTGACGGGTGTCCGTGGTGCCTTCGGCGCGGGGAATAAACTTCAATTGTCCGGAAGCCTCAATGGGGTGGATGTTCTCTTTCAGAAAGCTTGCCTTCTCCCTGGGGTTGGGTTCGGTGGCCCATTTCCAATGGCGTTC
>DDCX01000015.1:0-2525 GCA_002336475.1 Flavobacteriales bacterium UBA1995 | reverse complement strand
CGGATGGCCCCTCCGCAATGGTCAAAATGCAGGTGCGTCAAAAACACATCGGTGATGTCATCGCGGTGGTATCCCAGCTCTGCCAGTTGGACATCGAGGTCTTGAGGTTGGGGGGCGTAATGGGAAAAAAACTTAGGGTCTTGCTTGTCTCCCATGCCGCAGTCCACCAGCAGCAGGCGGTCTCCCTCCTCTACCAGCAAGGAACGCAATCCCCAATCGCATCGGTTGCGTTCATCGGTCGGGTGAGACTTGGACCACAAGGGCTGGGGAACTACGCCGAACATGGCGCCGCCATCGAGCTTAAAAAGTCCGTGCGAAACGGTGTGAATCAACATATGCGAAAGGTAAGTGCCGCCCACGCTACAGTCTGTAATTTCGGCGTTCAAACCATCCTACGCGATGTCCGAAAATGCAGCCCTGAACGCCATCAGCCCCATCGATGGCCGTTACCGTCGCCATACTGAGCCTTTGGCCACTTATTTCTCTGAGGCTGGCCTCATTCAATACCGCATCCGCATAGAGGTCGAGTACTTCATAGCATTGCACGGACTGGGGCTGCCACAACTGCCTGCGTTGTCTGTCGAACAGGTGGAGGGGCTGCGCGCGATTTATGTGGGTTTTGATACCGCTGGAGCTTTAGAGGTGAAGGGCATCGAAAAGACCACCAACCACGATGTCAAGGCTGTAGAGTACTACATCAAGGAGCGCCTAGCTCCGCTTGAACTCGATGGGCGTTCGGAGTTTGTTCACTTCGGCTTGACCTCTCAGGATGTCAACAACACCGCCATACCGCTCTCCATGGCTGAGGCCACGGCAGACGTGCTGTTGCCTGCTTTGCAGTCTGTGCGCGATGACCTCGCCTTATTGGCCGAAAAATGGTCTACAGTTCCCATGTTGGCGCGCACCCATGGCCAGCCTGCGAGCCCCGTGACCTTAGGGAAGGAGCTGTCGGTCTTTGTGGAGCGCTTGGATCACGCAGTTGCTCAATTCGAGGCCGTTCCATTTGCCGCCAAATTCGGAGGCGCTACGGGGGGATTTAATGCCCATCACGTGGCTTATCCCGAGGTAGACTGGCATGCCTTTGCCGAACAATTTGTTCAAGACGAGCTCGGACTGCACCGCAGCCATCCGACCACACAGATAGAACATTACGATTACCTCGCGGCGTGGTGCGACGCATTGCAGCGCATCCATACCATCCTGATCGATTTGGACCGCGACCTATGGCACTACATCAGCTTGGATTATTTCAAGCAAAAAGTGGTGGCAGGAGAAGTGGGATCCTCTGCCATGCCACACAAAGTCAACCCCATCGACTTCGAAAACAGCGAGGGCAACTTGGGCATGGCCAACGCATTGTTGGGGCATCTGGCCCGCAAACTTCCCATCAGCCGGCTGCAGCGCGATTTGACGGACAGTACCGTTTTGCGCAATGTCGGAGTGCCTGTTGGCCACAGCCTTGTGGCGCTCAACGCCCTGCGGAAAGGATTGGGAAAGCTGGTCCTCAACGAAGCCAAGTTGCACGCCGATCTCGAAGCCCAGTGGGCGGTTGTGGCTGAGGCCATTCAGACCATTCTGCGCAGAGAAGGGGTAGAGAAGCCTTATGAATTGCTCAAAGACCTCACCAGGGGCAATGCCGGCATCGACGCGGGAACAATTGCGGACTTTATCTCAGGGCTCCCGGTCACAGATTCAGTGCGCATGGAATTGCGCGCCATTACCCCGCACAACTATACCGGGACGGCGGGGGCATGAGGAGGTTCAAGGACCTTTTTAGGTTGGTCTTGCGTTACCGGCTCAACCTCATCGGAAACATCGTGTTCAATGCGCTGGGTTCGGTCCTTTCTCTGTTCACATTCTTGGCCATTGTGCCTTTTCTGAGGATCCTGTTTCGGACCGATGCCGCTTCAACTTCATCGGAGGAAACCCCTGCTGTTTTCGCGAAGGTTACTTCTGCCTTGGACCAATATGTGGCAGTGAATGGATCAGAGCAAGCCCTGCTTGCCATGTGCGGCGCCATTGCGGTTTTGGCACTGGTCAAGAATGCCGTCACCTATTTGTCTTTCTACAGTTTGGCGACCATTCGAACCGGGGTCGCCCGCGATTTGCGTACCCAGCTCTTTGACCGGATTCTGGCGCTGCCGGTGGGGTATTTCACCGAACAGCGCAAAGGGGACTTGATCAGCCGCATGACCAACGACCTGATGGAGGTGGAATTCAGTGTCATCGGAACGCTCGAGGTCTTGTTCAAAGCGCCCATCATGATTGTGCTTTCATTGGTGACTTTGTTTGCCATCAGCTGGGAGTTGACGCTGTTTGCCTTGGTGTTCATGCCGGTGTCTGGATTTATCATCTCCCGGATTGCCACGGCTCTCAGGGGTGCAGCGGGCAGGGGAAAAGCCCGGTTGGGAGATTTGATCAGCCGGTTGGAGGAGACGCTGGGCGCCATGATGGTGGTCAAAGCATTTGATGCCGCCCCCCGATTTAGGGGGCGCTTTGCCGAACACAACGAAGGCTATTTCCGC
>DDCX01000129.1 GCA_002336475.1 Flavobacteriales bacterium UBA1995 | reverse complement strand
GGACGGAAGCGCCACGAATTACGGGTTTGGGTGGTCCTTGCCTGACACCGATCATGCCGCCCATTCCGGAGCATGGTTGGGAGCCAGGACCTGGTGGTGGCGCTCATTGGACGGTAAAGACGCAGTGGTCGTGTTCAACCATACGGGCTCGAATCCGACCGACATCGGCAGTGAAATCGCAAAACAGCTGCGCCGTGAATCGCCCTCATTATAGAGGAAAGGACAAGTGTGCGCTGTGCCTGAGAAAACAGGACTGCCCATGCCCGCGTCATTCGATGGCGTAGCGCTGCTTCACGTTGACGAAAGCCGTTTTGAGCTTGCTCGAGGTGTTGAGGGTTCCGCCCCAGCTGAAGCTTTCATCAGAGTTGGTGCCGAGGATCTGAAAGACGCCGATGCTGGTTTCGAGGAGGTCACCGAGTTCACCACCTCCGCCTGATACCGCAGTGTTGGCACGCGTCAGGCCGTCTTGAGAGGCAGCTTCGATCATCTGAATCTTGAGCGTGCCCAATTGGGTATAGTAATACTTCGGTGGATAGGAGGTGATGTAGACGTCTTGCTCGATCAGCTCAGTGACCTCATTGGCGAGGCGTTCCACCAAATCGATGTCTGTAGAGGTCACCTTAAAACCGCGCTTGAGCCGGTAGCCATTGAAGACAGACTCCCGGTCGACCAGGTCGCCTTCGTCGTTGTAGTGGTTGACCGTTTTGTTCTGTGGGATGATGTCAATCGACAAAAAGGCATAGGCATCCCGGTCGATGCCCTTTTCCTTCAAGAATTGCTCCACCACCGCCTTGTCTTGCTTCATGAGGGCATAAACTTCTTTCAGATCCATGGCCTTTCGCGTGAACTGACCCTGCCAAACGGCGAGGTCCGAGGTGAAATCCATAGAGGTCGACCCGGTAACCGCAATGTCGCTCGCTTGGCTGCGGAAGAAATAACTCCCGTTGCGGGCCACGAGGTAGGCTGAAGCGAGGATGGAAACGGCCAAAACAGCAGCCAGGGAAGGGATGATCAGAGGGTGACGGGTCATACAGTTGCAGGTTTTATTGGGGGTGTGGTGGTATCCTGAACATTCAACCTTGAAAGGGGCAGAGATATTGTTCGCCGGTTGTGCAACCCTTTGATTTCATTTTGAGTCCTCACGAAGGCGTGTATTTTCGCGCCACAAAACCGATTCAGAATGAAAATCCAAAACCTGTTTGGCCTGATGGCCGCTCTGGTGCTCATCACGGGTTGTGATGACAACACCGAAGCTTGTGACGAGGGCAACAAAGCCGTTGTTACCATTTTCAACAACTCACTCTGCACCCCAGATGTCAGTATCGCTGGCGATGAAGTGGCTGCTGACATGGGCATCCTCGCTCAAAACAGCTTTGAGACCGACGCCGGCACCATCGATGTGGAGTTCGGCTTGTCCTTCATCTCATTGTGCACTGCATTGGACACCACGATTACGGTGGCCTGTGGAGATTCTGTCTACATCGAGTTTGACGGATTGTAATCCACGACCTCTCTATTGAAAAAAGCTGGCCAAAAGCCGGCTTTTTTTATGTCTGAGCGCCATTGATTTCAACCCGAGCGAACCAATGGCGAACTGCAATGGTTCACTGTGTCATACCTCTTCCCATGAGACTTTCCGTCCTCCTGTTTCTTTCCCTTTTGAGTCCATTCTATTCTCTGGCACAGACAGATTGGCAAGCCATGTCCAGTTTTGGTGGAAATGGCCGTCATCACCCGATTACTGTGGCCAACGATGAGTTCGGGTATGTCATTGCAGGTCAGGCTGGTTTCGCAGCGCTGAACCTCGATGACGTTTTTCGATACGATCCTTCAACCGACAGTTGGCAGGAAATGGAAGCCTTTCCGGGTGGTGGCAGGGGCTATGGATATGGCGTGTGTGAGGGAGACCATGCCTACGTGGGCTTTGGCTCCAACAACAGCGGCTACCCTACAGACTGGTGGCACCTCAACATGGCGACGGGTGCTTGGAGCGCGCTTGCTGATTTCCCCGGAATAGGAAGGAATCACCCTGCCATGGTGCTGGCAGGTGGAAAGGTCATGGTGGGCCTCGGAAGCAACGACAGTGGTAACCTCGGAGATTGGTGGGCATACGATGTGGACAGCGACACCTGGGAGCAACGGGCCGCGTTCACAGGTGGAGACCGACACCACCCTTTTTATTTTGGCATCGATGGAGCCGCCTACGTAGGGTTTGGGCACGGCAACACAGAAAATGGGAACCTCACCATTTACAACGACTTTCACCGCTACGACCCCGTGGCCGATGAATGGACCCCATTGGGAGACTTTCCGGGAGAGGCACGGGTCGCTGGAACACAATTCGCCAAGGATGGCTATGGCTATATCCTGAGTGGCGACGGCGACAACCATGGCCCGCTGGACTACGGCGAATTTTGGCAATATGACCCCGACGGAGACAGCTGGACGGAATTGGCGGCACACCCAGGCGGAGCGCGCTGGGCACCAGGCAGTTTTGTCCTCGGGTGCTACGCCTACTTGACTTCGGGTTTGGAGGGTGCCAACGACACCTATCACCAAGACTTGTGGCGTTTTTCACTTTCAGATGAATGCGGCTGCACGGATCCACAAGCGGTCAATTACACTGAAGGAGCCATTGACGATGACGGCTCTTGTTGCTATGTGGCGGGATGCATGCAAGAATCGGCTGTGAACTACAATCCTGAGGCTTGCCTGGGCGATGGGTCGTGTATCGCGCCCATCTTGGGCTGTACCGATTCTGCTTCTGAATTCTTCGATCCCAATGCCAACACTGAAACCGCATTGGGAGGTCCAATCTCTGCAGACGAACTGGGGGCAGGTGGCTATCATTTAAATGACATGTGGGACATGGTCTTCAGCGTATCTGAACCCACCGTACTGGAGAGTGTAGAGGTGCTGGCACTGACCAACTTCTCCATTGGTTTTTACATCAGAGACGCAGGGGGAGCGACTGTATTCGAGGACAATTACACCCTCGCATTGGGTTGGAATACCCTCGAAATTGGCGTTGAAATCCCCAATGGCACCGGATTCCAAATGGGCATCGATGGCACCAATGAAGGTTTGTTCCGCAACAACGCTGTTCCTGCGGGCACCTTTCCTTTGGCTGTGGCCAACCGCATGAGCATCACGGGAAATACCACAGACTCGCCGCTTGATTACCACTACTATTTCTACCGTTGGCGCTTGTCTGCACCGTGCAGCGCGACCAGCGGGTCATCTAACCTCTCTTCTGAATCCCTTGGGGTTTATCCGAATCCAGCGTCCGAAGCGTTGAACATTGAGGGGCTGGTTGCGGGAATGAATGTGGCCATTGTGGATATCAGCGGTCGCGTGGTCGACCGTTTCAAGGCCACTGATGTGCGCGCAGTTTTAGATGTCGCCACCCTTACTGAGGGCTTCTATGTTTTAAAGGCAGAAGGCTTGGGACCACAACGCTTTGCCGTTCGCCATTGAGTGAGGTGTTGCCCCATATCTTCGGGGCATGACCCAAACGATTCGGTTGGCCCTTGTGGCCATAGCCCTGTGCAGCATTTCTGTGTATGCCCAGACAACATTGCTGCAAGAGAACTTTGACGCGGGCGTTTTGCCTGACGGCTGGACCCAGCAGACCCTTGCTTCCGACGGAGGTTGGCTGGCTGGAGAAAGCACAGACCTGGAGAGCCAGTGGTGGCCCATTGCACCGCACGGCAACATGATGGCCACCAATGACGACGGCTGCGATTGTGACAAAAGTGAGGATTATCTCATCACACCTGCATTGGATCTGTCGGGTGTAGAGAGCGCCATCCTGGCTTTTTCGAGCTACTACGATGGTGGTTCCTACGAGGGCGATGACGAGGTGGCTACGGTCGAATACAGCCTCGATGGAGGATCAACCTGGACCCTTTTGCAGACCCTAGAAGGCAGCGAAGGGACGTGGGATTTTGAAGTGATTGACCTCGACGTGGTGCTGGGAGAAGCAGAAGTCCACCTCGGGTTCCGGTACAACGACGGCGGTGGTTGGCTTTACGGATGGGCCATCGACGACGTCACCGTTTTGGAGCCTAGCGGTTTAGACCTGGCATTGATTGGGTTAGACTCCGAAGGTGTGGTGCTTGCGCCCGCAACCGAGGACTTGGCAGGAACGGTGGTCAACCTCGGCACCGACACGGTCTACTCCTACACGGTGACCTGGAGCATGGAGGGGGCTTCAGGTGAGACCACCATCGACGGATTGACGCTGGGTACCGCAGAAAGCCACAGTTTCTCGTTCAATGAAGTCTTGCCTTTTGATTGGAGCGGCAACTACAACGTGACAGCGGAGATAACAGCGGTCAATGGAGGAAGCGATGATCAGGCCCTCAACAACGCTCAGTCTGTCTCGGTTACGGCTATTTATTTCGGGGTGTATTCCAATGGAAAGGACCTCCGCGAATACTACTACTACCAGCCATCAGACGCTCCAGCGAACTGTCCTTTGGTCTTTGTGTTCCATGGCTATACGGGCGATGCTGAGGGCATCATGCAGTATTCGAGGTTCAATGACCTCGCCGACGAATTTGGTTTTGCGGTGTGCTATCCTCAAGGCACCACGGACGGATCGGGCGAGCCGTTTTGGAATGTGGGGTACGCTTTCCATCAGAATGAATATGTCGACGATGTGGCCTTCGTGTCTGAACTGAGAGGTGAACTCATCGAGACCTATGGGCTTGATGCAGGGCGTGTATTCGGAACGGGGTTCTCCAATGGTGCAGACCTGTGCTATTTATTGGCATGTGAGGCTTCCGAGGAGTTTCGCGCCGTGGCCCCCATTGCTGGCATTCTCATGTCGGACATCCAATCTGAATGCGCTCCAGAGTTCATGGTGCCCATTCTCGAAATCCATGGCACTTCCGATGATGTGAGCCTCTATGAGGGGGACCTAAAAAACGAAGACGGGTGGGGGTCTTATCCCAGCACACCAGACGCCATGTCTTTCTTCGTAGACATGTTTGGATTGACCTTGGAAGAATCCGGCAACTTTCCAGACATCGTGACCTGGGATGAGTCCACCGTGGATTACCAAAAGTGGGGTTTAGAAGGGGCTTGCCCGCAAGTGTGGCTGTATACGATCAACGGCGGAGGGCACAGCTGGCCCGGGGCCTGGGGCAACCAAGACATCGATGCTTCGCGTGAGGCGTGGCAATTCTTTACCCAAGCTTGCAGCGAACCCATGTCGGTAGGGGAATTGGCGCCATCTGGCCACAGGCAATTGGTCCGTGTCACCGATGTATTGGGGCGTGAAGTTCTTCCCAAGCCAGGTATTCTTCTCCTGTTCCAATACTCCGATGGCACCGTAGAAAAGCGCATCTCCGGTGAATGAACCCTACCGCGAACATGGAGATATCTAACGTACCCAACCCTGCACTGGACCTCTCTGCATTGCCTCGCATAGAGGATGTTGAATTTCACCAGGTCAGCAAAAAATACCGGGCCATGCGCCTGGCCCTATGGGGCAGCGTTCAGTTCTTGTATTCCTGCGCCTGTTTGACGCCGTACCTCTTGTACAAGGTGGGGGGTGACCAAGACATGGCTCAATTCAGCGGGTGGTACTGGCCTTTGGGGGCAGGAGCAGCATTTGGCTTGCTGTGGTTCTTGGAAGAATGGAAAGGTTTTCCGAGAAGGGGTTATGCTGTGCGGGAGCGGGACATCACCTACCGCGCAGGATGGCTGTTTCGCTCCACCACAACGGTCCCTTTCGGGATGATCCAACATTCTGAATTGAGCCAAGGTCCAGTATCCAGGAAATTGGGCCTCAATCACCTCAAGCTGTTTACGGCGGGAGGCAGTGGTAACTTGCGCATTGCAGGCCTTGAAGACGAAGACGCCCAGACATTGCGGGCAGTCATCGAAGCACGAACGCGGAGATGAGCACCAGCTTTGAAGTGCCCAAACGGCAGCATCCCTTGGGGGTGTTGATCATCGGGGCCCAATTCACATGGAAGTCGGTCCAAGCGTCTTGGCCCATTCTGATTGGCGCCTCCTTTGGAGAACTGCAGTGGTACCACCTCATGGTGATTCCTGCGGGCTTGGTGCTTGTTGGTGCCTTTGCGCTGCTGTATTACTTGCGCTTTCATTTTTACATTTCCTCGGATGCATTGATTGTGGAGCGCGGCATTTTTCAACGCGAGCGTCTCCAAATCCCTTTTGACCGCATCCAAGCTGTACAGCTCTTCCAAGGCCCAATCCAACAGGTTTTCGGACTCACGGGGGTCCGAGTCGACACGGCAGGTTCCAGTGGCAGTGAACTGGAGTTGGTCGCCATTCGAAAGTCTGAGGCCTCCATCCTCCAGAAGTTCTTGAATGACAAGATGCTCCAAGCCACACCGTTGGAAGAAGAGCATGTAGAGCATGATACCGACCGTGATGAGGACAGCCGACAGCCCCTGGTCTCGCTCGACATGGCTGGTCTACTCAAGGTGGGCCTCAGCCAAAACCACTTCAAAAACGCATTCTTGGGATTGGCCTTGTTCATGTCCTTGTTTCAAGGGGCGGAGGAGCAGGTCGCACAGTGGCTGGACGGCGTTCCAATAGGAATCATGTCCGTGGTGGGATTGACCTCTGTATTGCTGTTTATTCCGGGCCTTGTGGTCATGGGAATGGTGGGGGTGCTCACCAGCTTGGGCTCTGCTGCATTGCGGTATTGGAAACTCAACAGCACCCTCGGACAGGACGGTCTGAAACTTCAAATGGGGCTGCTCCGGCGCAATACTTTCGATGTCCCTTTTGACAAAATCCACATGACCGAGTGGAAGAGCAATTGGATCCGCAGGATGCTGGGATATGAAACTGTGCGCATTCGGCAAGCTCAGGCTCTGGGGTCAGGTGGCCTGCGGGTATTCATACCTGCCATGGAGCCGGTGCACAGGTCGGCGATGGAGGAGGCACTTTACCAGGACATGAACCCAGAAAGCCTGGTTTTCGATGTTGTACCAGCCCGCCGTTTGCGCTGGCTTCTTCTGGCCGCAGCATCCATCCCTGCCTTGCTGCTGTTGATTGCACCAAGTGTGTGGCACATCGCACTGGCCACTGTTTGGCTCGCGTTTGTGTTTTGGACGACTGAAAGGAGGTTTCAATCCTACCGGTTGCGCGTACATACCGACGCCATCGTCTTGGAAAAAGGATGGTTTTGGCGCAGCCGCACGGTCCTCAAGATGAGCCAGCTCCAAGGCGTTGAATGGAAGCGCAACGCCCTGTTGGAACGCCGCAAAATTGGCCACCTGATATTTCATACTGCTGCAGGAGGTAGGAGCTTTGATTACGTCCCACGCGGTGCAGCGGAACAAGTGCGGGACTTCGCATTAAATCAGCTGCATGTTGCCCAAGAAAAGCGCAAGCGGGAACACAAATGAGACCTGATTTATTCGGCATGAAGCAACCAAAAACATGGTGCCGTTGTACTTTCATTAACCTGTGGATAATCATTCGTTAACGAAAGCGCTTGCGGCGGCCTTGACGGCATTGCCCAAAACAGATTTGAACGCATTGAATGCTGTTCAATTGATGCGCAGGTTTGATACCAAATATGTTGTTCCAGAGTCCTGGCTACCAGAGCTCGCAGAAGCCATGAGCGGTCATGCACATGTGCTTTCGGTGTCAGGTGTAGAACAGTGCCGATATGACAACCTCTATTACGAGCTCCCTGGGGATCAGTTCTTGCAAGACCATTTGAGGGGGAAGGCACGGCGTATGAAAATCAGAAAGCGCCGGTATGCCAGCAATGGCCTGGTATTTCTTGAAGTGAAGGAACGGATGCCCGGCGGAAGAACCGCCAAAGAACGCATCGCCACGGGCGATGACATTCACCAACCCCTCAGTGCAGCGGACCATGCGTTTTTAGGGAGGAAATTGAGGGGCGAAGAACACATCGAACCCCGGCTTTCAGGAGGGTTCTACCGCACGACTTTCGTGGATTTTAACCGCTCTGAACGGGTAACGGTGGACCGCAGCCTCAATGCGCAGGTTTTAGGTGAAGCTGACGCCCCACTGCTCGAAGGGCTGGCCGTGATTGAAGTCAAGCAACCAAAGCCTGACCGCTACAGCCCCATTCAAATTTGGCTCAGAAGCAACAGCCGCAGAAAGGGTGTCATTGGACGAAAGACGAAGGTGAGCAAATACACCATAGCTCGGCTCGCAAGGGATGGCAACATCGCGGGCCGCGCTTACCTTGCGACTTATCGGAGGCTCATGGATGCACAATCTTGGGCCGGGGACCTGCAAGCCTGACCGCAACATGACTGAAATCGCACTGCATTTCGCAGCCAATTTGATATCCTGCTGGATCATCGTCAGAATGATCTACCAATCCAAGGCCAAGCGCCGGGATTACGTGTTCACCTTTATGATGGTGAGCGCGTCCATCTTCTTGTTGTGCCGCATGTTGATCGGAGTGGAACTCGACCTGGCCTTCGCTCTGGGGCTGTTCGCCATATTTGGTATCATCCGCTACCGCACCAATGTGGTACCCATTCGCGAGATGACGTATTTGTTTGTGGTCATTGCCTTGGCGGTCATGAACGCATTGGCGCCAGGTGCCATGGGGGAATGGCCAGTGGTCATAGGCAATGCTTCCATTTGGTTCTTGGCTTTTGCATTAGAGCGCTTGATGTTTGTGGAGCACTTGGTGACGAAACGCGTGGTGTACGATCGCATTGAATACTTACAAAAAGACAAGCGTGAAGCTCTGCGCGCCGACTTGTCTGAACGCATCGGAGAGGAAGTTGAGCGGATGGAAATCGGCAATGTGGACCTGCTCAGAGAGACCGCAGTGATCAAGGTTTCTTACAAAGGCGAAGACCATTCCGAACACATTGACCCCAGCGACAGCGTATGAAGCATGTCCTGCTGTTGATTGCACTTGTGGCAGGAGGTGGGGTGCATTCTCAGGTCATCAATCCACCGCCCGGTTCAGAAGGAGCCACTGATACGACTGTATGGAGAGGGTGGACGGGCATTTCACTCGGCATTAAGCCCTTGAAAGGGGTTTCTGTAGTGATGAACCAGCAATGGCGTTGGGACCGTGATTTCTCAGAATTTGACCGCCATCTGCTGCAACTGGGTTGCGCATGGAGTCCCCAGTGGAATGACGTGAGCAAAGCCCAATCATTGGGAATAGGAGTCCGCCGCACCTCGCGTCCTGACAGGAAGGGAGACATCCAAGGTGTTGACCGTTATCTGCGGTGGCAAATAGAACACGGAGCTTCAATGGACGCTGGCAGATGGGACTTTGAAACCCGCATTCGGTATCAGAAACAGACCGCAGTTAAAACCAAAGATGGCAGTGATCCCGAAGAGGTGCCCGCCAAAGCAGCATGGCGCTTCAAAGGCGAAGTCGGTTACAACATCAAAGGATTCAAATGGGACCCGGTGGTATCCATAGAGCGCTTTATCTCCGAGGTGCCCGATGGGTGGGTACCTGACGGAACGTGGAGGGTCCGCTTGGCCACGGGAACCAAGACCGGTAAACGACAAAAGCTCAAGGTGTTTATCCAGCGGGATTCAGAAGCACGCTACAACCCTGCTCCTGAAGGCATGACGCTGTTTGAAGTGGGAGCAGACCTAGACGACCTCAGACCATCAGGCGCAGTTGAATGGACGGTAGGGCTTCAGTGGCGCTACCGCATCAAATTGAAGTCCAAATAGGTCAACGGAGGCTTTTGACATCACCTCCAGAACGGAGTTGGACAACACCCGTCATGTGCCCTTCAATGGGCCAAGGCCAGCGAAACTGACCAGAAGGAAGGAATTCTGAGCGCTGCACGAGCATTCTTCCCGCAGCATCAAATGCAGTCAGGTGTACCATGCGTCCGACAGGCATGTCAATGAGCATGTCATTTCCCGCACGACGCACATCAAACCCAAGGGTTTCAGCCACGTTGCTCGCGGGGTCCCCAAAACCGTGGAATGTGACATTGTCGTTGCCGGAATTGGCGACACCCAGCGTATCCAATCCCAACGCGTAGCTGATGTCAGCCGGGCTAGATAGGCCTGCTGCCCCAGTCACCACAGTTTCTGAAACCGAGAATTCCTCAGAGTAACGCGTGATTCGGGTCGGTGACCATGAACTCACATAATACTGGCCGTTCCCGTCGCCGTCAATGCCGTCGAGGTTGCCCAATCCTGAGCCATCGACCAAGGTGCTCACATCGCCGCTTTCCAAATCCACAGCGAGGATGTCAGCGTTGTTTCCCCAGCACACGACAATGGCCCTGTTGTTGTCGGTGTCTACGACCACTCCATTGGGAGCCTCCCCTAAGTTCCCAGTCAATTGTGAATATGACATTTCTGCTGGATTTGTTGCGTTGACGGCGAAGATCCTGCTGCCTTGGAAATCGCTGATTACAAGAAGGCCAGCGCCGTCGTTGCCCATGCCGTTGAGAAAGCCAACGCCGGGAATCACCAGAGATCCCATCAGCTCAGCGGACGCCAAGTCGTAGGCACGGATGACGTTATTGCCGATGGCATAAAGGGCGCCGTTCATCACCTCCATGCCATGTGAAGCCACCGCTTCACCAAAGAATGACCACGTCTGACCTTGGTCCTCGGTGACGAGCAGGCTGCTGCCATTGCTTACAAACCAGCGGTTTCCATCGGGGTCGTACTCAACCGCTTCGATGTTGTTTGGAGTCTGGGCTTGTGCCGCAAGACCTGCACAAAGAGAAATGAGGGCAAATACAAAACGCATGGCCCGAAGGTAGTCTCCGATGTTCAGTCACAGGCCGATCCGAAGTCGGCGAGGAACAACAGCGCATCGCCCACATCAACCTGGTCATTTCCATCGATGTCCGCAATTCCACAGTCTTGCAGACAGCCAAACTCAGCGAGCACCATCAGCAAGTCCGGAGCACCAATTTGGCCATTGCCATCCAGATCAGCGGGACAATCGGCCTCATCCAAAACGAACTGCACGTATTCTACAAAGCTGTACCGCTTCACATTGAGGGCGCGGTCCCGAATGGCGATGGCAGACACCCCCCATGTTCCGGGTGCAGAACCTGCCGGCAAAAGTGCCGTCAAGGTTGCGGTAGCCCAGGTGTTCGCCCCTTCAGGTGGGTAAACCGCATAAAAGAAGTTGGCACCGCCAAACTCCTCCCAAGCATTGAAGTGAAACTCATCACCCAGAGGATCTCTCAGGGTATACGTGAGGTCCCGAACACCTGAAGTAAATCCATCAAAGTCACTGGTGTCCTGAAACGCCAAAGTGAACTCCACCAAAGTTTCTCCATTGGGGAGATCAGGATTGCTGGGCGTCGCTGCAATTGAAAAGCTGTTCAAATCCACCTCAGGAGCCAACAGGTCGGGGTATGCTGTTTCCATAAAGACTGAATCCCGGTCTTCGGCGAAGATGTGCACCCCATCAGCATTGGAGTAATTGGGGTCTCCGGTAAAATAGATGGCGCTGGAATTGCCCGCCACGTCATCGGCAGCAGAGAAGTTCACGGTATAGTGACCCGTGGGAAAGTAGTGGGGGACAGGCAATACCATCTCGTGGTGCTTTACTTCCTCGTAACCATTGGTTTCAAACGCATTCGATTGGATGTCCATGGAATACCGGTGTCCGTAATCTGGATCCATGGTGGGAAAGGTCATGCGGGTCAATCCACGGCTCAGGGGAATTTTATCCCAAGTGTCAAATTCGATTTGAATGCCATCAACGGTTGCAGGGCCGTCGGTGCCGTCCCCGACTTGGATGCCAGCGACTTCCTCTATCACAAAGGAATCATCGATGTACTCGGGAGGCGTGATGTCCTCCAAGGGATTGTTGAGGAACAGACGCAAACCGATGGTAGCGGGGCTCTCATAACGGTCGTTGCCCACGGCATCCCAGATGTGGAGGCCATCGAAGTTCCACCATCCGGACTTCATGTGCTTGTTGAGGGTCAATGTGCCCGTCAACACAGAGTCGCTGCTTCCGTTTGCAGGGGACAGCCACATGTCGAAGATGGTGCCTACCGCGCTGACAAACCGGACCTGCCCACTCACGGCCCCATCTTGGGCGGGGTCGTCGCTGTGCAGGTGGATGGTCAGGGTCAGTACTTTATCATCACTGGGGTTTCCGTTGACCTGAACATCGGTGCCGACGATTTTGCCAGGGTAGGTGTAATCCGGAAACAGGTTCAACACTTCAAACGTCAATTCCTCCGTGATCATCGCTACATAACGCGCACCGTGCATCACGCGATCTCGGATGAAGTCGTATTTGTCTGGCGCATGTGTCATCAGCACTTGCGGATTTGAGATGTAATAGGCGATGCTTTCGGCCATGTCCTCGTTGGGGTTCATGGCGTGGGCATAAGCGCTGACGAATTCGGTGGTCAGGGTCGTGCTCCATCCACTGGGCGCGTTGGGGTCTTCAAACCATTCCCCCAATGAAGTCCAGTCAGCCCTGAGGTCTTCGTCAAAGGTGTACTCCCAAAGGAAGTGGGCCTTTTCGTGCAGGATCAAGCGGTGGATGTAGTCCATGGAGAAGTTGGCAAACCCACTTTCCATCCACTCAATGGTCTCCATGCCCGTCCACGCGATGGCTGGGGCGGTGGGGTAGAAGGGGTTGGGCTGTCCGTTGATGCGCCTCACCAATTTGGACAATCCGTCTTGCTTGCGCATGCCCTCAGGGAATTCTTCGAGCATGCCCATGATCTGCAGCTTCTCCCAAGCGGGGAAGGGCTGAAAATTCGTTTGGGTCTCGCTCATCAAGTCTTCAAGCTCAGGACTGGGCGTCATGAATTCTACGCCGTAGCGCTCAGAAGCGATGTTTTGGACAAGTCCGGCTTCGGAGCCTCCGTTGGTGAGGTGTGACAGGAGCGCCTTGAACAATCGGCGGCTAAAGAACTGCCCTTGATCGCCATCGAAATTGACGACCAACGGAGCAGCATAAGTGAAGGCGTCCTTGGAGATGGTGATGACTTCTGTACCGGCAATGGTCTCTGCCATGTAGTCGCCGTCCAGCATGTCCTCTGTCAACCGCCATAACGCCAAAACCGGGGTTCCAGCCTCGTCGGCATTTACACGGGGATACGGCAGGGACGAAATGGTCTGGTGGAGTTTAAATGCGTCGTCTGTGGTCCATGCCAATTCTTGGTCGTCCAAGACAAATCCATATTGCTGAAAGAGGGTCTGGGCACTGAATCCTGCAGGGACGTCATACGAGGCGCCCAACACTTCGATCACGGGAGGATCAGCAGGCACGAACTCCGTAGCATGACCAGCAAAGCTCCCATCCTCTTCCCAAGTGAACGTATATGTGCTGCTGTCACCTTGTAGTGCGGCGACATCCAAGGTCACATTCACCGTTCCATCGGCCTCTATGGTTTGCGCAGCAGGAGTGATGTAGCCAAGCGCATCCAAGGACAACATCCAGGGACCAGCCTCTACTTCGAAAGAATGCGGCACAGGAACATCCACACCTTGCCCGATCACTGTGGCGTCAAACAATCCGCCGACACCGCGTTCCAGGGTCAACGCAGCAACATCGCCCGCAGCGAGTCCATCAACAGTGATGTTTACGGTGCTGTTTTGGCCATTTAAGGCCGAAAACAACAGGGTCAACACAGACAAGCAAAGGGAGGGTCGCCAGGTTTGGGTCATGTCCCAAAGTACTGACAACCCGGGGCATCACTCCCAAAAGAATTCCACAGAAGAACCCAGTCCAAAGATGCCGTAGCCTGTGCTGGTGTTGCTGTAGATGGAGGAGGGGTTGGCAAAAAAGCTGTCTTGTGTTTCCCAATGGGTTTCCAGTGAACGGTAGAATTGTGCCAAGGGTTCATCCATCAAAACGACTTTCATCCTCAGGACATCGCCTCCCTCAGGTTCCCCATACCAGCCAACCCAACGCTTTCGGTCAATGAACACATCCTCGAGAGACTGAGCATCCAACCCTTGGTCATCCAAAAGCAAACAGTAACAAGCCTGATTGAAAGTGGTGCGTGGCTCGAGATCCGAATCATCGTCTCCAATGCCCACCAATTGCCAGGTGGTGTCACCTGGAGCATAAACGTAGCCTTCGTGCAGTTGAATGCCATAGACATCTCGAATGCCCGGACGGTTCAGAACATCCAACTCAAAACGGTCAACCACAACAGGATCACCAAAATCGAATGTGGTGTCAGCACCTTCTTCAAACCCAACGGTGCAGATGGGCGCTGGCGGTTGCACTGCGGTTGCAGTCAAGGGCTCGAATCCAGGAGCCTCAACGACGAGGTCCAATTCCCCCTCTGGAAGGGCCAGAGGAGCCGACAAATCCAAAACATGCATGGTGCGGCTGTCCCAATCTGTCCCCACCAACGCCGTGTCCGAAGGGGTCCACGATAGGAGCACGTCACCCTCTTTTTCGATTCGGGCGGTGATCCCCTCTGGAATGACCGCGTCGTTTGCATCCAAGGTGCTGGCAGTTTGATGCAAGGCCGCGATGGCTTTGGTGTCTCCTGCAAACAAATTGACGGTGGCTGCCAACTGAGGAGTGTGCTCCGGAAAATCGATCTCGCGGACCACTCCGTCGGCCCATTTTTCGCACCCCACAAGGCCCACCATTAAGGCCAGGAAAATGCTGTGTTTCAGAAGCTGAATTGCCATGCTATTGAAGGAATAAAGGGAAACAAACCATATTCTCGGATGACCCGAGTACCATCATCCGCAGTTCCAGGCAATGCCAAGAAGGGGTTCAGGTTGTTGTAGGCGTTGTAAACGCTGAGAACCAGTGACCTTTCACCATTCTCTTTCACTTTGGTCCGGGTTGCACTTAAATCCAGCCTGTGATAAGGGCTCATTCGAAAGGCATTCCGATTCGATGGGATGTCCAGGGAGATTGGACTCAACCCTCCTTCGTAGTCGGGGATCACACTGGCGTAAGTCACTTCATTGAGTGTCAAAGCCCTTCCAGTGCCATAAACCCATGTGCCACTGAGGGTCCATTTGTCACTCAAGTCATGGATCAACACCACTGACAGGTCGTGTCTCCTGTCATAGGTAAATGGAAACCGCTGGCCATTGTTGACGTCATCAAACTGACGGTCGGTCCAGCTCAACGTATACCCCAACCATCCAGATGTACGGCCCCGTTTCTTTTGAAACAGAACTTCTGCACCATAACTGCGCCCTTCGCCTTGTGTCACTTCGTCTTCCCAAGTGGTATTGCTCGAAAGGTTGAATGCTGCAGAACCGAAACTGGCCCCTTCCTTGTAGCCAAGCAGCCCCTCCATTTCTTTGTAATAGCCCTCAATGCTGACCTCAATTTCCCCCAAAGTTTTGGCAGCTCCGATGGCAGCTTGCCAACTTTGCTGTGGTCGAATCTGAGCGGTTGAAGGAAGCCACAGATCGGTGGGGAGGGTCAACCCTTCATTGGTCAGAAGGTTTACAAACTGCGTCATTTCGGCATAAGAAGCCTT
>DDCX01000041.1:61711-76347 GCA_002336475.1 Flavobacteriales bacterium UBA1995 | reverse complement strand
CCAGCGGCAGCGTTTGGCACGCTCTCCAATCCCACGGTCACCCAGCTGTCATAGGGCAGCTCTGGGTAGACCCCGAAAAGCACCGAGTTGATGCCATTGGGAGTGGCTGCACCCAGCAGGGCATGGAAGTAGCTTGTCGTAGTCTCGACCAATGTAGGATTGGTAGCGTCACCCGAAACCGAAGACATAAAGTCTGTGGCATTGTTCATGGTGACATATAGACGGGTGCAGCTGTAGCCTGTCAAGTCAACCGCCTGAAAGGTGATTGGACTAATCAGGACGCCGATATCTTCGGCAACAACCTCGACTTCGAGGTCATACCCTTCAGGGGCAGGGGCTGAATTCACAGCAACCTGCTGCTGGGAAAGGGCTGCGGTAAAACAGCAGAAGAGGACTGTTACCAGAGTGATGGTCTTGGACATCATGTCAAGCAATTTTGGTTAAGCGCGGTTAATATTCTCCGAAGAGATATCCGAATTTAGTAGGGATCAATTCAACAATCGACCCCGCTAACAAAATCGCAATCTCAACCCCCACCAAGAATCTTCATTTCGTCTATGTTTTCTGTCATTTCGTCGATTTTTATTTTTATCAAAGTCCGTTCATATAGAATTATACGGTCTGTGTCTGTGAATTATCATCAATCATCTCGAGTCGATTGAAAGCCCGCCAATTCTGCTGAACCGAAAGGCGCAGGCAGGAAAGAAATTTTGCTACATTTGCGCCCCCTTTGGTACCATAGCTCAGGTGGTAGAGCAATGGATTGAAAATCCATGTGTCCCTGGTTCGAATCCAGGTGGTACCACACCAAAAACAAGCGGACTGCGGTCCGCTTGTTTCATTTCTGACCTTTCCAAAATGAAGGCTGCATTGGCACCCACCTCCGACATTCACGTTGACCCTCTGTTCGCATCATTGAGACAATGGTTGGGCGACAATTCCCCTACGTCTGTAGCTGTAGTAACAGACCCTATGACGGAAAAATGGTGCCTCTCCGCATTGAATCCACATTTGCCTCCCGGTACCCAGTTTTTACGGTTGGGACAACATGGCGAAAAGATCAAATCCCTGGAGCATGCACATGCGCTTTGGGACAGTTTTGAAGGGATGGGTATGGACCGACATGGCCTCGTTATAGCGCTGGGCGGCGGTACGATATCTGACCTGACAGCGTTTGCAAGCAGCACGTACTTGAGAGGGGTTCGTTTCTGGTTGATTCCCACAACCCTGCTCTCCATGGTCGATGCCTCAATAGGTGGAAAAACGGGCATCAATTTTCGAGGCTTAAAAAACAGGATTGGTACGTTTGCCAAACCCGAAGGAGTGAGCATCCACACCGACTTTCTCGATACGCTCGATGCACGAGAAATGGCCAACGGATGGGCCGAACACATCAAGCACACATTGCTCGCGTCAGAGGATGCCAAAGAGCTCCCTTGGGAGAAAACCCTCGAAAGCGCCAATGCGGAGGCGTTTGAAGCGGCTATACTTCGCTCAATCTCTATCAAGTCAAACATCGTTGATCAGGACGCGCTAGAAACCAAGGGCACCCGGAAAACCCTCAA
This sequence comes from Flavobacteriales bacterium UBA1995, assembly GCA_002336475.1. GTDB lineage: Bacteria > Bacteroidota > Bacteroidia > Flavobacteriales_D > Sanyastnellaceae > UBA8752. The sequence continues at coordinate 74,782 of DDCX01000041.1, read as the reverse complement.
TTTTGGGCACACATCAGGCCATGCTCTTGAGTCTTGGGCGATGGCGCAATCGTTGGAGGTCAAGCACGGTGAGGCCGTGGCGTGGGGAATGCGCTTGGCCTTGAAGATGAGTGAATTCAGCTCCGATTGTCCTCAGGTAAAGCCCGGGGACTTTGATGGGATTTCTCGTTCATTGGCCACGCTCATTCCGTTGCCTTGCGCGGTTCCCGACGCCGAAGTTCTGTGGGAATTCATGCGCAGCGACAAGAAAAACCTCGGAGAGCAGGTGAATGTGGTGCTCCTCAATGGTCTCGGTTGTCCCAGAGTCGATGTAAATGTGACCCTTGCAGACTTTGAGCAGGCCCTCGCAGGACTGCCCGAGGATTGATTTCACTGTCTGACCCTAAACCTCTTCTATTGTGGCGCGGCTCTGCGCCTTAATTTCGCACCATGGAGGTAACCACCCTCGACGTTGCCAACTTACTCGACGGCCAATTGGACGACGTCCCCAACCAGTCACTCTCAGGATTTGCTGGAATTGAGGACGCCGCAAAAGGTGACTTGACTTTCTTGGCCAACCTGGCCTACGAAGGACACTTGTATACCACGGGTGCGAGTGCAGTTTTGGTTTCCAAAGAATTTGTGCCTTCCGCCCCAATGCAGCCTGGCACCTGCCTGATCCGCGTGGAAGATCCCTATGCGGCCATGGCGAAGCTGATGCAAGCTTACGGTACAAGTGCAGGAGAGCGACCGGGACCGACACAAGTCCATTCCTCAGCCGTGGTAGAAGACTCTGCCGAAATTGGAGATGGCGTCATCATAGGGGCCCATTGTTATGTCGGCGCCCACAGCAAAGTCGGCAACGGGACCAAAATGATGACCGGTAGTATTGTAGGAGACCATTGCACAGTCGGGGCAGAAGTCCTTCTGGGTGTGCACAGTGTTATTGGCAACAAGTGCACTGTGGGTGACAAATGCATCCTACAGACCGGGGCCACCATTGGTGCAGATGGATTTGGATTTGCCCCTACCGACTCTGGGTTCGAAAAAATCCCCCAGTTGGGCAATGTGACCATCGCTGCCGGGTGCGAAATAGGTGCGGGCACCACCATTGACCGGGCAACCTTGGGGTCCACCATTTTAGATGAAGGCGTAAAGCTGGACAACCTCATTCAGGTGGCCCACAACGTCCGCATCGGTAAGCACACTGTGATTGCCGCCCAGACTGGAATCGCTGGGTCTACCGAAATTGGAGCGCACTGCATGATTGGAGGGCAAGTGGGCATCAATGGCCACATCAAAATCGCGGACGGCACCAAAGTCGCCGCCAAAAGCGGCATTACAGCGAGCATCACCGACCCCCATCAGGTCCTGCAAGGCAATCCGGCACAGCCCATTCGGAAGCACCAACACATGCAGCTTGCCATTCGCAAACTCGCAAAGGAATTTACCCGCCACGGGAAGGGACCAGACTCAGCAAAGACTGGCTCCTGAAACCGCCTTTGAAATTCGTCGACACCATGAAGAAGGAGAATTCACCCGCACCCATTGCCGCCCCAGTCCAACAAAGGACTTTGGCCAGCGCTTTTAGCCTGGAGGGCATCGGCCTCCATACAGGGCAAAGCACAAAATTGACGGTGAAGCCTGCACCTGCGGACCACGGTTATGTGTTCCAAAGAATGGACATAGAGGGAGAGCCTTTGGTCCCTGCGAATTGTGACCTTGTGGTCGAGACCCGACGGGGAACCACCCTTGAAAAAGGCGGTGTCCGCATCTATACCACAGAGCACCTGTTGGCGGCCTTGTACGGGAGTGGCATCGACAATGCACTGATCGAGATGACCGGCCCTGAAGTGCCCATTATGGATGGCAGCAGCTGGCCCTTTGTGGCGCACATCGAAGAAGTCGGCGCTGTGGATCTGGAAGCGGACCGACACATCCTCAGGCTGACCGAATCGGTCACTTACCATGACGGAAAAGGGGTTGAAATGCTCGCAGTTCCGCCAGTCAACCAAGAATTCAGGGCCACGGTGATGGTGGATTACCACAGCCCCATATTGGGCACACAGCACGCCACCATGTACCACATGGGCCAGTTTGTTCGTGAGATCAGCCGGTGCCGGACTTTTGTCTTCCTGAAAGAAGTGAAGTCACTCTTGCAACAGGGCCTGATCAAAGGTGGCGACCTTGACAATGCCATTGTTTTGGCAGAAAAGGAATACAGCCAAGCAGAACTCGATGAGGTCGCAGCTTTGTCTGGCAAAGACAGCCTCAAAGTTGAGCCCGGCAAAATCGGGGTCCTCAACAACACCACCTTGCAATTCGAAAACGAGCCCGCGCGCCACAAGTTGTTGGACATCGTGGGAGACCTTGCCCTAACGGGCTTCTTTATCGAAGGGCACATTCTGGCCGCTCGGCCAGGCCATGCTGGGAACATCGCCTTTGCTCAACTGCTGAAGCGCAAGAAAAATGCCGAAGCGGGCATTCCCCGTTATGACCCAAAGGCAGAACCTGTGATGGACATCCAGGACATTGAGAACCTGCTCCCCCACCGCTACCCTTTTCTGCTGGTCGATAAAATCATCGAGCGCCAAGATGACAGCATCATCGGTCTCAAGAACGTCACCATGAATGAGCCCTTTTTTCAAGGGCACTTTCCTGGAAACCCCGTAATGCCCGGCGTGCTTCAGATAGAAGCTATGGCGCAAGTGGGGGGGATATTTGCGTTGAGCGGTGTGGAAGACCCCGAAAACTGGTCGACCTACTTCATGAAAATTGACAATGTCCGGTTCAAGCAAAAGGTCATCCCTGGCGACACCATCCTTTTTAAGTTACAATTGGCCAGTCCCATCCGCCGGGGTCTGGTGCACATGACGGGACGGGCTTATGTCGGAGACAAACTGGTCTCAGAAGCGGAGATGCTTGCTCAAATCATCAGGGACCGGGTCCCATCATCTTCTGAAGCATGAATCAAGCAGAAACAGCGCCGATGATCTCTCCGATGGCATCTGTTCATCCTGATGCGACCATTGGAGAAGGAGTAACCGTTGGTCCTTTTGCGACCATTGAAGCCAATGCGCACATCGGATCCGAAACCTGGATTGGACCCAACGCCACCATATTGAGCGGCTCGCGCATCGGGGCCCATTGCCGGATCTTTCCCGGTGCTGTCATCGGCGGTGTCCCCCAGGACTTGAAATACGCTGGTGAAAACACCACTGTGGTGATCGGCGATCACACCACCATTCGCGAGTGCTGCACCATCAACAGGGGCACGACCGACCGCATGACCACAAGAGTGGGGTCACACTGCTTGCTCATGGCCTACACCCATGTGGCCCACGATGCTGTGGTAGGAGACCACTGTGTCTTGGCCAACAACGCCAACATCGCAGGCCACGTGACCGTGGAGGACTGGGTCATTATAGAAGGCGTTGTGGCTGTGCAACAGTTTGTTCGCATCGGACAACACGCATTTGTTGCGGGAGGGTCACTGGTGCGCAAAAACGTTCCCCCTTTCGTCAAAGTCGCCCGAGAGCCGTTGAGTTACATCGGAGTCAATGCCATTGGTCTAAGACGGAGGGGCTTTCCCGATGAATTTGTGCGCGCAGTAGAAGACATTTACCGAACCCTGTATGTGACCGGAGGAAACATGTCGCAGGCACTCAAGGTGGCCGAACTGGAATTGCCGGTTAGCGACGCCAAAGAGACCATTTTGGAATTTATCCGTGCCTCGGACAAGGGCATCGTTCGCGGACCCTTCTGATGCAAGTGCTCCCACTGGGCATCACTCTGCGTCAGGTCGGGAAGCGACATGGCAGGCAGTGGATCTTGCGTCAGGTCGACTTGCAGGTCACTGCAGGCAGCACCTTGGCGATACTGGGAGCCAATGGCAGCGGTAAATCGAGCCTCTTGAGGCTCATGTGCGCATTTGACAGGCCCAGCGAAGGCGAACTCTCTTGGAACTGCGGAGGGAAAACCCTCACCGCTATGGATGTCCCCACCTGCATGGCATACTGTGCACCCGATCAGGGTTTGATCGCGGATTTAGATGTTGCCGAGCACATCTCATTGCACCAGAGCCTCCGACAGCCCATTCCAGGTACATCCGGCCAACAGGTTTTAGAACTGGCACTGCTCAGCGGAAAAGGCAACGTCCGCGTCCGCGACTTGAGCTCTGGTATGCGACAACGGTTGGCATTGGCATTGGCATTCTCAACAGATGCCAGCGCCTTGTTCTTGGATGAACCCACTTCCCATCTGGACCGAGCTGGAAAGTCCTGGTACCAAACATTGGTGGCCGATTGGCGGCTCGGACGAACGCTTGTCGTGGCCTCTAACCACGACCCTAAAGAGTATCCGGCAGCGGATTCAGTTTGGGAATTCCCACAACCCTAAACAATCGTTTAGGATTTAAGTCTCTGTATTACAGTGTCTTACTTTCTTTTCCTTTGATTTTTTCGGTTGAATTGAAACCGAATTGAAGAGCCCCCCGTAAAGGAGCCTGAATCCACATTAAACCCATTCAATATGATTCGCTCTTTTTCCCTTCTTCTTGGCCTTTGTGGCCTCCTTCTTCAAACGGTTTCAGCAATATCTCCACAGGATGACCTGTGCAAGGTTGAGCAAGACCACATCAATACGGCCATCTACATTGACGGTCAGCAGTTAACACAAAACCTGCGGGCTTGCGCCAAAGGCACCATCTCTTCAGTGGAGATCATTGCCAGCGCCGACTTCAATGGCGGCTACTTCGATGTCTCCATCTTGGATGAGACGTATACGCCCAAGGCCATGCAGACCATCACTGCAGACAATTACAACGGTACGAGCTTCGTACTCGGCAACTTGTCTATCCCTACCCTGTTGAACGACCAGTTCACATTGGTCATCCGCGCCAAGAACGGTGCTTCTTGCGTGGTTCCAGGAACGGACGATGCTGACATGTTTGCCGGAGAGGCACGCCTCCAAGGTGAGTACTTGGCCAAGAATGCCAAGTTCACTGTAGGTGTTCGCACTGGCACACCGCAATTGGATGCTGCTTTAGATGGACGGAAGTCTGACATTGGAAATGTCACCCCTCCAGCCAATGCCATGAGCCGCACAGCTTCAGGCCTTGACCTGCAAGTTTCAGGCGACTGCAATTCCGCACAGCGTGAGTCCAATGGTGTCCTCAATGTTGTTGGAGGCACTTTCCTTCAGACATTCTATGCCTGCGAGCGTGGGCGTGTGATCGAAGCCAAATTGGCCATGCCTTATGTGAAGCCCGAATTTGACTACACCTATTCCCTCTCCCATTTCAATGGCGATGTTATTGCCAAGGGCACCTTTACGAGTGAAAACGTAACGGATGGTGAACTCAAGCTCACTTTTGACAAAGGCAGTGTGCGCAAAGGCCAACAGCTGGCCTTGAAGGTGAACTGCCCAGAAGGCAGCCGTGTAGCAATGCTCGCTAAGGGGGTCAACAGCACCGACTTTGGCCGCTTGTACATCGATGGCCAGACGGTTCCGTTTAACATCGCCATGGCTGCTGGTATCGAGACAGCTACGGCAGAGGATGTGCTGGGCACAGACGATGGCCGCGTAGCCTTGGCTTTGAGCGCCTACCCCATTCCCTTTGGAGACGCCTTGAGCGTTAAAGTAAAGGGCGCTGTAAAAGAAGGGGCCCTCTTGCAAGTGTTGGACCATCAGGGCGCTCCCCTCAAGTCAGTTACACTGACTGCGGGCAAGCTGGAAGCTCCTGTGCGTTTCACCGACTTGGGTGATTTGCGTCCGGGCATCTACAGCTTGCGTCTGCTGAGTGGACGCCAGGCTGTATCCATCCGAATCATGAAAAGTTGATTCCTCAATAACAACTCCTCCCTAAAAAGGCCGTCTTCACCCGAAGGCGGCCTTTTTTGATTTAAGCCTGGTGAGCAGGGCGCAGCAAATCGAAGACCGTCTTGACTGGGGCAAATGTCCGCGAAGGCACTTCGACAAACAGGGTGTTCCAGCGGCCCATGGAGCCATTCCATAAGCCAGGGTGCTCCAGCCCGATAAGTGGTCGCCCAGCGTGAGACTTTGAGACCAAAAAATCCCTTCGGGGATCCACAAAACGGCTCAGATCATAGGGGACTCCCTGGTCATTGTGCATCACACAAATCAGATCAACAGGATTAAAATGGGTCGCCCCTGCGATGCAATTGCCTATGAGCGGATTGCCCAAGTCCATTTCTGCGGACTCTACAATTTGCGCGCGAAGCGTTCCCTCGTCATCGAGCAACCAAAAAGGCCCGCCACCAGGTTCACCTTCGTTGCGGACCATTCCCGCCACCAGCAACGGGCGATCCAAGGCGGACCGCAAAGCGGAAACGCCATCTGGACGGGGCGCTGATGGGTGCGCAATGCCCCTGCCAAGCCACAACTCAGCGGGCCTTGTATTTCCCTCTTCCAACGCCTTGACCGCTTGCACCCGGGCTTCATCCAGCTCAGCTGTCAATCCCAGCAGGGCTTTACGCCAAGGCAAGACCTCCTCGTGGGCCGTCGTTGGGCGGACATTGTCAATGTTTTTGATGCTCACATAAGCTCCGGGGTGGGCTAGGGCCACATCGTTCAGGTTGCGCAACAAGGCGCCGTGCCCGCCGGGTCTAAACATGGGTGTGCCATCCTCATGAACAAAAGGCCTTCCATCCGTCCCCGTCGCCATGGTATCGGTGGAAAGGTGCTGCACGGATGTGCTTATCGCCACACCAATCTTTGCGGCCCATTGTTGAATCCGCTCCTTCCACATGGCCTGACCTTCTTCAGGTAAGGTAAAGTGAACGTGGGGAGATGGATCCTCCAACAATGTGGCCTTCCATTCGTGCATGTGCTCCTCAAAAGCCGTGCGCGTCTCAGATGGATAGGTGTGAAAAGGAAGGCCGCCTTTTGGCATGTTGGGCAGGCCTAAACGGACCATGACCGCATCCAAACGGTCCGCAGTTGTATCACACAGCCCTGTGGCCTCAGCAGCGGATCGAAAAGGAAACCTGTGCCATTGGGCATCGAGCTGCTTCAGCGCTTCTTCGTTTGATGAAGCCAAAGCCTTAAACATCCTGCTGGCTGCGCCGCTTGCTGGAACCAGCCTCACAGCCTGTCCGGCTTCGAGTGCAGCGCCCTTGGCGGCCAGCCGCTTCATCGTTTTGTCCGAAAGAGATTTGATCCCATCGCCCCTCTGACAAGGAGACTGAGGCGTGCAATGCGACGGCCCCCCCTGCAAACGGGCCCATTGACGGTTCAACTCGCTTTCTGAAATGCCATGTGCAGATGCAGCTTCAAGAAATTCCCGGGTCAATGCAGATGGCATGGCGCAAAAATACCTCGCCAAAGCCGAATACGTGCGTGAAGAAAAGGAAACGGTCGGCCGTCAATCAAGCGCGGTAAAGGCGCTCGCCACCGCGATTTACTGACGCTTTGGTTGCAGCTTCTGTGCCCAACTTAGGGCTGTGCAACAACCCACCAGCGCGGTCCGCGCGCAGGGCGCCAAGGGCAGCTTCAAGAAGGACCTTTGCATTGGACAAGGCGGACTTCAAGGCCTCTGTATCCCCTGATGTCCGGGACAGGTTTTCTACCACCAATATTTCCTTCAACAGCCCCTGCATGCCCAGCATGCCAATGCTGCTTTTGGCTTTATGCGCCAGCGGATGAAGCCCGTCCCATTGACCGGTGCTGGCCAGCCGGGACATTTCCGCGAAATACTTCGGCACCTCCTCCTCGAAAATATCGAGGATGCGCAGCACCATGGCATCGTTGCCTTGGAACACCTGCTTGAGGTAATCGAGGTTGTAATGATTCGCGTGCATAATAGAACCTTGCCGAACGGAATCCGACAGCACTACTACGGGACAAACCCGCGCAGGGTTACCGATATTTGCAACATGTCTCAAGACGACACCACAAAGCGCATTTTGGTCACTGGCGGAGCGGGCTTTATCGGCTCACACACCGCTGTGGCATTGACCGAAGCGGGCTACACCCCCGTTATCGTAGATGACTTGCGCAACAGCCGGCCTGACGTGCTCGCAGGGATTGAACGCATTTTGGGGAAAAGCGTGGAATTTCATGCGGTGGATTGTTCAGACGAAGCGGCCATGAAGGTTGTCTTTGACAGGCCGGTTCTCGGTGCCATCCACTTTGCAGCGGACAAGGCTGTGGGAGAAAGTGTCACCTCTCCCGAGAAATACTTCTCAAACAACATCGGTGCTACATCTAAACTGACCCATATGCTGCGCATGGCGGGTGTTCAGCATCTGGTGTTCAGTTCCTCATGCACGGTTTACGGAGAAGCGGTGGCTTTGCCCGTGGGAGAATCCGCCCCCATTCAACCTGCTGCCTCTCCCTATGGATTCACCAAACAGGCCTGTGAAACTTTGCTTGGCTACAGCCATGCTGCCGCAGAGGGGCAGCTGGGCATTGCCTTGTTGCGCTACTTCAACCCCATTGGGGCACACCCCTCAGCTGAGATTGGGGAATTGCCCATAGGTACCCCTGCCAACCTGGTGCCATTCTTGACCCAAAGTGTGGCGGGATTGCGGCCTGAACTGACCGTGTTTGGGTCGGACTACCCCACGGCGGATGGAACCTGCGTCCGAGATTACTTGCACGTTTGCGACCTCGCCGAAGCCCATGTTGCAGCCCTGCAATGGCTGGAGCAGAACAACGGTGCCATGGAGGCTTTTAACCTTGGCACGGGCACTGGAAGCAGCGTGAAAGAGGTGATTTCGGCGTTTGAAGCCGCCACAGGCAGACCGGTGCCGCACCGTTTTGGAGCGCGCCGATCCGGTGATGTTACAGCCATTTACGCCGACGCGAGCAAGGCGGCGAATCTGCTTGGCTGGAAGACGAAACGTTCTTTGGAACAAAGCCTGGGCGATGCCTGGCGTTGGCAAGAGAAGCTTGCCCCGTGAGCCTTAAGGGATACCACCCCATTCGATAAAAGACCGGACCACGGCAAACCCCAGAAGAAAGCCCAGGGCCAGTTCTTTGGGTGTATGCACCCCCAACCTCATCCGGGACCACCCCACTAAACCTGCCACTGCAAAGCCGATGGGCAATGCTGCTCCCAGGCCGAGGTCGTGCAGCATGTTGAAAGACCAAAGGGCACCCAGTGCACCCCCTTGAGCCAGAAGGTGCATGCTCACCTTGATCCAGCGTGTCAGCACCATGGCGATGGCCAAGGACCCCATCATGGCCAAGACCAAAGCCAGCACCTCCGAGGGAAGAAACACACCGGGGCGGGTCAAGGCATAATAACCCAGCATCTGGTAGAACATGACCACGAAAAAGGGCACGGCCCGCTCACTGCGCTGCGAAGCTTCGAGGTCACTTAAGGCGCCGCGCCGGTGCAAGGCATAAATAGAAATGGCCGGTGCGACAGCATTGATCACCAAAATGGCGGTGACGTATAGCATCATGGCCGGCTGCAGCCTCAACCAAGGATCCACCGACCACAACAGCAAGAACAGAAAAAGGGGCACCCACAAAGGGTGCAGCACGTATGAAACGACCAATGCCAAGGACCTCATCAGAGCTCTTTGCGCAATCGGGCCACAGGAATGCCCAGCTGTTCCCTGTACTTCGCGACCGTTCTTCGCGCGATGCGGTAACCCTTGTCCTGCAGGACATTCATGAGCTTCTCATCGCTCAGCGGCTTGCGCTTGTCTTCTGCATCAACGGCTTCTTCCAAGATTTTTTTGACCTCCCGTGTAGACACCTCCTCCCCGCTCTCGGTGGTGAGGGATTCGCTGAACAGCGATTTCAGCAAAAAGGTGCCGTAAGGGGTTTGGACATATTTTGAATTGGCCACCCGTGACACGGTGCTGATGTCCATGTTGATGCGTTCCGCGATGTCTTTGAGGATCATGGGGCGAAGCTGTGTCTCATCGCCTGTGAGGAAATACGCCTCTTGCAACTGCAGGATGGCCTGCATGGTCACCCGCAAGGTGTTTTGACGCTGTTTGATGGCATCAATGAACCACTTGGCCGCATCGACTTTGCGCTTCACGAATGTGATGGCCTCTTTTTGGGTGCGGTCAGGGGACTTGGACGCCGCATAGCCCTGCATCATGTCGCGGTATTCGTTGGAGACCTTCAGCTCGGGGGCATTGCGCCCATTGATTTGAAGCCGCAGCTCGTCCCCTTCTACAGCAACATGAAAATCAGGGACTACGGCTTGAATGGGGCGGGCGTTGTCTGCGCCAGAATTTCCCGGTTTGGGGTTCAATCGGGTGATCTCAGCCATGGCAGAACGGAGGGCGTCTTCCCCAACATCCAGCCGGGCCACCAGCTTGTCGTAATGCTTTTTGGTGAAGGCATCGAACTGCTCGTCCAATATCCGCTTGGCCAATGCCAATCCTTCACGTCCATCAGCGCCGGCCAACTCCAACTTGCGCTCGAGCTGCAGCACCAGACATTCCCTCAGGTCGCGCGCCCCCACACCTGCCGGATCCAAACGCTGTACGATCGCCAGAATGTCCTCCAACTCCTCCTCTGCGACTTCTACCCCTTGACCAAAAGCGAGGTCAGAAGAAATCGCATAGAGGTCGCGCCTGAGGTAACCTGCTTCGTCGAGGTTGCCGATCAAGAAAGCGGCCAACATGCGCTGACGGTCAGTCACCGGTTGCAGGCCTACCTGTGCGGCAAGGCGGTCCGAAAAAGTCTCTCCCGCGCCAAAGGCCGTATCCCGGTCCTCGTGTTCCGCGTGGTTGTTGACCGCATACCGGTATCCCGGAGTAGGGTCGTCGAGGTAGGCGTCAAAGTCAAAATCTTCGCGTGTTTCTCCGCGGTCGTCATCTAGCCCATCGGCCGAATCCACTTGCTGCTCTTCCTCACGCCCCTCCTCTAAAGCGGGGTTGGCCTCCAGCTCTTCTTTGATCCTCGCTTCTAACTCCAAGGTGGGCACCTGCAACAGCTTCATCAACTGAATCTGTTGTGGACTCAGCTTTTGTTGGAGCTTTTGTTGAAGGCTTTGCTTGAGCATGAGGTATTAACGCGTGCCACCAAGGCGGCAGTATTCAGAATTCTGCATTGAGGGGGGTCCGCGGAAATGGAATCACGTCGCGGATGTTGGTCATCCCTGTGGCGAACATCACCAACCGCTCGAAGCCGAGTCCAAAACCCGCATGGGGAGCTGTGCCAAAACGTCGGGTATCCAAATACCACCACACGTGGTCTTCTGGGATGTTGAACTCCGCGCATTTCTGCTGCAACCGGTCCAAACGCTCCTCACGCTGGCTTCCGCCCACGAGCTCTCCAATCCCCGGGACCAGCACATCCATCGCAGCCACCGTCTTTCCGTCGTCGTTGGCCCGCATGTAGAAGGCCTTGATTTCGGCAGGGTAGTCGGTCAAGATCACCGGTTGCTTGAACTTCTTCTCGACCAACCAGCGCTCGTGCTCACTTTGCAAATCCACGCCCCACTCTACAGGGTACTTGAACTTCTTCTTTTTATAAGGCTTGGAGCTGCGCAGGAGGTCAATCGCCTCGGTGTAGGTGATGCGGATAAAGGGATTCTCTGTTACAAAACGCAGCCGCTCGATGAGCCCCATTTCATTGCGCTGGTCAGCAGGCAACTGCTTTTCCGCATCGGCCTCGCGCTTGGCGAGGAATTCCAGCTCGGCAGGATAACGCTCGAGCATGCGGGTGAGAACAAAGCGCAGGCAATCCTCCGCGAGGTCCATGTTGTCATCGAGGTCGTTGAACGCCACTTCGGGCTCAATCATCCAGAACTCGGCGAGGTGGCGAGAAGTGTTGCTGTTCTCAGCGCGGAAAGTGGGGCCAAAGGTGTACACCTTGCCCAATGCCATCGCACCGAGCTCAGCTTCGAGTTGGCCGCTTACCGTGAGGTTGGCGGCTTTTCCAAAGAAATCCGCGCCGTGGTCAACCGCACCGTCCTCGGTTCGGGGCACATCGTTGAGGTCCAGGGTTGTGACCTGGAACATCTCCCCTGCTCCCTCTGCATCACTGCCCGTTACGATGGGGGTATGCAGCATGTTAAACCCATTCTGATTGAAGTACTCATGAATGGCAAACTGCAAGCCATGGCGCAAGCGGAACACCGCATTGAAGGTGCTCGTGCGGAAACGCAGATGGGCCTTCTCGCGAAGAAACTCCATCGTGTGCCGCTTCATCTGGATGGGGTACACCTCCGGATCTGCATCGCCGAGGACCTCCAGCGTTTTGACCTCTACTTCCGTAGCCTGGCCCTTTCCTTGGCTTTCGATCAAGGTGCCTACGGCCGAAATGGCGGCCCCCGTCGTGAGGCGCTTTCTCAGGGCCTCATCGGTGTTGTCCCGGTCGACCACCAGCTGCAGATTGGACAAACTGGATCCGTCGTTGATGGAGAGGAACTGGTCATTCCGGAAAGTCCGGACCCATCCACAAACGGTCACCTCCTCGCCTGCGAGGGTGGTGTCGAGCAATTGAGAAATCGTGTGGCGCTTCACTTTGGCGTCTTTTGAAGAACTGCTATCACTGTTTTCCGGAAGTCTTCCGGCTGCATTGCAAAGATGCGGCGATTCAAGCCTTTACGGCGCGTTGTTGGTCGTCGTTTGAAACCACACCATCTCGGAGGCGCACGATGCGGTGGGCATGGGCTGCAATGTCCTCCTCGTGGGTCACGACGATCACGGTATTTCCGGCAGCATGAATCTCCTCGAAAAGGGCCATGATTTCAATGGAAGTCTTGGTGTCCAAGTTGCCCGTGGGCTCGTCCGCCAGCAATAAATCGGGACGGTTCACCAAAGCCCGAGCGACGGCCACCCTTTGGCGCTGGCCACCGGACAATTCGTTGGGCTTGTGGTCCATGCGGTCTCCAAGACCCACCTGATGCAGCACCTCTTGGGCCCGGGCAGTGCGCTCGGCAGTCCCCAACCCTGCGTACACCATTGGGAGTGCTACATTTTCGAGTGCGGTGTACCGCGGCATGAGGTTGAAGGTCTGAAAAACAAAACCTATCCGGCGGTTTCGGATGTCGGCCAGAGCATCATCGTCAAGGGTACCCACATCTTCTCCCGCGAGGTGGTACTTGCCCGAAGTGGGGGTATCCAGACAGCCCAACATGTTCATGAGGGTGGA
>DDCX01000041.1:27873-61578 GCA_002336475.1 Flavobacteriales bacterium UBA1995 | reverse complement strand
CCGATGATCAGGATAAAAATGAATAAGCCTTTAATTTACCTTTCGAATGTTGTTTCGCATTCACCAACCCCCTGCACATGCATTTTCGTCTTCTCTTGGTTCTGCTTTTCCTGGCTCCTTGTGCCTTGTTTCATGGCCAAGTCCAAGTGAACAGCACGCTGACCGTAGAAACCTATGTCAATGACATTCTGCTCGGAGAGGGCGTAGAAGCGAGCAACATCCAACTCACCGGGAGCCCTGTTCAAATCGGTCAAATCTTGGGATTTATCCCGGGAGAATTCCCCATCACAGAAGGGCTAATTCTCAGCACCGAGGTGGCCTCTAACCCCGCCAACATCAACATGGGGTGCCAAGAAGACCAAATAGAAAACGGCCAAGTATCTGGAGATGCAGACCTTTTGAACATCGCCAACAGCGTCCCCGGCCTGATTGGACAAAACTTCTCGGTGAGTGCCGTCAATGACATCTGTGCCATAGAGTTTGATTTCGAGGCGACAGGTGACTCTATCAGCTTCAACTATGTCTTTGGCTCCGATGAATACCTGACTTGGATCAACACACAGTACAACGACATTTTTGGATTCTTCTTGGATGGTCCTGGAATAGACGGCCCCTATGCCAACGGTGCCACCAATCTCGCAGAAGTCCCCGATTCCGACCCCCAATTGCCCATCACGATTAGCTCGGTCAACAATGTGACGAACTCAGAATTCTATATCAACAACAACCCAAATTCTGTTCTGTGCCAAAACGGTTACACCGTGCTGATGACCGCAAAGAGCGCGGTCATTTGTGGAGAGACCTATCACATCCGACTGGCCATTGCCGACGGCTCCGACACTGCTCTAGAATCCATTGTGATTCTGGAATCTGGCTCATTTCAATCCAACGGGGCCACGATTGAGGCCTCTGCCAGCATTGGTGATTCCCCCATTTTCTTGGGGGATACCGTTGTGGTCGAAGGGTGCAATGAAGCGGCCTTTACCGTTTTCCGTCCGGTCACCAGTGTGATCGACACCCTGGAAATCTTCGTGTACGGCACCGCTGAAGAGGGGGTTGACTTTGCTGCCTTGGACACGAGTATCATTTTTGAAGTGGGCCAAAACGAGCAGCAAATCCCATTGGACGTGTTTGCCGATGGCATCGCAGAGGGACCGGAGACGGTTACATTGGAGTACCTGTACATCAACTTGTGTGGAGACTCTACCCTTGTCGCTGCCACGCTGGTGATTCAGGATCCTGATCCGCTTTTGGTGCAGGTGCCCGACGAAGTTGCACTCTGTCCTCCTGTTCAGATTTCGGCGGCCGTCATCCAGGGGTACGCCCCGTTTGGATTTTTGTGGAGCACTGGAGACACGACCGCTTCAATCGAATATGATGAGCTCGATCCCACCACCATTTTCCTGACCGTCACAGATGTCTGCGGGGACTCCACCATTGCGCCCATTGACCTGGTCAATCCCACGCCATTGGACGTCGAAATTGTGCAGGAAAACGCCCCCTACTGTCCAGGTGACCCCGTTGCCTTGAGCACCAATGTGGTGTCGGGAAGCGGCACGGTGAGTTGGGACTGGTCCGGCAATGTGGACAACGCCAATGGCGGCAATGCCAACGTCAGTCCCAGCACGAACGAGACTTTTACGGTGAATGCCGAGGATGCCTGTGGACAAACCGATGAAGCCGACTGGACGGTCTTGGTGCCCACCTATGGGCCCATCCTCAGTGATGACGCAACATTCTGCCTCTTTCAGCAAGGGGTACTGGGGGTAGAGGGTGGCACCTTCCTCTATACTTTTTCAGGCCTTGACGGCGTGCCTTTGACCGCAGAAACTGACTCCAATGTGGTATTCACCAATGGCACGGGAAGCATGTACGTGGGCGGCGGCAACACTACTGTGACCGTTGTCATCGAGGATGAGTGCGGCAACACGACCAATGTCGACGTCACAGCAGAGGCTTGTGAAACCATCATTCCAAACATATTCACGCCCAACAACGACGGGGAAAACGACCGGTTCGTGATTGAAGGAATTGAAGGCTACCCGGGGAGCAGCATCCGCATCTTCAACCGCTGGGGCGGTGAAGTTTTCTTCGATGAAAACTATGACTCCACTTGGGATGGCGAAGGGGCTGCCGACGGAACCTACTACTACATTTTTGACCGCAATGACGGCACCAGCTTTCGCGGTACCGTTCAAATTCTGAGGGAGCGCCAGTAACAGAAGCGCGCCCGCTCAGGCGCTCAACAGGCTGCTGCCGGTCATCTCTTTAGGTGGTTCAATTCCCATCAAGTGCAAGACCGTAGGGGCCACATCGGCAAGGATGCCATTCCTTACAGCACGCCCTTCGGGCTCAATGACCACCACGGGCACCAAATTCGTGGTATGCGCGGTGTGGGGTGAGCCATCGTCGTTGCGGGCATACTCTGCATTTCCATGGTCGGCAATGACCACAAAGCGGTAGCCTGACAACCGGCCCGCTTCGAGGACCCGCGAAAATTGGCGATCGGTCTCTGCACATGCTGCCACCACGGCATCAAATACCCCTGTGTGGCCCACCATGTCCGGGTTGGCAAAATTTAGACAGACAAAGTCAGGCGCATCGCCGGAGCCCATCGCATCAATGGCAGCATCTGCCACGCCTGCCGCGCTCATGGTCGGTTGAAGGTCATATGTCGGCACCTTCGGCGAAGGCACAACAGCCCGCTTTTCGCCCGGAAATTCTTGTTCCCGGCCTCCGCTAAAAAAGAAGGTCACGTGGGGGTATTTTTCAGTCTCTGCCAACCGCAACTGCGTGCCCGAAGCTGCCGATACAGCCTCTCCCAAGGTCATCTCGAGGTTGGGCTTGTCATACAGCACCTCGACACCTGTGAACCGCTCATCGTAATTGGTCATGGTCACGTAATGCAGGTCGAGTGGCGCCAAATCATGTTCCTCTAAGGCCTCTTGGGTCAAAGCCGTTGTGATTTGGCGGCACCGGTCTGTGCGGAAATTGAAGCACAACAC
Source organism: Flavobacteriales bacterium UBA1995 (assembly GCA_002336475.1). Taxonomy (GTDB): domain Bacteria; phylum Bacteroidota; class Bacteroidia; order Flavobacteriales_D; family Sanyastnellaceae; genus UBA8752. Next base: position 58,573 of record DDCX01000041.1, on the reverse strand, counting down.
GACATCGCCCGGCCTCATCAATCCATCCACCCCATCCATCACGGCAGGCTCCACAAACTCGTCCGTGGTTCCTGCTTTGTAGGCGGCTTCCATCGCCAGCGCTGCATTGTCAAAGGAGTCCCCCTGGCCATGCACCATGGCGTTGTAAGATTTCGCAATGCGCTCCCACCTGCGGTCGCGGTCCATGGCCCAATACCGGCCGCACACTGTTGCAATGGCGGCGCCGGTCTCCTGACATACTGCTTCCAATTCCTCGAGGTATCCCGCTCCCAGTTTTGGGGCTGTATCCCGGCCATCTGTGAAGGCATGCACCACCACATCAGGCACTTCGGCATCGGCTGCAATGCGCAGCAAAGCGTGCAGGTGCTCTTGCTGGCTGTGCACGCCGCCCTTGCTCACGAGTCCCATCAGATGCAACCGGCGCCCTTCCAATTTGGCCATGGCCATGGCCTCTTGTAGCGTGGGCTCTGTGGCGATCGATCCATCAGAAACCGCAAGGTCTATGCGCAGCAAGTCCTGATAAACAATGCGTCCTGCACCAATATTGAGGTGTCCCACTTCGCTGTTTCCCATCTGACCTTTCGGCAGCCCTACCTGCTCTCCATGGGTGGTCAAACGTGCATGGGGATGGTCCGACATGACACCGTCAAAACACGGGGTATGCGCCATGTGGACAGCGTTGTTGTCATTGGGCTGACCTATTCCCCAGCCATCGAGAATGATGAGAGCAGTTTTATCCATTGCGGCGCGAAGGTACCCCCTGAAAAGGGCGGAAGCACTTTTGGGATTTAGGCCCTTTGGTGCCAAGCCACGCGCACTGCTTCGCTGCTGGGCCCCGACTTTCTGTTGGGGATCAATATTCCCATGCGAAACACGTCGAGTGCTGCCACTTGCGGCTCCGAACACAACTCAAGCCAAGCGGCATGCATGTCTTTAGACCATCGGATATCGTCTACCACCACAATGAAGTCAGGTGACAACAGAGGTTGTATTTCCCGCCATTGGCCCAAGAGAACTTGGCCTTCATGACAGCCGTCCAAAAACACCACATCGAAAGTCGTTTTGGAGGCGATCAAAGCCGGTAAGGTGCGCTCAAAAGGCCCTGTTTGAATGTGCACGTCAGACCCTGCATCGACATGCCATTGTAGCCGGCGCTGGGTCCAATCCGCCAAAGAAGCACTGCCCTCAAGCCCCATGTAAAAAGTGCCCTTCGGCGCCCCGGAAAGGAGGTAATCCCCTCCAGACCCCAAGCAAGTTCCGAGTTCCAGCATGCGCAAAGGAGGGCGGTCGGCTTGTTGAGCTGCGCGCGCTGCGGCCATGAGCCACTGTCCTTTACGCCGGTCCGAAGAAGCAGCCCTGGCCATGCTGGATACAGAAGATTTTCTGGACTTTCCTTCTGGAGGACAACCCGCCCCAAAATCGCGCCATTCCACCACCTCGTCCATCCGTTTCAACCGACGCTCCTCCCTCTCTATTCTCTTGAAATCATGTGACTTAGACACATCCTTCCATGCATCCAAACACTGTAAAAACACAAGGGACTGGGTGCTGATTTTACGCTGCCTGCTCCAACCCATTGGCCACTTAGACCAGCCCCACAATCCGGAAGTGCGATTCATGACGGCAATTTCGGACTTCCTTGCCCTATTTTTGCGCCTCAATGGGGCGGTTAGCTCAGCTGGTTCAGAGCACCTCGTTTACACCGAGGGGGTCGGGGGTTCGAGTCCCTCACCGCCCACCATGGCAACCATTGCCGAAACAATGCTTATCTTCTAAAAAGATATGTTTGTTAGAGACAATTGCCCGCCCTCTAAGGGCTTTTTAAGGGTCGGTCGCTTCGATTTCGTGAAAATCGGGGCCGATTCATTTGCCAGCTATGGCTGTCTCCCCCCCCACTTGCGTATTCAAATGTCCATGTGAATTGAACATCTCATTATGCGAAGTACAACTGCACCGAAGCTTTCAATAATGCGCCGTTTTCTCTTCTTTGCCTTGATTCTCCCCGCTTCCGTTTTCGCTCAAGTCGAAGATGAACATGGCGTCGCCTATGAGTGGATAGAAGTTCAGCTCAAGGGGATTCGTGTGGATTTCGCACGCCCGCCAATTCACGCACGCAACCTGTACCATGTGTCTTTGGCGATGTATGACGCTTGGGCCACCTACGACGATGTGGCAGAGACGGTGCTGTTGGGCAAGACACTGCATGGATACACCGCTGAATTCGACGGTATCTCAGAGGCGATTCTGCCCTTTTTGGACATTCCATCTGCCCGGAAAGAGGCGGTATCATACGCTGCTTACCGGGTTCTTACCCACCGTTATGCCTCTTCCCCAGGCGTGGTCACAGCGCAGGCTCGATTTGACTCACTGTTCACGGCCAACGGGTTTGACCCCTCCCTCACCTCTACCAATTATGTGAACGGCTCCCCTGCTGCTTTGGGCAACTACATCGCGGAACAGGTCATTGCATTTGGCATTCAGGATGGCGCCAACGAAGTCTTTGATTACCAAAACCTGTATTATGAGCCTTTCAATGATCAGCTCGTAGTCTCTGATCCTGGCAATCCGACGATTGCCGACCCCAACCGCTGGCAGCCTTTGGCCATCAGCGGATTTGTAGACCAATCCGGTCAGGTACTGGACAGCTCTCCCCCTTTTCAGAGCCCAGAATGGGGTTGGGTAGCCCCTTTCGCTTTGGAGGACGACCAAATGGCTGTCTATGAGCGCGATGGAGAAACATGGCCCACTTGGCTGGATCCAGGCTCCCCCGTATACATAGGAGGCGATCAACCTGCTGACATCGACAGCATGTACAAGCACCACTTTGCGATGGTCAGCATTTGGCAATCGCACCACGACCCTTACAACGGTGTCATGATTGACGTCAGCCCAGCGAACATTGGAAATGCTTCCGAGTTTCCAGAAACCTTGGCCGAGTACGGCGCATTCTACAACTACCTCGAAGGCGGCGATTCAGGCACAGGCCATGACCTCAATCCAATCACTGGTTTGGCCTATGAAGAGCAGCTTGTACCCCTTGGAGATTACACGCGTATTCTCGCCGAATTCTGGGCCGATGGACCAGACAGTGAGACCCCTCCAGGCCACTGGTTTAGCATACTCAATGAGGTGATGGAATACCCTGAATTCACCTATGAATGGATGGGAGAGGGCAGTGAAATTGACCCCTTGGAATACGAGGTGAAGGCTTATCTCACCTTGGGAGGGGCCGTCCACGACGCCGCCATTGCCGCATGGAGTGTCAAAGGGTACTACGATTATGTGCGGCCCGTATCTGCCATCCGATACATGGCTGGTCAGGGCCAGTCTTCTGACCCTGCATTGCCGAGCTTCAGCCCGAATGGAATCCCTCTGTATCCGGGCCTCATCGAGTTGATCGACGACACGGACAGCCTCGCAGGCCCTGGAGGCGAGAACATTGGGAAAATCAAAGTGTACACATGGCAGGGTCCGGACTACATCGAAACTTTTGAGGATGACAACGGATTGGATGTACCTGTGGACACCACCGGCAACATTTCTGGAGTAGGATGGATCCTTGCGGAAAATTGGTGGCCCTATCAGCGGCCAAGTTTTGTGACACCCCCTTTTGCTGGATACGTGTCCGGACACTCCACTTTTAGCCGGGCTGCGGCAGAGGTGCTCACCGCCATTACTGGTGACCCTTTCTTCCCGGGTGGAATGGGTGAGTTTGTTTGTCCACAAGATGACTTCCTGGTCTTTGAAGTGGGCCCAAGTATAGATGTGACGCTGCAGTGGGCGACGTATTATGATGCGTCTGACCAGTGCAGCCTGTCCCGTATTTGGGGTGGCATTCACCCGGTAACCGATGACATTCGCGGCCGACAAATGGGCATTGTATGTGGCACCCAATCCGTTGAGTTGTCCAATGCCTACTTCGATGGATCCATCAACAACACCTGTGGTTTTGGTCCATATGGAGGTTGCTTGGGTGACCTCGATGGCGACAACGAGCAAACCGTAGAAGATGTCTTGTTCATGCTCGCCAACTTTGGCCACATTGGACCGCACCCCGCCGACATTGACCTGGACGATCTCGTAGGAACCACAGACCTGCTGATCCTGTTGGGCATCTATGGTTGCGAGTGTCCTTAAACCTGACCTCGTTCGGATTCCAAAGCAGACAACGCCTCGCCGACGGTAAAGACGCTCCCGAGTACGGCCACCAACTCACCCTTTTGTCGGTCTTGAATGGCCTGATGCACCGCGTCTTTGACACTGTTGCACACCAACCCTGAGCGGCCCTCACCGGCCGCTTTGTGGCTCAACTCTTCTGCGGCCAAGGCCCTTGGAACATCTGCAGCACACCAGTAATGCTGCACTGCCGGTGGAAGGCAGCCCAATGCCTCCGGTACGTCTTTGTCTGCCACGGTGCCGTAAACAATGCGCAACGGCTGATTCATGGCCGCCAGTGCCTTTCCTGTGGCCGTGAGGCCCTCGACGTTGTGGGCACAATCCAGCACGATTTCTGAACTCCAACGGTGCCAGCGGCCCCTCAATCCCCATGCCGCAGGTCCGCCGCGCAAAACGGCTTCATCGCTGTCCTTGGGCCCGAGCAAGTCCAATATTCGCCGGGCTACCGAGGTGTTGCGCAGGAGCCATTCTGGGCCCTCCTCTGCCCCCAAACCCGGCATCCCATCATAGACTTCTGCCCCGAACCGCAACGAACGCTCCAGAATGACGGAACGGGCCTCAGGGGGCAAAACACCCAGAACACAAGGGATGCCTTCTTTGAGGATGCCTGCTTTTTCTCCGGCAATGGAGCGTATGTCAGGCCCCAAAAACTGCTGGTGGTCCAAGCCGATGGAAGTGATGGCCGTGACCAGAGGTGCGGGAAAAATGTTGGTCGAGTCCAGCCTCCCTCCCATTCCAGTTTCCAAGACGACCATGTCCACTGCCTTGCTTCTGAAATGGGAGAGTGCCATCACAAACATGAGCTCGAAAAAACTCGGCACGTGGGCCTCCCAAATCGACTGGTGCTCCGTGACAAAACCCGTGAATTCCTGCTTTGAAATCAAGGTGCCATTGACCCGAATCCGCTCCCTTGGGTCCGTCAAATGGGGCGATGTATACAGGCCGACGCTCTGGCCTCTGGCGGTCAAGGCCGCTGCGACAGCATGGCTGACCGAACCCTTGCCATTGGTCCCGGCGATGTGGACCACGTTCAGGTCCCGCTCAGGATGCCCAAGGGCAGCACATAACGCATGGGTTTTGGCCAGGTCAATCCGGTAACGCACCGGGCCTGTCCGCTGAAACATGGGAAGCTGTTGGTACAACCAATCGATCACCTCATCGTATTCCATGGCTTCAAACTTGTGGCTTCAAACCCGCCATCTTCTGGCCTTGGGCCTTACTGCAATTCGAAATTGAATTGTATCCAACCGATGCGCGTAGGCTTGGTCGGGTGGCTGCTGAACTTGGCCGTCATCGCCGCCTCCTTGGCCAGCGCCACCAATCTGCTGCTCGATGTGGTGCTGTTGGCCGCATCGAACCGGGCATCGGTCACGGCACCCGACTTGTCCACATAAATCTTCATTCGCACCACCCCCTCTTCATCGGGTTTGCGATCGAGGTTGGGCTCCCCTACCATGGTGCCACCTTCCAAAAAGCTGTCCCCAAATTCACCTGAAACCACACCGGTTCCTTCGATTTGGCCATCTTCAGCCCCGCTGTTTCCTGTGCCCTGTTGTTGGCCTTCTGATCCGCCACCGCCCGAGTTGCTGAACATTTGATTCAACGCATTGGAGAGGTCGTCGGAAATCTCAGGGTCAGGATCCTCGACCTCAGTGGGGGTCTCCACGGGCTCTTCTTGTGTGGGCACATCGACTTCGCTCACCTCTTGGGTCTCTATGGTTTCCACAGGGGCGACCTCTTCTGCGGTAGACTCACTGACCTCCTGTTCCACCACCTCCTCTACTTGCTCTGAAGGCACCTCCGATTCGCGGTCTCCACCGGCCTCCTCGACGTTGCCGAAATCCGCCATTCCCACCGCCACGAATTGCTCGCCCGGAGGAGGTGTGACTTTTTGGAAGGCCACAAAGAAGAAGCACGCAGCCACGATGGCAGCATACGTCACCAGAGACAGCACAGCAGCGCGGCGGCGCTCCTTGCGTTCCAGGTCTTCCTGATGGCGGTTCCAATCAAATCCTGACATCGCGGGTTTTAACGGGGGGGTTGTGCCCCGAGCATGACCTTCCAGTCATTGGCCTTGGCGAGTCCGATCACTTCGACGGTCTGACCCGTGGGGACGGCTTGGTCCACCTGCAAATACAACACGGGGTCGGCCTGATCAGAAAACTTGACCATCAAGGCCGGCTCAATGTCAGCCCGCGCAATCGCTACACCGTTGAGGTAATAACTGCCATCGGGCTTGATGGACACCGTCAGCCTCGAGCTCGCACTGCTGGTGCCTTTGCTCTGGGGCAGGTCTACATTGACTCCATTGGACACCAACGTCGACAGGATGATGAAAAAGATGAGCAGGAGGAACACGAGGTCCGTCATCGAGGACATGTTGCCCCCGGACTGCACTTGATTGCGCTGTGATAGGTTCATCAGCGCGCGGGTTCCTCGAGAATGTCAATGAACTCCAGCGAGCTGGCCTCCATCATATGGATCACCTTGCTCACGCGGCTGACCAAGTGGTTGTACGCCATGTAGGCGATGATGCCCACGATGAGGCCCACAATGGTCGTGATCATGGCTTGCTTGGTGCCGGAAGAAATGTCGTCTACACGCACCATGCCGGCGCTCTCCATGTCCAAAAAGACGTTCACCATGCCGATGACCGTTCCCAAGAAACCGATCATGGGGGCAGCACCTGCAATGGTCGCCAGTGTGCTCAGGTTGCGCTCCATGCTGTAAATCTCAAGCTTGCCCACGTTTTCGATGCTGGTCGAAATGTCCTTGAGCGGTTTGCCGATGCGGGCAATGCCTTTGTGCAGCATCCGTGCAATGGGGGTTCCACTTTGCTCGCAGAGGTTGCGGGCTGAATCCAAGTTTCCCGCAGACAGGTAATCCTTGAGTTTGGCCATGAAATCCTTGTCTTCCTTGGCCGCCTTGCGGATCGCCATCGACCTTTCAAAGAAGATGAACAGCGCGATGAAACTCATGATGGCCAGCGGCAGCATGATGTACCAACCACCGGAAATAAGCAGCTCCATGATGGAGACATCGCGGGTAACGACCTCACCGGCAGCGGCTGCAGCATCTGTTCCGGATCCGGGGTCTTGGACGGTTGTACCACCGAGGGTCAAGTCCTGGATGCGCATCAGGACGAAGGAGGGAATGTGGGTAGCGATCATGACGTGGGCTTGAAGTCCAACGCCGAAGGTCGCGGTTTCCGTATGCCTCACCCCAGATTGCTGCGGTGGGTTTCCCCCGTGCCAGTGTTCACACCTGCCCGTTCAGGCGCCCAGCCCAAACATGAGCCAGTACACGCCCGCTCCTGCGAGGTATCCAGCAATGGCCAAAAGGCTCATCCGCTTGAGGTACCAGACGAAATCAATCTTTTCCAGTCCCATCACAGCTACCCCCGCTGCACTTCCGATGATCAGCGCGCTACCGCCTGTTCCTGCGCAATAAGCGAGGAACTGCCAGAACAAACCATCCTGGACGAAATAACCCAACCATTCTGTGGCACCTGGGTCAGCGATGGGATACATCCCCATGCTCGCCGCTACAAGCGGCACATTGTCCACGATGGCGGACAACAAGCCAATGGCGACATTAATGAGGTACACATCGCCTAAAGATTCGCGCAACCAATCCGCAGTCAGGATCAAATGTCCCGCCTCTTGCAATGCCGCTACAGCCAGCAAAATGCCCAGGAAAAACATGACTGAAGCCGTGTCGATTTTGCGCAAAACGCCCACCACACTCAGGGTCTTGCGCTCCTGTTCGTTTTTGGACCGGTGCAACACCTCAGTGGTCAACCACAAGACGCCCAGTGACATCATCATCCCCATAAATGGAGGCAGATGTGTGACCGTCTTAAAAATGGGAACGAACAGCAATCCGCTGACGCCCATGGCAAAAATCAGGTTGCGCTCTCCCTTTGAAGTGGGATCGGATGCCTCATCGGGATCCAGCAACTTGGGGCGTTCGACCTCCCCTTTCATCCGAATGGACATGATGGTGAGGGGCACCACCATGCAGACGATGCTGGGAAGAATGAGGTTGGCTACAATGACCGGAGTGGTCAACTGTCCCCCGATCCAAAGCATGGTGGTCGTCACGTCTCCAATGGGGGACCAAGCGCCGCCCGCATTCGCACATATGATGACCGCGCCGGCATAAAGCCATCGCGTGGGCTTGTCGGCAATCAACTTGCGCAACAGAGAGATCATGACAATGGATGTCGTGAGGTTGTCCAGCGCTGCAGAGAAAAAGAAGGTGAGGATTCCAATGATCCACAGCAAACGCCCCTTTTTTCGGGTGGTGATCTTGTCGGTGATCACCGCAAATCCGTTGTGGGCATCCACAAGCTCAACAATCGTCATGGCCCCCAGCAAAAAGAACAGAATGCTGGCGATTTCTTCCATGTGGTGCAGCAGCCTGTGCTCAAAGAACACCTTGAGGGTGCCATGTCCACCATCACCATGGTCAAAAGCCTGATAGGCCTCTACAAGGTGCGCAGGGGCTTCATGCCAGCCCAGCACCAGAACGGCCCAGCAAAGTGTCCCGGTGATCAATGCACTGGCCGCTTTGTCTATGTGCAGGTTGTGCTCCAGCGCAATGAACAGGTATCCAACAACGAAAATGACAATGAGAATGGTGGCCATATTGAATAAATCTGTGAATTAGACCAGTTGTTCTAGGGCGATGGACATGGCTGTAGCCGAAAGTCCTTGATTTTCAGGATTCCGCGCATGGCAGCGCTCCATGGCCGAACGAATGCAATCAGATGTATCGCCAAAAATGGCGGCGTCGGACAGGCTCACCTGTCCATCCCCCATCAAATAAGCAAACACCCGAGCCATGCCACAATTGGCGATGAAATCGGGAATGACGGCACAACTGTGGTCCGCTTTTTCAGCGATGGGACCATGGAAAATCTCCTGGTCTGCGAAGGGGACATTGGCACCGGCAGAAATGACCTCGAGTCCTGACTGGAGCATCCGGTCGAGCTGGTCTTGGGTTACCAATCGGGAGGCCGCACAGGGCAAAAACACCTCCGCACCTACGTCCCAAATGGCGGCTTGAACGTCCTCAAAAGGCGTCAGCTTATCGGCAATCAGGGCGTTGCCTTCTTTGGCGAGAAACAGCGACCGAACCTCATCCAACCCCATGCCCGCCGGCTGGAGGATTCCCCCGGCGCGGTCAATGATGCCCGTGATTACTGCCCCTTGCTTCGCGAGGTACAAAGCGGCCGCAGCCCCAACGTTTCCCCAGCCTTGAATCAAGACCCGTTTGCCTTTGACCTCGCCGCCGTAAAGGCTGTAGAAATGACGGACCGATTCTGCCACGCCATACCCCGTGATCAAATCCGCTACGCGGAACCGAACTCCACCTCCGTCGGGCAGAAAATCGGAGTCTTCGACCACCTGACTCACGCCTTGACGCAAGTGTCCAATGCGGCGGACTTTCTGGGCTTCGTTGGGCTTAAAGTGCCCGTTAAAGACGCCCTCCTGAGGGTGCCAAACTCCACAGGCCTCCGTCATGGGAATGACTTCCTTGCCAGCATCGACGTTCAAGTCGCCTCCTGTCCCGTAATAGTGCTTGAGCAGAGGTGTAACAGCTTTGTACCATCGGCGCAGCACCCCCTCTTTTCGGGGGTCGCTCGGGTCGAAGTTGATGCCGCTTTTAGCCCCTCCGATTTGAGGTCCACTGACGGTGAACTTGATCTCCATGGTTTTGGCGAGGGAAATCACTTCTCCTTTGTCCAGGCCTTTGCGCATGCGCGTTCCGCCACCAGCAGCGCCCCCACGCAAACTGTTAATCACGACCCAACCACGGGCCTCTGTTTCAGAATCAGACCATTCAAAAACGATTTCCGGAGGCCTTTGGCTGTAGCGTTCGAGCAGTTCTTTCATCATTCAATTCCACGAAGGTCTCGTTCCTTCTGTTGTCTTGCGAAGGTACCGAAGACCCTGCCTCCACAAATGTCTGACTTGGCTCCAGTCACAGAGGCCAATGAAGTCGGGAGCCCCTGCATCGTTCGCCACGCAAGCCATGCAAATGCCGCCGCTTCTTTGCCATCAACCCACGATCGATCGGGGACTTCGATGGTCCATCCCTGTGGCATGTGGTGGGCAATGCGATGGACCAGCACCCCATGATGGGCGCCTCCTCCCGTGAGGAGGACACGACCGCCTAAGGGACTCAACTTCAAAGACCGCACCATGGCCTCTGCGATCCACTCTACTGCAGTGCACAAGGCGTCTTCAGGCAGGGCTATGTCATCGAGAATGTCATGCAATTCCATCAAGTCCTCTGCGGCCAGTGACTTTGGTGGGGCTGTCTGCAGATAAGCCCATTGGTCCAGCTTGGTTTTGGCCGCTGCATCCAATCGACCCCGTGACGCAGCCCCTCCATCGGCATCGTACTCCATACCCAACCGGCCTGCTTGACGGTTTAGGAGCAGGTTGCACCCCACCACATCCCATGCGCGCACCTGCACCGATTCAGGCGGCAGGACCGTTGCATTGGCTATGCCTCCAAGGTTGATGCAGCATCCATATACACCAAAGGCATGGGCATCAAACAAGGGGACCAAAGGAGCGCCTTGACCTCCCGCAGCAACATCGGCTGAGCGGTAATCCGCGACTACTGGAATCCCCAAGGCATCGGCCATCATTTGCGCATCCCCAATGGCAGATGTACCCCGTCCGTTCGGTTCGTGGAACCAAGTATGGCCACTGAAGCCCATGAGCGCAGGCGAACCGTATTTGCCTTCCCAATCCTTGAGGCAGCCCTCCAGGGCATTCAAGACCCAAGCCGACCATTCAACCTCGATTTCCGAAGCCTCTTTAGGGGCACATTCGCCGAGGTTCCGCAAGACCTTTACCCAACGCAAAGGGTAGTCCATCTGCCTGACTTCCAGCAACTCTACGTCCCCGCTGTCATTGCCGATTCGGCACAAGGCAGCATCGAACCCATCGCATGATGTCCCCGACATTGTTCCGATCACCAAGGTCGATTCAGCCATGAGCGCGGCGCAGCAAGGGGTATGGGCTATCTTTGCCCACGGAAATAACGAGCCTCCCTGCAATGATCCTGGAACTCTCTGAAGAACAGAAAGCGGTACGTGATGCCGCACGTGATTTCGCCCAAAACGTCCTGAAACCAGGCGTTATAGAGCGGGACAATGCCCAACGTTTTCCTGCTGAGGAAGTCAAACAGCTCGGTGAGCTGGGCTTTATGGGGATGATGGTGGACCCCAAATATGGTGGGAGCGGCATGGACACCGTAAGCTACGTCCTCGCCATGGAAGAGCTTTCCAAAATCGACGCCTCAGCCTCAGTCTGTGTGTCGGTCAACAACTCATTGGTTTGTTGGGGATTGGAGGAGTATGGTACCGAAGAACAAAAGGAGAAATACCTCGCGCCATTGGCCCGAGGCGAAAAAATTGGCGCCTTCTGTTTGAGCGAGCCCGAGGCGGGCAGTGATGCCACGAGTCAACGCACGACCGCCATAGATATGGGTGACCATTATCTGTTGAACGGCACCAAAAACTGGATCACAAACGGCGGTTCTGCTAGCACCTACCTGGTCATTGCCCAAACCGACGCTGACAAAGGACACCGCGGCATCAATTGCCTCATTGTAGAGCGGAGTATGGAGGGCTTTACGGTCGGTGCCAAAGAAGACAAGATGGGCATCCGTGGCAGCGACACGCACACCCTGATGTTTCAAGACGTCAAAGTGCCAAAAGCCAACCGACTTGGCGAAGATGGATTTGGTTTCAAATTCGCCATGAAAACCTTGGCCGGCGGACGCATTGGCATCGCCGCTCAAGCTTTGGGCATTGCATCTGGCTCTTTGGAATTCGCGCTGGCTTACTCTAAAGAGCGCAAGGCATTTGGCAAGGAAATTCACAAGCACCAGGCCATAGCATTCAAACTGGCCGACATGGCCACAGAAGTAGAAGCAGCGCGCATGCTCTGTTTAAAGGCGGCATGGCTCAAGGACCAGGGAGAGGATTATGACCTCGCCAGCTCTATGGCCAAGCTCTACGCTTCTGAAGTGGCGGGGCGGGCCTCAGACCAAGCCGTTCAAATCCACGGGGGTTACGGGTTTGTGAAGGAGTACCATGTAGAAAGGCTCATGCGGGACTCCAAAATCACCCAGATCTACGAAGGCACGAGTGAAGTGCAGCGCATCGTGATTTCACGTGCCATCCTGCAAGGCTAAACGCTCATTCTTCCATGTAGATTCGGCCCTCGGCTGCTTCTAACAATTGCTGCTCAGACGCAGATGCAGGACGGGCAATCCCGTCTCCAAAACTTCTGGACTGTGCGGCACCCTCCGCATCTCGAGAGATGATGGTACTCGATCCGATGTCTGCGCGAACATTAAAGGCCACAGCGCGGCTTCCAGCAACCTGGTGCAATTGGACCGGAGTCCGCACCCTGCGCTGACCGTTTCGCTTGAGCAGCATGACAACTCCGCCTTCATCGACGGTGCAGATGTAGTCCTTCCGTCCAGCGCGCAAATGTGCAATGGCCTGTACCCCTCTGCCTTTCGAAGAGTGCTTCCATCCCGGCGTTAGCTCCCCCAAATTGCGGTAGTTCAGAATGCGGCCATCGGCCAATCCAAACAAATACCGTTCTCGGCCATCGCCCTCATAATCCACCATAGCGAAGCTGGTAATGGCTTCTGAAGGCTTGAAGTTGAAACCTGTAATCGGCCTTCCTTCAGGGTCGAGTCCAACCCCTTGCCGAGCGTCCACCAAGAGAAACTCTCGGGGGCCATCGTCATTGGCATCGGGCCGAACGCCAGTAATCAAAGGGGCATCCATTTCGTAGTCCCACATTCGATCTCCCGCAGGGTTGCGGCAGGTGACCATGAAGAGGTCGTCCTGTTCCAGGTAGACGTCATCTTCAAACCTTACAACCTCATTGGCAAAACTAAAGGTGACGTCTGCCTCCACATCCTCATCTGCTGAGGGCACTTCCGCATCCGATTGGACGACGCCTGCAGGTATGTCAGCTGTTTCCTCTAAAGCAATGGGCGCGCGGTCCATTGCGGTCTGAGCCGGTGCCTTTTTTCCAGATAAAAAAGCCCAAGTGCTGCCGCCAGCAAGGCACAAGGCCACCACCAAGGCCATCCAAAAAGTTGTTCCACCCGCGTTCATTGGGGCCAATTTATGCGCCTGACCTGAGCATTGAACGGCACCCCGATGAGAATTTCCCCATTCCTACAATGGATGCAGACACCAACGCTGCAGAACAGCCCGCCCTCACGGGTTAGGAAATGCGGCTCCAGTCGGGCCTTGATGCCCTGAGTCTCTCTACCCCAGACCGCAGCAGGGCATGAACCGGGCGGTTCAGCTCAGGGTCCTGCTTTAAGATGCGCCGGGCCACATCGCGGGCATCCTCCAACAGGGCGCGGTCCTTGACAAGGTCAGCCACCTTTAAGTCAAGCACTCCGCTCTGCTTTGTCCCCATGAGATCGCCTGGCCCCCGGAGTTCTAAGTCAACTTCTGCGATTTCAAATCCGTCCTGCGTCCGGCACATGGTCTCGAGTCGGCGGCGGGCTTCCTTTCCCAATTCCTTGTCGCTCATCAAAATGCAAAAGCTCTGAGCCGCTCCTCGGCCGACCCGCCCTCGCAACTGGTGCAACTGACTCAGCCCAAACCGTTCCGCACTTTCAATGACCATTACAGATGCATTGGGAACGTTGACCCCCACCTCGATTACCGTTGTGGCCACCATGATTTGTGTGGTCCCTTCTGCGAACCTCCGCATTTCCGCGTCTTTGTCTTCGGCCTTCATGCGCCCGTGGACAATGCTCAAACGGAACTCAGGCGGTGGAAAATGTCGGGTAAGGCTTTCATAGCCGTCCATCAAGTCCTTGTAATCAAGCTGCGATGACTCTTCGATCAAGGGATACACCACATAAACCTGTCGGCCTTGTGCGATTTGATCCCTCATAAAACCGAAGACCCCCAAACGCTGGGCATCGGTCCTGTGCACAGTGCGAATGGGCTTTCGGCCGGGAGGCAGCTCGTCGATGACACTCACATCGAGGTCCCCATAAACGGTCATGCTCAACGTCCTTGGGATGGGTGTGGCTGTCATCACAAGGATGTGCGGTGGTATGGCGGCTTTGGCCCACAACCGCGCCCTTTGTGCCACCCCAAACCTGTGCTGCTCATCGATCACCACCAGCCCCAAATTTTGAAATTCAACCGCCGGTTCCAACACCGCGTGTGTGCCGATAAGCAGGTTGACTGTCCCCTCTACGAGTCCCGACAAGATGGGCTTCCGATCGGCCTTTTTGACCGAGCCGGTCAGCAGCTCAACCCGAATCGGGAGATCGCCCAACATCTCTCGGAACCCTTCAAAGTGCTGCTGGGCCAAGATCTCTGTAGGCGCCATGATGCACACTTGGCACCCATTGTCTATGGCGATCAGGGCCGTCAGGAGCGCCACCATCGTTTTGCCACTGCCCACATCCCCCTGCAACAATCGGTTCATGTGAAGCCCATTGCGCGTGTCCTCGCGGATTTCCCGAATGACCCGCTTTTGGGCTCCGGTAAGCTCAAAGGGTATGTGCTCCGAATAGAAGCGGTTGAACATCTCCCCCACAGTACCAAAAACAGCCCCACGCTGTTGGACGGTCTGTTGGTTCCGGTGTTGCACCAAAAGCAGCTGTAGAAAAAGAAATTCCTCGAATTTGAGGCGGAAACGGCCCAGCCTTTCTGCATTCGCGTCGGCGGGCCGGTGCACATGCTCCAGCGCCGGAGCCAGACCTGGCATGCCCCTCAACTTTAACACCTCCTCGGGCAAGGTCTCTTCCATCCATTGTGGCCCATGGGCATCCCTCAACATCCCCATCAACCTGACCACAGCCTGGCCGAGGCCGTTGGAATGAAGACCAAACCGACCCAACCGCTCGGTCGACCCATAGACAGGATGCAGGGCTGAGGCAGACTTGACCTCCTGCAGAGTTAGCACTTCGGGATGGGCCATGTTGCGGGCCCCCTTGAATTCCGAAACCCGACCCCACACTACACAAGGCTTGCCTATGGGCAGGTTGCGGGCCACCCATTTGACACCCTTGAACCACACCAAAGACAGGGCATCACCGTGCTCGTCAACAAATTCAGCCTCTAGGCGGCTTCCGCGTTTTTGCTTGACCTCATTGGAGGTCCGAATGATGCCGCGTAGCTGCAACTGCACCGGACCCGGCACAGCCTCGGATACCCGGTGGAACTTGGTCCTGTCCTCGTATCTAAAAGGCAGATGAAACAGAAGGTCACCGCAAGTCCTGATGCCAAGATCCTCTACCAGCGCCTCCGCCCGTTTCGGACCGATTCCCTTGAGGAATTCGATGGGGGTAGCGGCGCTGAGCGGTTCCGGCATTCTGGCCGGAAATTAGGCCAGCATGCGGACAGGGTGCTCCAGCAGAGACTTGACCTCTTGAAGGAAGGCTGCACCTGTCGCTCCATCTACTGCGCGGTGATCACAACTCAACGTGAGCTTCATCACCTTACCTGGGACCACGGCACCATCCCGGACCACAGGAACATCGGCAATACCGCCCACTGCCAAGATGCAAGCATCTGGCGGGTTGATGATGGCTGTGAAGTCCTCAATGCCAAACATGCCGAGGTTGGAGATCGTAAAGGTGTTCCCTTCCCAATCGCTGGGCTGGAGCTTCTTGTCGCGCGCCTTTCCTGCTAAATCTTTGACTTCGGCCCCAATTTCTGTGAGGGACTTTCGGTCTGCGTGGCGCACTACTGGCACAAGCAGGCCATCCTCAACGGCTACAGCGACACCAATGTGCACATGGTCGTTGGTGCGGATGTAAGTGTCCATCCAAGCGCTGTTGACGGCTGGGTGCTTCTTCAAGGCCAGCGAAACGGCCTTCACAACCATGTCGTTGAAGCTCACTTTGACACCCTCCTGGGCATTGATGGCCTTGCGTGCCTCGACAGCGGCGTCCATTTCAACGGACAGCTTGAGGTAAAAGTGGGGCGCTGTGAACTTGGACTCTGCCAATCTGCGCGCAATGGTTTTGCGCATTTGCGAAACCGGAGTGTCTGTGGAAGACTCCACGGCTCCGAGGCCTGCGGCTGGAGCAGGGACGTATGCTTCAATGTCGCGCTTGACAATGCGGCCCCCTTCTCCTGTTCCGGTCACTCGGCCAAGGTCAATGCTGCGCTCTGCAGCCAAACGGGCGGCAAGCGGCGAAGCCTTGATTTTCCCATTGGAAGAAGGTAGGGGTACTGCTGGAGCGGCAACGGGAGCAGCCACTGCCGCAGGGGCGGGTGCTGGAGCCGGTGCTGGCGCAACAGGAGCAGGCGCAGGAGCGGGCGTTGGAGCAGGAGCTTCCGCTTCTGCTGGTCCTTCTGCATCTGCAGCAAGCAAACCTGCCACATCTTCTCCGGCCTCCCCAAGGATGGCCAAAATGCTGTCAACGGCCGCTGTAGCTCCTTTGTCCACTCCAATGTGCAACAGCACACCGTCCTGGAAAGATTCGAACTCCATGGTGGCCTTGTCCGTCTCAATTTCGGCGAGCACTTCGCCGGACTCAACCTGGTCACCCACTTTCTTATGCCACTCAGCCACGACGCCTTCGGTCATGGTATCACTGAGTTTGGGCATGCGTACGATTTCTGCCATGTCAGCTAGAGTCAGTCTTTTACAAATGGATAGTCCGGAGTGACATACACGTCCTCATAAAGCTCGTGCTTTTCTGGAAGCGGACTCTCTTCGGCAAATTTAATCGCCTCCTCCACAATGGCTTTGATTTCCTTGTCCACCTCTTTGAGCTGGGCTTCCGTCATCCACTTGTTGTCTTGGAGCACCTTGGCGCAATGCTGAATGGGGTCACGCTGCTGGAATTCAGCAACCTCATCCTTTGTGCGGTATTTCTGGGGGTCGCTCATCGAGTGACCTTTGTAGCGATAGGTTTGGATGTCAAGGAGGTAAGGCCCATCGCCTTTGCGGCAATGGTCAGCGGCCCGCTTCATGGCTTCTGCTACAGCTTCAGGTGACATGCCATCGACAGACTCGGCCGGCATTTCATAGGAAGCACCCAACTTGGCAAGGTCCGTGACGTTGGTGGTCCGTTCCACAGAGGTGCCCATGGCGTACTTGTTGTTCTCCACCACGTAAATCACCGGAAGCTTCCACGTCATCGCCATGTTAAAGGTCTCGTGCAGCATGCCTTGGCGGGCAGCTCCGTCTCCGAAGAAACACACCGTCACATGGTCTTCCTTGCGGTACTTATCGGCAAAGGCGATGCCAGCGCCCAAACCAATCTGTCCCCCAACGATGCCGTGGCCTCCAAAGAGGTTCCGCTCCTTGTCGAACATGTGCATGGATCCTCCTTTTCCCTTGCTAGAGCCTGTTCTCTTTCCGTAGAGCTCGGCCATGACCACTTTTGGATCCGTCCCCAACACCAGCGGATGGGCGTGGTCCCGGTATGCGGTGATCACGCGATCGCTTGGCTTGATGGCCTTCACCATGCCTGCAAGTATCGCTTCCTGTCCGATGTACAAGTGGCAAAAACCACCGAATTTCTGCTGGATATAGAGGTGGCCGCAGCGTTCTTCGAAACGGCGCATCAGCAGCATTTCGCGGTGCCATTTTACATACGTAGCCTTTGTAAAGGCTGGCTTTGTTGCCTTCTTGGAGGCGGCTTTACTGCGGGAAGATGTCTTCTTGGCAGGCGTAGTGGTCGTCATGATGCCCAAATTGCAAGAGACAAATATAGTCTTGCAACCTCGGTGAACAGGCACCTCAACGGCTTAACAACACCACCGCATGTGCACTGATGCCCTTCCCCGTTCCAACAAAGCCCAGACGCTCGGTGGTCGTGGCCTTCACACCCACACGATTCTCGTTGATGTTCAGCAGACCAGAGATGCAACGCCGCATATCGTCAATGTGGGGACGCAACTTTGGTTTTTCGAGGCAAATGGTGGCGTCAACATTGACCACACCCCACCCTTCGGTGCAGACTTTTGAAACCGTTTCACGCAGCAGCAGCTTGCTGTCAATGCCTTTGTAGGCCGGATCAGTATCGGGAAAATGTGCGCCGATGTCTCCCATTGCACGCGCCCCAAAAAGCGCATCACAAATGACGTGGAGCAAGACGTCAGCATCGCTGTGGCCGACAGCACCGAAATCACTGGGGACCAATATGCCTCCCAACCACAAGTCTTCGCCCTCGGCCAGTTGATGAACGTCATATCCGTAGCCGATGCGCAGATCCATGTGGACAGGATCAGAAGTTGGCAGGATCGTCGTTGCTGCCTCCCACGACGTCATCAAACGCCAACCTCAGGGAAAACCGCAGGGTATTGGCCAACGGATTCTGCTGGGTGGTCGCAATGAGATAGCTCAAGTCGATGTCCAACACCGTGTACTTGATGCCCGCACCCAAGGTGATGAATTGCCTGTTGCCTTTTGTGAAGTGCTCATAGAAATAGCCACCTCGGACAGCGAAAACTCCATTGTAATCGTACTCAATGCCACCTCCGAGATTGACTTCGCGCAACTCCTCGCGCAGGACGCTGCCCGGTTGGATCAGGTAAGAGCCGTCTCCCTGGCGCTCAACGATGCCCGGGGCATCATAGAAACTCTGGAGAATGCCCGAAGCCACACCGACATTGGGGTCAAAACCACTGACGATCAGGTCATCATCGTCGCCTTCACCGTAGGCCGGTGCCGTAGGGACGAGCAGTTTGTTGGCATCGAGCGTAAACGTCAGGTTGTTGTAGTCGTCGAGAAACACCGTCGCCGCAACGCCGGACTTCAGGTTGGTCGGGATGAAATCCCGTTCAGCCGTTTCAGTGTAGCTCATCTTGGCGCCGACGTTGGAGATACACACCCCCCAATTCATGCGGCCATCGCGGTCGCCAAACTTGACGTTGTCATTGGAATGGAACACGCCAACGTCTACCGCAACAGACCGCCCTGGGCGGCTGTCGGCACCCAAAATATTGGTGCCTCCTGTCAGGTTTGAGTGAATGTAACGCGCTGTGAATCCACCACTAAAATTGTCTCCGAACTTCTGAGAAAATCCAAAGTCAAACGAAAATTCATTCGGGCTGAAATCCCGAATGGCGGTGCCATTCACATCGGTAAAAGTGATGTTACCCAGTGAAAAATAGCGAAGGGCCATGCCCATGGCTTGCCGCTTGTTGAGCTTTCGCGTTCCACTGAGATAGGCCAACGACATGTCGTCCACCAGTTGGCGCAACCAAGGCGCATAGCCGAGATGCGCCTCAAACGTTTGGTCGGTAAAAGCCATGCGGGCAGGGTTCCAGGCCATCGCTGCACCATCAGGAGACAACGCTACGCCTGCATCCCCCAATGCGCCACTCCTGCTGTCAGGAGCAATCATCAAAAAAGGAACGGCAGTCGTGATGGTATTGAGCTGCAGCTGTTCTGCAGTCTCTACCTGGGTCAGTTGGGCCTGAAGCAGCGAGGGTGTCGCAAACGTTGCCAAAAAGGCAAAGGCCATGAGAGGGAGGAATTTCCGTAAATCCATGGGATTGGCGCGAAAATAGTGTGCTTGTGCGGATAAATGGTTCAGTCGAGCAGAACCAGACGGCCTGTTTTGGATGCTTCACGCCCCTCGGGCGTTGCAACGTCCAAGCGATACACGTAAAGGCCTGCGTCGAGGGGGCTTCCTTGTGCGGTGCGCCCATCCCAATGCCAACCATCAACCCTGTATCCATTGGGTGTCATCGTCTGCTCACCGTTCCAAACGGCGTTTCCTCTTCCATCGTATATGGACAGGCGTAAATCCAAAGAAACACAGGCTTGGTTGTGGTCAAATCTAAACGTGGTACCCGCGCCATTCATGGGATTGGGGTAGTTCACGAGCCCCTCTAAAAACACTTCCAATTCCTCTACAACCACGAAATCCAGAACCGCCGTTGCACTGTTGTTGTGCACGTCCCATGCCTTGAGTTCCATCTGGTGAACGCCTGCATCAATGCCGCTCATGGGAAAAACGACCCGGCCGCTTTGATAGGTATTCAAGTCACTTTGATAATACTCATTGAGTACCTCACCATTGCCACCATCCAACACCATTTTGAGGTCGTGCCCGATCCCATTGCCCACGGTATTCAAGCCTTGATCATCCTGTAAATAGGCCAGCAACACGGGCTTGGAATCTGTCGTCCCC
Source organism: Flavobacteriales bacterium UBA1995 (assembly GCA_002336475.1). Lineage (GTDB taxonomy): Bacteria > Bacteroidota > Bacteroidia > Flavobacteriales_D > Sanyastnellaceae > UBA8752. The sequence continues at coordinate 38,215 of DDCX01000041.1, read as the reverse complement.
CCATTGATGAAGCTGCTGTCATTGAGGAACAAGGCAATCGACGGACCCTCGTTGTCCTCAATGGCGTCGGGATTGACGCCCCCGATGACAATGTTTTCGGTGTAACCATGGGCATCGAGGTCCCCGTCTACAGCATAATAGCTGATGCGTCCAGGTGCGGGGTCGTATGATATGTCCCTGGGCACCACGAACTCGAACTCAAATACGCCGCCTTCTGCAGTCACAGCGCCCGCATGGATGCGGTTGCGCCATTCGCTGTAGGATACGCCGGCGCTGCCGCCATCGTTGTTGAGCGTGGTCACCAAAGACTTCTGATCGTACACGGTGGGATACACGTAACCGTTGAAATCGGTCAGCACATTGCCCCCCGCATCTGACACATAACCTCTGACCACAACATGCTCCAAAGCGCTGAGGGTGTCTGCCCAAGCGTCGATGGGTACGCCATTGACTTCACTGGTTCTGACTTGCATGCTTGGCGTGGCCAGGGTGAGGGCTACATCGCCCAGCAAAGTGAAGTTCCGCTTGTTGGAAGACGCCCCGGAAGAAGGGTGGTTTTTTGTTCTGCGCAGGATGTCCCCCAGCCGCTGACGCTCTCCCGGAGGTGCATCGAAGGCCACAGCGAAAAAGGCGGTATTTAGCTGCTCATTGGCAAAACTGTACACCACCCGGGTGGTGGTCATCATGGCGATCGCGCCCCCATTTGGGTTCATCACCATCATCTCCCCCGCCGTCTCCAATTCGGGATCGTCAAAACGGGCCAACTCGCAGGTGGCCGTGAAAAACAACGGCATGCGGTCCAGGTTGTCCCAAGCACCAATGGTTGAGGTGTTGAGCACCCTTTCATGCGCCCAACCACGTTCCCCGCCATGGCCGATGTAATTGATCAACAGGGCACCTTCGCGTACCTGCCTGTCAATCGCCATTTCAACTTCTGGATAGCGCTCTCCACCCGGTGTCGCCACTTGAGGGTAGGCATCCATAAAAATCCGCTTGAGGTCAAAGGCGCCATGTCCTTCTTCCAGGCCTTCAGCATGGCCGATGCTGTAAACGGTGTGTCCCGTTTCAGTGGCGCCGCTGTTGCCGTCAAAGTCGTCGGCCACAAAGCAAACCCGGTTGCGCCACGGTCCATAGGGATTGCCCTCTTCAGATCCTGGCAGCCCAGCGGTGAGGCAGGCCGCCCCATCGGGATCGGGATTGCCACCTAAATAGGCAGAAACTTTGCCTACAGCATCCCAAGCTTCTGACAATGTGCTGGCTGGGATCCGGCCTACGCCTATGGCCAAAGTGTCGGTCAAACGTTCGGATGCCGTGCCCGACAGAAAGCCGAAGTAATCGTCGGTGACATAGCTCTGGGTCGGCGTGTGGCTTTGGGCACTTTGAAACGAAACCAGCAGGTTGCCGTTTCTCGGCAAGTTGCGGTTGAGATAGGTGCCGTCGCCAAACAATTGCAAGTACCTCGGCTGCAAAGTGGGATTGCCTTCAGCACGGTCATAGAGCATCTTCATGAGCATTTTGAATGCCGTAGGATCAACCCTTCCAGAACTGAAACAATCGTAGATGAAGGAAGGCTCCAGCACCGCAACACTTAACCCTTCTGCAAAATGAATGGCCGCCAAACTGTCCGCCGCCTCGCGCAAAGCTGGAGGCGTAATCACCACCAAGTCTACCTGAGGAATACCGTGGACATCGGTGTTTTGCACCGGGCCGATCGGAGTGGGCGTGTAGAATCCAGAGCCCGTTCCGGCCCTGAATGACCGCACCTCATCGTAAGTGACCCTAAACCGGGCATTGCTGCCCTCCACCGCAAACGGGATGGAAATGGGCGACTGGGGATCGGTGACGTCCCAAATGCGCTGAACCGATTGCGCTTCAGCCAGGGACCACTCTACAATTTGTCCTGGCAATGCAGCCTCAGCGCGCATGAACTCTTGCTGGGTGGAACCCGACATTGAAGCTTGTCGCGTCCCGATCAAGCGGATGTAGTCCAACCAGCCTTTGGCATCGGCCACTTGCGCGTCCAAGCTGATGCCCACCTGAACCACTTCTGACGAAGGCAACCAATCCCAGTAACCACTGCCAACTTGGGCTTGCGGCGTGTGCGATTGAGCACCCGTAACTGACGGGGTAATGGTCCAGCTGCTGTCACCCAAGGACACCGTGTATGGGCTGACTGCTCCCACAGACCTGCCCATGAGTTTGACCTCGACCTGGGCAGTCTTGGCCACCACATCTGGCACCTGAAATGGAATGGTGTGCGTTGGGTTTTGGTCAAACACTTCACCAAAAAAGTTCCGTCCCGAACGGATGATTGTGCTTTGCTCCAATTCGTGAAACAAGTGGAAATCGGTCTCCACCAAAACGGTGTCAACATCACCGCTGAGGGTTGGCGCATTGGTCACCCGCACCGGGCTTGGGTCGTCAACCCGTAAATAATACCAAGCTGTGTCTGACCAGGGATTTAAAACGTGGCGCCATTTACCTGTGACACCGTCGAAATCCCACTGCTCTGGACCGTTGCCCAGAAAAATGAAGTGGTCGTTGCCGTCAAACTGGTTGTCGCCATCATCCACCATTTCGATGGGAACCGGCACCAAATCCAAGGGCCGGGGCTCGGCATTGTCTATCGGCAGCGCATCTCCACCGTGACCGTACAGGTTGAGCTGGCCGGGGTTGACCTCTGCCGGATTCAAGCCGAGACTGGAGATCAAGTTGGCGTCGACCTTGTGAAAACCGGTCCGAACAGTCGCCAGCTTCACCCATTGGCCTTCAGAAAGCGCACTGTGCTCCGGCCAATCATAGGTGAATTGCGCAAAAGCACCGGGGACAATGGAGCTCAAGAAACCTAAAACCAGGGTCAACCGTAAGAGGAAGTGACATGGCTTTGTTTCCATCAAAGGCAACGGTTTCTGTTGCTGCTTCGTTTGGGTCATGGGGGTGGTCGAAGATGCTTGCAAGGACAACGCTAAAAGAGCTCTGTTTGTTGCTTGAAAGCAAAGATGTTCGGCAATCCCCACAAGTTTGTAATTTTCACGATCTTATACACGAGACTTGTGTCTCAGGAAACTGCATGGCCATGAAGCTCCAACAGCCCTTACACTCCGCGGCATCCCGCGTTTTTGGCCTCCCGGCCATTGCGCTCTTGATGGCGTGCCTTGGCACATTTGCTCCGGAAAAAGCATCGGCCCAAGACCCGGAATTCACTCAATTCTACTCAAACCCGGTCTATTTGAACCCCGCCTTTGCAGGTGCGGCAAGGTGTCCTCGGTTCGTCATGAATTACCGAAACCAGTGGCCGGCCATGAGTGGAAATTATGTGACTTCCGCAGCGGCCTATGACCAACACATCCCCAGTATTTCTGGTGGACTTGGTTTCATTGTGATGAACGACCGCGCTGGACGCGGCACGCTGAGCACAACCCGAATCAGTGGCATCTACAGCTACCAGCAGGCGATTAGCCGCAAATTCTCCATTAAAGCTGGTTTCGAAGCCACTTATTTTCAGAAGGCCTTGGACTGGAGCCAGCTGACTTTTGGGGACATGATTGACCCCCGAAAAGGGTTCATCTACGAGACGCAAGACCAACCAAGAGGCGGAAAAGTCAGTCAGGTTGACTTCAGCGCCGGCATTGTTGGATTCAGCAAAAAAGTATACTTCGGTTTCGCAGCTCACCACTTGAATGAGCCCAACGAAAGCCTTGTAGTGGGCGTCAGCCGCTTGCCCATGAAGCTCACCGCCCACTTTGGGGCTTTGCTTCCGCTCGATGGCGATGCGCGCTATGCCAGTGCTTTCATCTCCCCCAACATCCTCTACCGCAGGCAGGGCGAATTCCAGCAACTCAACTTTGGTGGTTATGTCAGCAAAGGCCCAATCGTAGGTGGCATTTGGTACCGCGGTATCCTCGGTACCCAATATCGCGACGCGTTTATCGTTACGTTGGGAGTACAATCCGATGTCATCAAGTTTGGCTACAGCTACGATGTGACCGTGTCTGACCTCACGCCTGCCACAGGCGGTTCGCATGAAGTCAGCATGTCTTTGAACTTCGACTGCCGTTCCAAACGGATCAAATTCCGCAGCCCACCCTGCCCGGGATTCTAATACATTCCCTGCAAGGAAACTCATATAGAAAGCGATGCAAAAGCTCCATTTCATCCTCCTGACTTCGATCACGGCACTTGCTGTGGCGGCGTTGTTCTCTTCCTGCCAAGGCAGTGCATCTGGCTCGACAGGCTGGGCCTACAACGATGCTGAGAACGGCGGATTCCAACAACTCCCTTACATCGGTCAAGAAACAGGCCCCGGTCTTGTTTTCGTCGAGGGGGGAACCTTTACAATGGGTCAGGTCGAAGACGACCTCACAGGCGCATGGGACAACATTCCCCGCCGTGTAACGGTCAGCTCATTTTACATGGATGAGGTGGAAGTGACCAACTATTACTGGCTCGAATACCTGTTCTGGTTGGACCGCGTCTACGGAGATGGATTTCCAGAAATTGTAGACCGCGCAAAGCCCGACACCTTGGTGTGGAGGGATCCCAGGGCTTACAACGAACCTTACGTCAACTACTACTTGCGTCACCCCGCATACAGAGACTACCCTGTTGTTGGCGTCTCATGGCTGCAGGCCAATGAGTTCTGCAAGTGGCGCACAGACCGGGTCAACGAGCAAATCATGGTCCGCGAAGGCTTCCTCGTTCACAACCCCACAGGGCAGGTAGACGACAGTTTCTTTAGCACAGAGGCCTATCTCGATGGCCAGTATGAAGAGGCTGCGAAAGCAGCTGACGGCATCCGGGACCTTCGCCCCAATGGTGTTGGCTACAGAAACGTGGCCATGACCGATGGAATTTTGCTGCCTGACTACCGCCTTCCAACTGAAGCGGAGTGGGAATATGCTGCCCTGTCGCTCATCGGAAACAGCGGTGAAGAATTGATCACGAGCCGTCGGACCTACCCTTGGGATGGTCACTATGTCCGCAACGACGATAGCCGCGGAAAGTATTACGGTGAAATCAACGCCAACTTTGTGCGTGCACGCGGTGACTACATGGGTGTGGCTGGCGCTTTGAATGACAACGCCGATGTTACCGCACCTGTTTATTCCTATGCTCCCAACGACTATGGCCTGTACAACATGGCTGGCAACGTCAGCGAGTGGGTCATGGACGTTTACCGTCCCGGAACGCATCAGGACGCTCAGGAGTTCCGCCCGTTCAGGGGAAATGTATTCTCCACGAAGCTTTTGGACAGCGAAGGCAATGTCAAAGACAAGCTGGACTATGTCCAATATGACGTCAGCAGCATTGAGGCCTACATAGAAGAGTACGAGGAAACTGCAGGCAACTCCTTGACGACTGAAGGTCAAAACCTCATCGACAACCTCAAGAGCAAGATTGAAAGTGCCAACGAGGATTTGAATGTGAAGCGTGACGAGGAGGCCATGACCAAAATGGACGAGGCCTTGGACTTGATTGAGGAGAGTGAGGCGCCTGCGGCTCCAGACCTGCGTAAGGCTTGGACGCAAAACATCATGGGAATGCCCGGTGAAATGCGCTACCGCCAGGTCACCCTCGAAGAAAACCTCAACCGCCGCAACTATAAAGTGGCAGACAACATTGACTACCTCGACGGGGACTTGGAGAGCTCCATTACCTACGATCAGACGGAGTTGAGCGACCGCGACGACCTGGTGTACGACTATGGCGCCACTTCCTTGATCAACGACAACGTGCGTGTATACAAGGGAGGCAGCTGGAATGACCGGGCTTACTGGATCATTCCTGGGACCCGCCGCTTCTTAGAAGAAGACCAGAGCTCGGCCACCATTGGCTTCCGCTGCGCGATGACCCGCGTAGGCTCACCGAAAGGAAATATCATGGCTGGCGGCAAGTAAGCACCAACCATTGTTCATTCCGAACCCCGCTTGGCCTCAGGACCAAGCGGGGTTCGCTGTTTCTTGCCACCATGGAAGGCGCAACGCCACAACAACTTCTTTCGCTCTTCGATCGCTCGAAAGGCGTCACCACGGACTCCAGAAAATGTGGTCCCGGATTGCTGTATATCGCTTTGAAAGGAGAGCGATTCGATGGAAATGAGTTTGCCCACGAAGCCATAGCCAAAGGATGCATCGCTGCTGTCGTTGACGACCCTGCTCTGCATGGCGACGGCATTGTGTCGGTGGAAAATGGTCTGGTGGCGCTGCAACAGCTGGCCCGGGAGCACAGGCGTCGGTTCAAAGCCCCTGTATTTGGCCTGACAGGAAGCAACGGTAAAACCACAACCAAAGAGCTCATCAAAGCCGTGCTCAGCGAGGAATTGAAGGTTCATGCCACCCATGGCAACTTGAACAACCACATCGGTGTGCCCTTGACCTTGCTTTCCATTCCTGTGGACACCGAATTTGCCCTTGTGGAAATGGGGGCCAATCACCAAGGTGAAATTGCGGATTTGTGCCAGATTGCCCAACCCACCTGCGGGATGATCACCAACGTTGGGCTCGCTCACCTCGAAGGTTTCGGAGGTATTGAAGGCGTCAAAAAAGGCAAGCAAGAGCTGTTTCGCTGGCTGGCTTCTGACGGGGGAACTGCTTTGGTCAATGCGTCTGATGGTGACCTTATGGCCCTGGCTGCGCTCAAAGGGCTGGCGACCGTTCCTTATGGCACTGAGGACGCTCCTCCACACGCATGGCGCAACGGAATTTCTGTAGACGCCCCCGTGCAGTGGACAAGCGAACCCGGGCATTCGCCCGGACCATGGCATTCAGATATGGATGGACTGAACGTCCAGCTGCACGGTGCGCATCAATTACAAAACATACAGGCGGCCATTGCTGTGGGCGTGCATTTTGGAGTCGCCCCGGCCAGCATCAATTCCGCCCTGCTGGCATTCCTGCCGGTAGACCAACGGGGTGAAACGGTTGAAACATCGCGCAACACAGTCATTGTCGACTGCTACAATGCCAACCCGAGTTCTGTGGAATCCACCTTGAGGGCATTTGCAGCAGGGCAACACCCGCATCCATTGGCCATTCTAGGGGACATGAAAGAGTTGGGTGATCATGCCGCCGAAGGGCACCAACTTGTTCGAAATGTGGCGCGAGAATGCGGCATCGAATGTTGGGTTGTCGGAACCGACTTTGCTGCCCATGCGCCCGGTGACCGAACCTTTGCCCTCATGGACGGCCTCAGGCATGCCCTCGAGGCAGATGCGTTTTCTGGCCGGACTGTATTGCTCAAGGGATCGCGCAGCATGAAAATGGAGGACCTCGTCTCGGTTCTCTAAAGGACCAAAACCGCGGTGCATGCGGTGTATCTTTCGCGCCCTATGGATTTCATTGCCGAATTGAAGTGGCGCGGGCTTCTGCACGACGCTATGCCTGGCCTCGAGGAGCAGCTCGCCAAGGAGCAAACAACGGGCTATGTTGGTTTCGACCCGACCGCAGACTCCCTGCACATCGGCAACCTTGTACCGGTGATGCTGTTGGTTCACCTGCAGCGCGCCGGGCACCGTCCAGTCGCCCTTGTAGGCGGCGCCACTGGCATGGTGGGGGACCCCAGCGGAAAGACTGCCGAACGGCAATTCCTTGACGCCGACACCTTGCAGCACAACCTTTCCTGTCAACGTGCCCAGCTCGAGCGCTTCCTCGACTTTGAAGGCCCTTCGGCAGCGCGCGTGGTCAACAACTTTGATTGGTTCAAGGACTTGGGTTTCCTGGACTTTATCCGAGACGTTGGCAAGCACATCACCGTCAACTACATGATGGCCAAAGATTCTGTGAAGAACCGGCTTGAGAGTGGCATGAGCTTTACAGAATTCAGTTACCAACTGGTTCAAGGCTATGACTTCTACCACCTGTGGAAGGAGATGAACTGCATGCTGCAAATGGGAGGCAGCGACCAATGGGGCAACATGACCACCGGAACAGAACTCATTCGGAGAAAAGGTCAAGGCCATGCATTTGCGCTGACAGCGCCCCTCATTACCAAGTCAGACGGGACCAAGTTTGGCAAGAGCGAGGGAGGCAACGTCTGGATTGACAAGGCGCGCACCAGTGCCTATAAGTTTTATCAATATTGGATCAATGCAGCCGATGAAGACGCTGCGCGGTACATCCGGATCTTCACGCTGCTTGAAAAAGAGCGCATCGAAGAAATAGAGGCCGCCCATGCAGAAAATCCAGGGGCACGCCTCCTCCAGAAGGAATTGGCCGCTGATGTGACCCGTCGCATCCACGGAGAAGAAGACCTGCAAACCGCATTGGCGGCAACAGCGCTGCTGTTTGGCAAGAGCACCGAAGACGACCTTCGCGCCTTGCCTGAAGCCGAGCTACTCAGCGTATTTGAAGGTGTTCCTCAAAGGGAGGTGTCCAGAGACGATTTGGCTGCAGGCATCGGCATCATTGACCTGCTTGCAGGAGGCGATGCGCCTTTCCTCGCCAGCAGTGGTGAAGCCCGTCGTGCACTAAAGGAAAACTCGGTGAGTGTCAACCGAAACAAGGTGGACCAAAACAAAGTTGTTGGCCCCGAAGACTGCGTGGGCAGCGGCATCGTCTTGCTCCAGCGCGGAAAGAAAAACTATTACCTGGTTCGGGCAGTAGGCTAACGCCCCTTCAACCAAATAGGGAGGCCAATTCTCGTCCTTCCACCAAATACAGGAGGACCACCAGCAGCACGCTGATGACCAAGCCCAAGGTCGCCTTTCCAAGGTCGCCGAGCACCATGGGCCACAACTTGGTGCGGTCGAGCTCATTCAAACGCAGGCGAAGGGCCACCTCACGTCCCGCCAACATTCCGAGGAATACCCAAGTTGTGCTCATGGGCACCTTGGCGCCGATGCCGAACGCATCAAACTTGAAGGTCAGCAGGACCAGTCCATAGAAGAGGTCAATGAAGGTGGCTGATCGAATGTCTGCTGTATTGGTCTTTACCCGCACAATCTTTTGGATCTCTCCGCCCCTCTGGTAAAAGATGTAGCCGAGCATGCCCACCAAGACCAACAAGGCAAACACAAACTTCCACAGCGCTACATCGGCGGGGTCGCCCAAATAAACGAGGATGTTGACCAAGTCTTGGGTCAACCATTGGCTCCACAAGAAACCTGTTGCGAGCCATTGCGTCACGGTCCAGAACCGTTTGGAGCGCATGATTCCACGGTCCTCTGCCATCGGATTTCGGAGGAAATAACGCTCGGTAAGCCTGCTTAAAGCCACAAAAGCCAGAATGGCAAAAATGAACGCAACCCCGTAGCCTCCGAGGCTCTTGATGAGCATTTTGGGCAATGCTTTGGGCGCAAAGAAGGTCAACACCAAAAAGGTGGTACTCACCGGAATTCCCAATCTTGTAATGGCAAGTAACGCCAAGGGTGGCAGGACATACCAGATGCTAATTGTCGGGAAATCAATGGGCTTGTCGGGATCCTGAAACAAGCCTGCATACTTGCCAAAGGTGAGGTCTCCCCCGCGGCCTCCGAGGTACTCTCCTAGCCCGAAGTATCCCATGGTCACAACGACGGCCATGATGCCTCCCGCATAGATCCACAGCAACCACCAAGGCTTGTCCTCATTGGACGTCAAAAAAGTACCCAACGTCTGGATGCTGTCGTTTCCAACCACCGAATAGGCGGCCAGCGTGAACCCCAGCAAGGCAATGGCGGATTCCATGGTGGCGCGAAGCTAGGTGTCGACTTGATGCCTGCCAAAGGATGGATTCAATCCACCAGAAGATTGCACCCCCTCACTTCAGACCGATCAAACCGCCCCAACAACTCAAATGCCTGTATATACTCGGTTTCTGAAGCCACAGGCCGCGCTAAATCCTGCGTTGAAAGAAAGGAACAACTCGCCAAATTGGCGAGGTCTATGACGTCTACACCTCCCGTTGACCCAGAAGCATTCACAGACAGCGCATCATCGGTCCGTCGCAAGCGGATCCGCATCCATGGAGGGGTGTGATACAGGCCACCCTTGAGTGACCACGCCTGGCTGAGCAGCTCGGTCATGCCGTATTCACCTGCCACTGTTGGGCACCCGAACCCCTCCTTTAGGGCGCTTCTCACCCGCTCCGACACCCATTCTTCTCGGCGGCCCTTCATGCCGCCTGTCACGGCAATATGCACCCCCTCTGTGATGGGCGGCCGTCCCGAGCTGCGCCAAGCCTTGGCCGCATCCACCAAAGCCCAAGTGACCCCAATTAAGACCACTGTGCGGCCTGCTGCCCGGACCGATGTGATGGCCTCAAACAAAGCGTGGGTATCGTCCAGAAAAAAGCCGCCGTTTGGTTGGCCCTGGGCCTCCATCCAACCTTCGGAACGCAACATCTCTACCATGTGCACCAAACTGCT
>DDCX01000041.1:4648-27851 GCA_002336475.1 Flavobacteriales bacterium UBA1995 | reverse complement strand
CCCCGCGTTGATCACCAGTGGTTCCGCTGGTTCGAAAAACCACTGGCGGCACGTTTTCTGCGATGCCATCCGTTTGAACATTGCCCCAACGAAACGCTTCGACCGGCATGGCCGGAATGTCCTGCCAACGGCTCAAACTTTCTGCATCAGCCGCCGACCAGCCCAAGAGTCCGCACCACTTCCTGTAGAGCGGGCACCCCTTGAATTGAAACCGAAACACCCTCAAAGCCAAACGATTGAACGCTTCCTTGTCACCGTCACCCCCCTCATTCCCGATAAAATCAGCGATGTCGTGCCACAAGGCAACACCCTCCGCAGAACCCGCGGGCGTCACAACATCTTCCAAAGGAGACCTGCCGTTTGACATGGGCTGCAAAATGCGGCTTAATTTCCCACCATGGGCAACAGGTGCACAAGCAGAATGTCAGGACCAGCCGCTGCGGCCTTGGCTGTGTTGCTGATCGCGGCATCTGGTTGCGAGACCCCCGTGTCTCTTCCCCCAGAGCCTCAGCTTACTTCGATTGAATTGCTCACTGAGGGCGAATCGGGCACATTGATCCTGGGCTTCGAAGACGGAGATGGCAATTTCGGGTTGGAGCAAGCCGACACTACAGATGCCTTTTGCGCGGGATGCCCCTTCCATCACAACGTATTTTGTGTCTATCAAGAGTTTCGAGATGGGGAATGGACCTCCATTGAACTCAACCCTGACCTTGGAGAAGTGCCGTTTTACTATCGGGCTCCGCTGATCTCTCCCACGGGCCAGAATAAAACTCAGCGCGGAACCATCACCGTAGACTTGGAGCCCCGGTACTATCTCAGTTCGGCGTGGGATACCCTCAGGTTCTCAGTACACATCGTGGACCGGGACCTTCAATCCAGTGACACCTTGCTCACCGCTGCTGTGACGAAGCCATAAACACCTCCTCGTACTTGGCAGAAAGGATGCTCAGGCGGAGTCCCATCTCCTCCAGCAGGTTGCCCATTTCATTGAACGTCATTCCACTCTCTACGGAGTAACGGCCTTTGCGCGCATCCTCGAGGTGCTTGGTCCTCATTTGCTCACGGATCACGTTCGCGCTGGACAGGTGCAACTCTATGCGATTGAGGTGGTCGCGGGCAGACTTGAGGCCCAACTGGACGGGTCCATTCAGTGGCCCCAAGGCCTCCATTCCAAGGGCGAGCTCTCCCAACATGGCCACCAAACGAGAGCGTTGTTTGGGGGCGAAAAAGACCTCGTTGCGCTCGCGGTCAATTTGGACCTCTAGGAAGGCGTGCAACAGTTCGACCACCTGGCTGATTTCAGTGGACCACTCCAGCAAAAACTGAACCTGACGGTATGTCGCTCCTGAGATCTTGCCCCTGGCCAACCTTTCCAAGAATGCCTTAAGCTCTGATTCATAGCGGCCACTGAGGCTGCGCAATTCACTGATGCGGTCCGACGAACGGTCCCTTTTTGTGGGGTCCAGCAGTGCCATCATGGTCTCCAGCTCCCGCATCATCTTGAGCCCCAATTCATGGTGATGCTCCGCTTCTCGTTGTGCCTCCAGCACCTGCAATTCAGGCGCATCCATCGCGCTTGCGGCGACCAACGGCGAACGGAAATCCCGCACCCCTTCTCCCGGCACAAGCTTGCGGGCCATCCATAAGATGGGCTTCGGAAATAAGCCGAAAATGCCCGTAGTGACCACATTGAACATGGTGTGGAACAGCGCCAAAAAGATGCCGATTTCTCCGAGAAATATGCCGCCCGGTTCTAAAAACCAACGCACCAAATCCAATACCGGCTGCAGCAGCGGTAAAAAGAGGACCACACCCACAGCATTGAGAAGAAAGTGAGCCGCGGCCACCCTGCGCGCCTCCCTACCGGCCACCAGAGACGCCAAGATGGCCGTAGAAGTCGTCCCAATATTGGCGCCCAGAATGACCGCAGCACCTGTGAATTCAGTCACGACCCCGCCAGCAGCGAGGGTAATAATGAGCGCCATAACCGCAGAAGAACTCTGCAAGGCGATGGTGGCGATCACGCCTATGAACACCGCCCCAAGGATGGACCACATGCCCCCAACATTGAAGAAGTCCAAAAAACCAGCCAAGCCTGCCTCAGTAATGGGAGGCACACCTTCTTTGAGCAGCCCCAATCCGACAAACATGAGCGAAAACCCGATGATGGCTTCTCCCAGTGTCCGCGTGCGGCGGCGTTTGAAAAACATGAGCGGCAAGGCGAACGCCAACAAGGGCAGTGCCAGTCCACCGAGCGATGGCTTGCTGATGGTGAGGGCCACCAACCAAGCCGTGACGGTCGTGCCCACATTGGCCCCCAACATGAGAAAGTAAGCCTCCGAAAGGCGCAACAAACCCACTTGTGCGAAGCTGACGGCGATGACTGAAATGGCGCTGCTCGATTGCAACACCCCGGTCAGGGTCAGGCCCGCCAAATACGCCCGCTCCGGCTTGCGGGTAACCCTTCCGACTGCACGCCGCATGCGGCTGCCTGTCAGGCGCTGTATGGAACCGCTCATGACCACCATCCCGTATATGAACAGCGCCAAGGCACCGATCAAATTCAAGACTTCAACCAAGTTTGTCATCACAGAAATTCAAGGCCCCAAAAACGAGCTGCGGGGAGCGGGAAGTTCGACTAAAAAGAAAGGCAGTGCGGAATGCACTGCCTTTCTCAAATCAGTTTGGATGCGGAATTACTCGCAGTCGGTGGCAAACGCACCGAGCAGGATCAACAGGTCACTGACCGAAGTCGTGCCGTCTCCATTGAGGTCCGTTGGACAAGGGTTCGCTGTGGTCAATTCACAGGTACCGTCATCAATGAGGGCATCCATGTTGTAATTCGACGCCGCTTCGTATGTACAACCGAGGCAATCATAAGTACAGTTTCCATCGTCGAACAACGCCGTTGCGAGGTAGTTGCAGGCCGTTCCATCGGTACAACCGAACGCAGAGCTGTTGGGACCACCAGGGGTTCCGTTGTCGACCCAGCTGTTCTGCCAATTGTCAGCATCGTCGTTGTTCAGGTTGGTCTGAATCAATTCCAAGGAAGCGCAACCGCCGTCAGGGCTTGCAGCGAGGACGTTGCCCAACACGCTGATTTCCTGTGAAGGCCATGGTGCCGCGTCGTCATAGGTCACCGCATCAACGATGTTGCCGTAGGCATCCTGCAGTTGAGCGGTACCACCGCCGTTGCCCCAATTGCCGTTGTCCATCAGGAACACCGTGATGCCCATGTCGGAGTAGTTGGACTGGGCAACCAAACCTGGCACAACCAAGAAGTAGCTGTCGGCCGGGATGATGGTGCCTTCGGGGAAGGCCATGGCAAAGGCCAAAGATGTGGGGTTAGAGAATGCTGACCACACTTCGAAGCCGCTGATGTCGGCTTCATCGCCAGCATTATAGAACTCAACAAACTCCCAATCGAAGTCGCCGCCTTGGTTATCGCAAGGGTTATAGTGGATCTCGTTGACAATGATGTTGGGCAAGGTGTAGTAGCAGGTCGTGTTGTCTGCAACTGTGGCCGTTGAGTCATAGTTCAAAGCCGTGTCATCGGTGCAACCCGTGATCACGCAGCTGCCATCGTCGGAAGTCGCATCGGGGTTGTAGTTGTCGGCGGCAGGGTCCGTACATCCGGGGATATTGGCGCAAGAACCATCGTCTTCAGTGGCCAAAGGCCAGTAGTTTGGGAACGTGGCATCGGTGCAACCCAATCGCACCACGTCGGTCGAATCACGTGGCTCAATTTTCCAGTTGCCGTAGGCATACCCTGTGGGTGCTGTCACGCGGTAGGTCCGGCCTGCTTCCACAACACCAGCGCCAAAGGCGTCGTACGCCCTGTCATTCACACGTGCTGCACCACTGCCGTCATTGACGCTCCACTCCGCAAAACCAAGGTCAGGGTTATCGCAATCAGCGGTCACTGTGACCAATACTGCTTCCCACTCCTCCATGCTAACATCACCTGTTGCGAGCACCTCTGCTGCTGGAAGTGGGTTGCCAGATGAAATCACATTGATGGTCGGATTGGGGAAATAGTCATTGCCGAACCAGCTGTCTGGTGTACCGGTAATTTCCACCTCATCTCCAACCTGGACATTTCCAATGGAGGCTGCTGTGGCATCAGATCCGCGCACCCAGTATCCGGAGAAAGCACCTGTACCATTCTGCATCGTAAATGCCGCCTGGTCGCCGAATGATCCGTCATCGGTCAAATAAACACCGGTCACGATTCCACTTGTGGTCACGATGCCTGTGGTCAGGTCTTGGTTGATTTCCTGAATGGTCACGTTGGGCACGAACAAGCAACTGCCGTCATCTACCGTGGCGTTGGGGTCGTAATTCAATGCGAGGGGGTCGGTGCACCCTTCAGAGTCCGTAGCGCACAAGCCCGTGAAGTCATGGCTGTTGTATCCCTCCAAGGCGTTGACGAGGGCATAGTCGTTGTCCAAGACGATCCACTCGCTGTCCTCTGCGGTGGTGCCTGCACTGGTGATCCAATCTCCACCATTTCCGAACGACACGTTCGATTTACGGCGCAACGTGTGGTTTTGCGTGCCGTTGGTCACCCCGGCGACATCCCAAGCAGAGCCTGGATCCAACCCGTAAGGCTCACCAATCACGTCGAGCAAGTCCCAGTCTCCGCCATTTCCGAACGAAGCTGCGGCACTGTACATCAGAGCAAAAGCATCGTCACCATTGGAGAGGTATTGCCAAGTGGCATCCGCACTGTCGAGCAGCGCTGCGTCGGCCGACGGGTGCACAATCATGAACGTCTCACCGGCTCCAATTGAACCGCCTGTTGGGAAGATGTCATTCCAGAAGTCCCACTCTTCTGCAGCGGGGTCGGTGTTGTTGGCTCCGTTTGACTGACTGGCGATGGTGTACAAAGCGAGGCTCACAGGGCTGCCTGTAGGATTGTATACCTCGAGGTACTTGTTGTTTCCTGAACCTTCTGCACACTCGCTGAAGAACAGGTTGCAAGGCTCGCTGCCCGTGCATGAGCCGTCGTCGATGTCAGACCCCGGTGTGTAGTTGTCTGCATTGGGGAGCACGCAACCATAGAGGAGCACATCGGCCTCCTCACGTGGCAGCATTTTGTAGTTGCCAAAGCTGAAGTGCAAGGGGCCCGTCACCTGGAATTGTGCGTTGATCAACACTTCGCCGGTGGCTTGGTGGTCCCAACCGCGGTCGTCAATGCGCAGTTCTCCCGAAGCGTCGTCCATTCCCCACTCCCCGTTTCCGAGGTCCGGTGAAGAAACCACGCCTGTGGATTGCACGAGAACACCTTCCCATTCTTCCATATTGGCTGCGCCTGTGCCGAGCACCTCAGCATCTGGCAATGCATTGCCTTGGCTCAGAATGCTGGTGGCGATGGGGTTGCCATCGACGCCTTCCAATTGGGTGAGCCCGAAATATTCGTCTACCACACCCGTCAGGCTTACAAAGTCCCCAACGGTCAGGGCTACCTCTGGGTTAAAGCCGAACATGCCGCTGTTGGCACCCTGTCCCTGTTGGACAGAGAAAAGGCTTCCATAGACACCCGTCACGATACCGCTGACGGTTACCAGCGAGTCTGTAAACACGGGAGGATCCAAGGATTGGCCTTGTTGGATGGTGCTAATGGCAATGGCTCCGTCCACCACGTTACAGCCATCATCGTCAATGATGGCGGCGGCATCGTAGTTGTCTGCTGCGGGATTGGTGCAACCGAGTTTTTGGAAATCGTCTGCATTGCGTGGCTCGATGCTGTTGCCGAAACCTCCGTTGATGGCTCCCGTTACGCGGTAGCTGTCACCGAGCATGGCACCTTGTTCAGTGTAGCCATCGTAGCCCAGGTCATCAACCGTGTGGTTGCCGGACCCGTCGTCGATGGTGAATTCACCGAAGTTGTTGATCTCACCGGTAATGGCTCCTGTGACCTGACACAACACACCTTCGTACTCCTCGAGATTGGCGTCTGCCGTAGAGAGAACCGCTGGAGCCGGGAGGGCATTTCCGCTGTTGAGGATGGTCGCGCTGGCCGAAGTCAACTGTGTACCGCCACTGAAGCTTCCAACCGTACCTGTGACCATTACGCTGTCTCCAACCGCCACCTGTGTGGAATCGTCGAGCAAACCTCCGCTCACGTAAACGAACATTCCGCTCCAAGGTCCTTCGCCGTCTTGGATGGAAGTGTTGCTTCCGTAGACGCCCGTTACAATGGCCGATACGGTGACTTCTTGACCGTTAAAAGTGCCGTCGTCGTTCGCACCCATGTCCTGCTGGATGTCGCTGATCGTGGCTGCACTGGGGTATGTGCATGAGCTGTCTTCAAAATCGGCGTCTGCATTGTAGTTCGTAGCACTGGCATCTAAGCAGCCCCCTGTTCCCACAGTCACCGTTGCGACCATGCCCAATGAAGCGTGGTTGCCGACGGAACAATCGTAGTTGTAGACACCTGGAACCGTAAACGTGTAGCTGCCAATACAAGTTGGTGCTTCAGGTGTTCCGCCAGCAGCCAATGGCAAGGAGAACGCTTCGGGATTGCCGTAAGACTCTCCAGTCAAGACGCTGATGTTTCCGTTCACATCATGCGACCCTCCAACGTTGACCCACACGACAGTGTCGCCAATGGCCACTTCTAAATCCGCTGGGGCGTAGAAATACGCACCCGCTTCTACAACGACTCCGGAAACGCCACAGGCATTGTCCTCAGAGACCACATTGGCGCCGCATTCGCTCACCAGCAGGGCAATCGCTGCAGCCGTTTGCTCTTGGTCGGCATTGTGGTCTGCGCATCCTGTGGCACTTGAAAAGTCACTGTAGATGGTCCAATTGGCTCCATTCCATGTGGCACCGTCGGGGGCGCTGGTTGTGCGCAAAGCATAGCCATCTTCAAATTCATGGCAAGTATTGGAACCATCTTCTCCAATGACTCCGAAGAAATCGACGATGACGTCGTTGGCGTCATAGAGGGCGACTTGGTCATCTCCGTTGCTGTCTACCGCTCCACCGGTTCCTCCCACCAAATCAGGGGCAAAACCATATGCACCTTCAAAACCAGACGCGGATGCTGCGATGTAGTAACAGCTGCCATCGTTCAAGTCTCCAAGATCCGTGAGGCTGATTTGTCCTGACTGCGGATCGGCGTTGCCGTTGGTCCACCGTTTCAGGTACCAACCCGTCAGGTCTACAGTAGAACCTGAATTGTTGCCGATTTTAACGAACCGGGCACTTGCGGCGTCGGTGGGGTCTGCCAACATGGCCAAGTGGGCCGTCTGAGCAGAAATGGTCGCAGTCAAAAACACTGCAATCGTCAGAAAAAAGGAGCGCATACGTGATGTATTGGTTTCGGATAATCAACCGCAAATAACGGTTGCTGTTCACTTGAAACCGAAATCCAAAACACTGATTAACCGATTGGTAACATAGGCGATGGATAATGTCCCCTCGAACATCTTACTGCATTCGATAAGCGCTGGTAACACTATTTATAACTTCCTGAAGCGCTGCCATTTACATCACCACTTGAAGGTTTTTCTGTGATGAGCGCAGATGCCACACGCCGACAAAGCTGCTTTGTGCGCTTTGGTCGGATACCCTTTGTTGCGCTCCCAGCCGTATGCAGGAAATGCCGCCGAAAGCTCGAGCATCAATGCATCCCTGTGGGTCTTGGCCAGAATACTGGCTGCTGCGATGGACATAAACCGACCATCTCCTTTGATTTCGCAGGAGTGGGGAATGGAATGGGCTTTGAACCGATTTCCGTCGATCAATAAAAATTCCGGCACCGATGGCAGAGCATCGATGGCTCTGTGCATGGCGAGGTGGGAAGCTTTCAAGATGTTCAACTCTTCGATTTCCTCGACCGATGCCCAGCCCACAGCCCAGGCTGCAGCCTCGGACTCGATGCGTTCCCGCAATTCCTGTCTGGTTTTGGCATTGATCTGCTTGCTGTCGTTGAGCCCTGCCTTTAGCCATGCCGCACCGGAGCGGCCGGGAATGACCGCTGCTGCCGTGACCGGACCGGCCAAACACCCCCTTCCTGCTTCATCTACGCCCGCTTCGAGGCGGCCTTTGAGCGCGTGTAACTTCAGACCCATCACACGGACTTTGGGCCTCCTCTTCTGCCCGACATGTCGATGCCTGCATCCGATCCAGCCTTCGAGATGCAAGACCAAAGCAAAGACGAGGTTCTGTCCCAGCTGAAATCATCTGCACGGTCTTGGCCCTTTTCAATCAAGGCGGCGCGCAGCGCCGGCTCTTCCTCGATGCGCCGCATGGCTTGGGCGACTTGATTCGCATCACCGGGATCGACCTCCAACCCTGCCCCGCCTGCTACTTCAGGGAGGGAAGTCCGGTCGCCATGAATCACCGGGGTCCCCGCAGCAAACGCCTCAACCATTGGAATTCCAAAACCCTCGAACCACGGAATGAACACCAACGCCCCCGCGGAAGACAAGACTTGAGCAAGCTCGTCCTGCGGCAGCCACCCCGATGTGTGCACATGCTCCCGAATGTGATCAGGCAGATCTTCCATGGATTGGCGCGCATCGAACCTTCGGCGGCGCCACAATGCCGTCCCCACCAACATGAGGTCCCATTGGCCTCCTTGTGAGCGGTATCTGCTAAACGCATGCATCAAGCCTCCAAGGTTCTTTCGAGGATGCTGGGTTCCGATAAAGACAAAGAAGGGACGGCCCTTGGTATACTTGGCGCGGACCAGGAGGGCTTGTTGATGCGCATTGGCCCCCAAGGGCGCACTGTGATAAACACTGCCTGCACCATTGTACACCACATCCACTCGACCTCGGGGCACACCGTAACGCTGGTGGATGTCCTCGGCGCTGAACTTGCTTACTGTAGCGACCCGAGCAGCCCGTTTTGCAGCATCGGGAAAGCGCTTTTTGTAATGCCGGGCCACGCGGTCTGGCAACCACTCTGGGTGGTGCTCGAAGTTCAAGTCATGCTGCACAGCGACTTGAGGTACAGCTGCATTGCGGCTTAAAAAACCATCCGGTGAGACAAAGATGTCTGCCTTCAACCTCTTCAAGAGCCTCGGTACCGCCCAATCAAACCAAATATTGAGCAAGAATGGGCGCCGTGCCGGAGGCCACACCCAATGACACTCCACGTTGTTTCCGGGAAACAAATCCTCAGGTGGCAGTCTGTCGAACAACAGGTGAAACTGGTGTTCTGGATGCGCCGCTGTCATGCGCTGAACCGTCTCCAATGTGAACCAACCGATGCCGTCCAACTTGTCTGGAATCACCAAACGGGTATTGATCGCCACCACTGCCATGGGGCCAAATTACGACCTGCTCAAGTGCAAAAGTTGAAACAATACAGATACGGTTTGCCCGTACTTGACGTTGGGCCAATTGTCCGGTGCATCTTGCGCCTTGGAACGGAACCGCAACACGATTTTGCACACCATGGATACGACCTCATCCAACAACAACGCCCAAGACACCACCTTGCTGCGCAGGGTATGGGACTGGCGGAAGCCCCTGATCATCGCCGGTCTGCTTGGCGGCCTGGTCAGTGCGGCTGCCTCTTTTTTGATCGACCCTGAATTTCAATCCTCTGTGGTACTGTTTGCTTTGCCTCAGCAGTCCATTGGCGCCCAATTCTATGAAGAAGTCAAACGGGAAGACATCCTGGCCTACGGTGAAACAGAGGATGCAGAGCGCCTCTTGCAAATCCTGAACTCGGACCGCATCCGCAGAAGGGTCATCGAGAAGTATGACCTGTGGACACACTACAACATTGACCGCGACCAATCTGGTGCGAAGGCCGCGATGGCCAAAGTTTATGCAGGGAAAGTAGGGGCGAACCTCACCCGATACGGTTCCATCAGAATTGAGGTGTACGATACCGCACCCATCATGGCCGAGAACATGGCCAATGACATTGCCCAATTGACCGACTCGGTTGCCAACCAACTGCGCAACGACCGCGCGGGTGAGGCCCTGCTCTATGCCAGCCGTTCGCTCCGCCAGAACCAGGACGAAATCAAAGAAATGGAAGGCAGGCTCGGTGATTTACGGAGCATTGGCATCTACGATTTCCCCATTCAAATTGAAGGCCTGAACGAACAATATGCCACCGCTTTGGCTGAAGGTCAGTTCTCGAGGGCAGAGAACATCCAATCTAAAATGGAGCGCTTGGCACCCTACGCCAATGAGTACAATCAGCTGACCACCAAGCTCGAAGATGCATACGAGCAGGAGGCCGTCCTGAAGAAGCGTTACGACTTGAACAAACTCGATGCCGAGTCGCAAATCCCCGCAGCATTTGTGGTAGACCGTGCCACCGCTTCTGACAAGAAGGCCCGGCCCGTGCGTTGGCTGATCACGGTGATGGGAGCCGTTTCACTGGCCTTGGCTGCCCTTGTGTTTTTGCTGACACGCGACGCCATCCGATGAACCCTGTGCCCAAGGCAACGCGTCCCGTCCTGACTCCTGACCGACCGCCATTTTCTGGCGGAACGGCCGCGGTCATATTGGGTTTTGGCGCACTGCTTTTTTGGGCGATTTCTCAGGAGTTCTATTGGGTAGCAGCCCTCCCGTTGGTTTTGGGGGTCGTTGGTTTGGCGCTCTCTCGGCGCGACCTGCTGCTACTGGGCCTCGTGGCTACCGTGCCACTCAGCCTGAATCTGGAGCAGCTTGAAATCGGTGGCATTGGGCTCTACCTCCCCACCGAACCCATACTGTTTGGGCTGCTGCTGCTTTTTCTTCTGGACCGACTCAGGGGAATCGGGATGGACGTTGACATTGAGCGTCACCCCATTTCGCGGTGGCTCCAGGTGATGTTTTTGTGGCTCATCGTGACCACACTTCTCTCATGGGACCCTCTGGTATCCCTCAAGTTTACCATTGCGCGGGCTTGGTTTGTCGTGGGCTTCTTTTTCCTGCTTGCCCCCATTGTTCGGCAGCGCAATCGTCAGGAGCATTTCGTTCTGCTTTACCTCCTGCCCCTCCTTGCGGTCGTCACTTACACGGTCGTGAGGCATGCCGGTTACGGCTTTGAAAAACAGGCCGGCCATTGGGTCATGGATCCTTTTTTCAAAGACCACACCAGCTATGGTGCAGTGCTGGCCATGTTTTGGTTTCCAGTGCTGGCCCTGTTGCTCAAGCCCGACCGTCAAGCCATAGGAAAGCTCGGCATTGGCGTGGCCTTTGCTGTACTCACGCTGGGTCTCATCCTCTCCTTTACGCGTGCAGCATGGGTATCATTGGCAGCGGCAGCAGCCTTGGGTATCTTGATGCGGCTCGGGGTCAAATTGCGCACGCTGATTGTTGCTGGCGTGCTGGCAGGTGCCCTGCTCTTGCTGTCCTGGGACCAACTGCTCATCTCTTTGGAGCGCAACGACCAAGACTCTTCCGACGACCTCACCGAGCACGTCGAATCCATCAGCAACGTTTCAAGCGATGCCTCCAACCTTGAACGCATCAACCGTTGGAGCTGTGCGATGAGCCTCTGGTCTGAGCGCCCCTTGACAGGATGGGGACCTGGCACTTATCAGTTTATCTATGCGCCGCACCAACGGTCTGAGCACCGCACCATCATATCGACCAACAATGCGGACCGGGGCAATGCCCACAGCGAATACTTAGGGCCTTTGGCAGAACAAGGCATACCTGGCACCCTGATCATATTGGGGATCCTCATCGCCACCTGCAACATGGGGTTCCGCACGTACCGCGCCCTCAGAGATCGGGACCGCTGGCGGGCCTATTGGGCGATGTCGGTCTATTTGGGACTGATGACCTATTTCATCCACGGGGTGTTGAACAACTACCTCGATACCGACAAGGCCAGCGCTCCATTCTGGGGCTTCTTGGCCATTCTCGTGGTGATTGACTTGGAGGTCAAGAAAAATGGACGGTGAGCAAAGCGGTGTCGTCCGCGGGATCTGCTACGCCTCGGTGCTGTTCCCAATCCACGATGATGCTCGTATTGAGCGCCTCACAACCTGACCCCCTCTCGTTCTCGACAAGTTGCTGAAGGCGGTGCTCTCCATAGGCTTCTCCTTCGGTGTTCTCTTGCTCCACCAAACCGTCGGTGAAGCACACCAACTTAGAACCCGTCTGAACGGAAAGTTGACCGGCACCCACTTCTGGCAAGAAGTCCAACATTCCCAAGCCGGGACACCCCTCACCTAGGAACGTTCCTAGGCCCTTGGCTGGAACAAACAATGGCGGGTTGTGGCCGCAATTGACATAGTCGATGACCTTGTTGACCGGATCGTGAATCGCGAGAAACAGCGTGATAAACCGCTCTCCCCCGGCGCTGCTAAAAACCCGCTCATTGAGCGATTTGACGAGGTCTTCAATGGCGCCCGAGTTGTGGTCCAAATGGGCGTGCAGATGCGCCTGGAAATTGGACATTAGGAAGGCTGCAGGCATGCCTTTTCCACTCACGTCAGCCATGGCGATGGCCATGCGTCCATCGGACAACATTACAGCGTCATAATAATCCCCTCCCACATGGTGGTGCGGGCGATAACGTGCTGAGAACGAGCGATACCCGTCATTGGGCAGGTTGCTCGGCAAGAGCATGGACTGCATCTCTCCAGCCAATGCCAATTCTCGCTCCAACCCCGCTGTTCGAATGCGTTCTGCCGTCAATTCCCGGTTTCGAAGGGCCACCACCAAGACATTGGTCAGGGTCGTAATGAACCGCACATAACGGATCGAAGGACTCATTCCCCGCCCCTCTTCTCGGTCCCCCATCACAACGTAGGCGATCACATCGCCATCGTGCTCCACAGGTATAGCGAGGTCGAACTCTACCTCTGTATCGCCGTCTACAATGGCATGCGCCTTGCCCAACAGCACTTCAGAGGCATTGGCCAATGTGGGCAAACTTGCAGGATACCCCCACTCGATGAGGCATCCCCAAACGGCTTCCTCCTGCCTGCGCGAAAACAGCGCGAGCTTTCCAACCCCCATGCTTTCAAGGCACTTCTGATACAGCGCAAAAAGAGCGCGGTCCGGCACATTGCGGTTGATCGCTTGCGTCAGCTCCAACAGCGCGTCCGCCTGCTGTCTCAGGCGATCCAATCGCTTTTTGGTCCGGAGATCAGAGGCCATGCGGGGTCACTTCTTGACCCGTTCGGAGTAATCGCCCGTGCGGGTATCCACTTTGATGCGGTCTCCGGTATTGATAAACAAGGGTACCCTCACTTCTGCTCCAGTGTCGATCGTCGCTGGCTTAAAGGTGTTGGTCGCCGTATCGCCTCTGACTCCAGGTTCCGTGTAGGTAATCTCTGCTTCAATGTGGCTGGGCAAAGAGGCACTCAGCGGACGCTCTTCATCGGCATGAAAGACAATCAGGCACTTCATTTCATCTTGGAGGAAATGAGGGTTGTCAATCAGGTGCTTTTCGAGCAGAATTTGCTCAAACGATTCGGTGTTCATGAAGTTGTACCCCATGTCATCCTCGTACAGGAAGGTGTGCTCGCGCGTCTCGACCCGAATGATGTCAATCTTCGCCCCCGTATTGTAGGAATGCTCGATGATCTTGCCATTCTCGAGGTTTTTCATTTTGGTCCAGACATTGCCTGAACCCCGCGCCGTCTTCTTGTGAAGGAATTCTTGGACCTGGTAAAGCCCGCCTTGGTGGCGCAGGCACAAACCGTTCTTGATATCGGAAGTGGTTGCCATATGGTTGAGGTAAGCCGCTATTGGACTTCACCAGTATTGGTGTTGGGTCCTTGAGCGTCCTGCAATATAGCGGCTACCCTTGGCGCTCCGAAGACCAAGACGGTTTGAATTCCACCCTAAAAGCGTGGATTCCCCATGAAAAGTTCCCCGTTTCGTTGAAATCAGTGACTCCTGACCACCCGGTGCGCATCCCAAGTCGCCACACCCCATTGTCCGACGCCCAGCGCAAATAGGCCTTGAATCCGGTTTTGGAAAATGGCTCTGACGGCCTTCCATCCCATCCTTGTACATGGCGAACAGGTGCCCCCTCGTCTGCCCATGATTGCGCCACTCCGAGGCGCCACCGGCCCAAACTTGGCATTCTCCACGACACCATGAATGCGAGTGCCATTCCCACTGTATTGTTCTGGCCGGATGCGCTGATGCACCAACGCCAAATGGGTGCACCAAGGGCCTCAGAGCTGTGCAGTTTGCGCCACGAGGCCAACCAATGGCCCCCTCCAAATGGCCCCCTTGTTGTGGCTGTTTGAAGGGACTCTCCCGGCTCCATGATCACTTTAAAATCCAACCGATGGTCATGCCGCTCAATGCGCACAGAGGTGCGCCGCCTCAGCCGATGTGGAGGAGGACCCCACCACCGGGCCTCCAAGCGCAACCATCCATCCCATGTCCCTTTGAATGCAACCCCACCTTTCCACAAGATTCCAGGGAGGGATTCAGGATCCAACATTGTAGACCGCACCTCTCCACTGCGCCACCTCGGGTGCTGGGGATGACTCCGTTCCAACTGCACATGCCCTTCCCAAATTGCCGACCACGTTTTCAATGCGCTGAAGCGGCCTTCCCATCCTTCTCGAAACCTGGCAACTGCCCAACGCAGGCTCCAGCCATTTCCTCCTCCCTTCCCATTGACCCCAACCAATCCGGTCCAACCGCCCTCCTTTAATTCTTGCATCCTCCCTGCCCACTCTAGGGACCCTAGCTTCCCGCCTAGGGCGGCAGTTCCCTTTTGTTCGGGCCATGTCTTTCCAAACATGCACCAATGTGGTCGACCTCGGCGCGCAAACGACTGATTTCGCTGCCAAGCCAGGCCATTCCAGACCCCGCGCTGGCGATAGGAAACAGAACGAATGCCCCTGCCTATCCTGTGGCTTCCTTCTATTCCACCGATGTCGTCAAACGGGCTGGGGGTCCACAACACCAAACCTTGGCCATATGCTGCCGCCATTGTCCCACACCACCACGTTCCCCTGAGCCCCCCGAATTTTGCATGTGCCGCTTCTACCTCCACTTTCTCTCCCCAAAGCGCAGCCCTGCAACCGACATCTCCGCCGTCCTTGCCCTTGCTTCGGTAAGTCACGTTCATGCCCGGGGTTACCGATGTGACATCCCCTCGAACCCGCAGGCTAGAGCCCGGCCGACGGCCCGGGGCCAAGGTCGCCTTGAGAAACACTTCTTGCCATTCGGGAAGCAGGCGCAAACAGTCCACTGCACGTGAAGCGCGAGAGGGGTCCAGTTCTGATGCCAGCGCTTGCTGCGTCCACACGGCTTGCGGCTGCCCGCGAAAGGCAGCGGCAATGACAGCACACTCATCTCTTGTTAAGCAACCTGCATCCCAAGCCACAGCCACCAAAGGGATGTCCAGCGCTTCTTCTGGCGCGGTCTGGGCATGAACACCAGGCCCTCCTGCCCAAAACCAGAGCAACTGAAGCTGAATGGCTGCTATAGGAGCTGTCCCGGTCCTCAAGGCCATAGCCATCGCAAGTGCCAGAACTGCAAGGGATCCGAACCAAAGGCCAGAAGTGAGCCACAATCCAAGCCTACCCATGGAATGTCTCCCCTGAGGACGCCCACTGTCATCCGCCATTCGACCGTGGAATCGTGGCCTTCGATGGGCCGACCAAATGACAGCCAAGCCCCATTCGAACCCGCACCTGCGGTCCATTGTGAGGCCATGGCCGTCAAGGAAATTCTGGGCAAAGCACCCGGGAACCATTGCAGGTCAGCCACCCCGCGGACTTTTTGCCACAGCGGAAACCGCGCTGACCATTGCCACATTGAATTCAAGGGACGCGGCGAAGGCTGAAGCAAGGGAATGGTGATGTGGGCACCCCAGTCTTGAACCCCGACCGAAAGCAACAAGCTCCCGATGCCCTGGCTGTTGAGCTCCACACCGCTGCCTAGTAGAGTTTGGTCATCCAACCGCAGCCAATGCTGCGCACGCCCTTGCACCATTCTCCCTTGGTCGCATTGCAGGTAGGCCTGCCAACCCCCACCCTTTGAGCGCTTCCCGTGGCCTTGGGCGCTGGCCGCCAGACTCCAGATTCCGGGATCTGCAGCCCGCAAGTGAATGCCCCATTTCCCGGGCACATGACTGTGGGCATCGGGCTGGGCCATCATGGACTGCCCCCCAGAGAGCAACATAAACACCACTCCCATCCCCCCAGTGAAGGCCGACCTCAGTCGGGGTTTCCCGCCGAATAGGCCGGCCTTCTGGGGCACCACTCCGGATACCGTATGTGCTGAAAGCAGGGAGAGCACAGCGCCAAACTGCGCCGCCAACGCGGACATTCGACATTCAGTTCACAGCCGTGAATCACCGCTTCGTCTTCGTCGATGGAAAGCCTATCTTCGCGCCCCCTGCGGGCGTGGTGAAATTGGTAGACACGCCAGATTTAGGATCTGGTGCCGTAAGGTGTGTGGGTTCGAGTCCCTCCGCCCGCACTCTTTTAAAACCAAAGGCATAACCAAGCCATGGAAATCACCAAAGAGAACATTGATGCGCTGAATGGCATCCTGACGGTTACGGTGCACCCGGAAGATTATCGGGAAAAAGTAGAAGGCATTCTCGAAGAATACCGGAAGCAGGTAAAAATGCCGGGTTTCCGTCCTGGAAAAGTACCCATCCAGCTGGTGCGCAAGCAATACGGCAAAGCGGTTCTGGCAGACGAGCTCAACAAGATTCTTGGTGAACGCCTCGACGGCTATATCCGGGAGGAAAAATTGAGGCTGCTGGGTCAGCCCATCCCCACCGTTGAGAACGAAAGCGATGGGAACTGGGACAAGCCCGAGGCATTCACCTTCCGCTATGACATCGGCCTGAGCCCAACAGTTGACATCAAATTCGGGTGGTTCACCAAGTTTGTCAACCACAAGGTTCGCATTGACAGCTCTTTAATCGACGAGCAAATTGGCGATCTGCGCCGGCGCTACGGTAAAATGTCAGAGCGGGATGAAGCAGGTGCAGAGGACCTGCTTATTGGCGATTTCGTAGAGTTGGAATCCGACGGAAAGGAAATCAAGCCCGGCGGCGTGATGCACGAGGGCACCATCACCTTGTCTGAAATCAAGGACAAGGCGACGGCCAAGAAGCTTGTGGGTCTGTCCAAAGACGCCGAAGTGGTGGTGAAGCCAGGCAAAGTGTCCAAGGATGCCGACGACCTGGCCCGTCTGTTGGGCATTGACCGAAATGCCGCTGCTGAGTTCACAAACCCCCTGCGTTTCACAGTCAAGGAAATCCGCCACATCGAACCCGCCGAACTCGGCGAAGAGCTTTATGACAAGCTGTTTGGGGAAGATGTCGTCAAGGACGAGGAGGCATTCCGGGGAAAGGTTGAAGAGGACTTGCGCCGGATTTTCGACCGCGATGGCGACCGTGTTTTCCGCCGGAAGTTCGTGGAAGATGTCGTTGACAAACTGAACCCTCCACTGCCCGAGGATTTCTTGAAGCGCTGGATCCGTGTGGCCAATGACAAGCCCATCACAGCAGAAGAGATTGAATCAGAATTCGCGGAATACGCCAAAGGCATCAAATGGCAGGTTATTCAGAACCACATCATCGATGAGCACAGCATCGAGGTGGACGGAGAAGAGATCAAAGCCGAAGCCGGAAACGCCATCAAGGCACAGTATTCCCAATATGGGATTCCACTGGAGGCTGAGCAACTCGACCCCATGGTTGCGCAAATGATGAGCGACCAGAAAGAGGTGCGCAGGGTGGCCGAATCGATCTATGAACGAAAGGCCATCGACAAACTGCGTGAGCTCGCCAAAATCAAGGAGAAAGAGGTTTCCCACGAGGAGTGGATGGAAATCGTGCGTTCCCTTTGATTCTGCCTATGGACCTATGGCCGTCTGGAACTAACTTTCGAAACATAACATGATGAGCACGCGCAAGGAATTTTTGAAGTACGCCGTCCAAGACCGCGGCTTCACCAGCCACCACGTTGAAGATTACATCTCCTCCGTTCACGGTCCAGAGAACATGACCCGCACGGTCATCGAAGAACGGCAGATGCCGTTCCGTGAAGTGGACGTCTTTTCCCGACTGATGGCAGACCGTATCATCTTCCTCGGTACCGGGGTCGATGACTACATCGCCAATATCATTCAGGCACAAATGTTGTTCTTGGAGTCCACCGACCCCACAAAGGACATTCAGATTTACATCAACTCTCCAGGAGGAAGTGTTTATGCAGGATTGGGCATCTACGACACGATGCAATACATCCGCCCCGATGTAGCCACCATTTGCACAGGAATGGCAGCTTCTATGGGCGCTGTGTTGTTGTGTGCCGGTGCTGCTGGTAAGCGCACTGGACTCAAGCACAGCCGGACCATGATCCACCAGCCCCTCGGAGGAGCACGCGGACAAGCGAGCGACATCGAGATCACGGCCAGGGAAATCATGAAGCTCAAGGAGGAGCTCTACAAGATCATTGCCCACCACAGCGGACAGGACTACAAAAAGGTGTGGGAAGACAGCGACCGGGACTACTGGATGATTGCCGACGAGGCCAAGGCTTACGGCATGATCGACGAAGTCCTTGAGCGCAAACAAGACTGATAACGTCATGGCGGACCGCGAAATCAACTGCTCATTCTGTGGGCGCAAGAAGTCGGAAGTCGATATCCTCATCGCGGGGGTGACGGGCCACATTTGCGACCATTGTATTGAGCAGGCGGAGGTCATCGTAAAGGAAGAACGCAACAACGACAGCGATGTCGGTTTCGATGCAGGGCTGCAGATGGACCGCCCAGCGGACATCAAGCGCTTTCTGGACGATTATGTGATTGGTCAAGAAAATGCCAAGCGCACATTGAGTGTGGCGGTGTACAACCACTACAAGCGCCTTGCCCATCCTGCTGGAGATGGCGACATTGAAATCGACAAGTCCAACATTGTTTTGGTTGGGGAAACGGGGACAGGTAAAACCCTGCTGGCCCGCAGCATTGCGCGGCTGCTCAAGGTTCCCTTTTGCATTGCAGATGCCACCATCCTCACCGAGGCTGGCTATGTGGGTGAAGATGTTGAAAGCGTGCTCTCTCGCTTGCTGCAGTCGGCCGATTACGATGTGTCCAAGGCCGAGCGTGGCATTGTTTTTATCGATGAGATCGACAAGGTGGCACGCAAGAGCGACAACCCATCCATCACCCGAGATGTGAGTGGAGAAGGGGTGCAGCAAGCGTTGCTCAAACTGCTCGAAGGGGCCGAAGTCAATGTTCCTCCCCAAGGTGGCCGCAAACACCCTGAGCAAAAGCTCATCTCCATCAATACGCGCAACATCCTCTTTGTCTGTGGCGGTGCCTTTAACGGCATTGAACAGCACATTGAACGGAGAATCGCCACCTCGAGCATTGGTTTTACCACAGATGCCGAGCAACGCCCTGAGAGCTTGCTCTCCTCCATTGCTCCTGCTGACTTGCGGAGTTTTGGCTTGATTCCTGAGTTGATCGGTCGTTTCCCCGTGCTGACCCACTTGGACCCCTTGGATCCCGAAGCGCTTCGCCGCATCCTGACCGAGCCTAAAAATGCCCTGATCAAGCAGTATCAGCGCCTTTTCGAAATTGACGGGATTGACCTGCAATTCGATGCCGACGCATTGGACTTCATTGTGGAAAGGGCCGTAGAATTCAAATTGGGGGCGCGTGGATTGCGGAGCATTTGCGAAGCGGTCCTCAGCAACGCGATGTTTGAGCTCCCCGGAAAGGATGATGTGGACAGCCTCCGCATCTCCGCCGAGTATGCCAAACAACAATATGGCGACAGCCATACCGGTCGCCTCAAGGTCGCATCCTGATCCCCAATGGCGCAGGCCAAGGGGAAACCGAAAGCGGCCAAAGCTGGCAAGGAGACGCCATTGATGGCGCAATACAACCGCGTCAAAGCCCAACACCCCGATGCCTTGTTGCTTTTTCGGGTGGGGGATTTCTATGAAACGTTCGGGTCGGATGCCGTGAGGGCGGCCAAGGTGCTCAACATTGTGCTCACCGCCAGAAAAAACGGAGCGGCGGCGGAGATTGAGCTCGCCGGTTTCCCTCATCACGCGCTTGAGAACTACCTGCCCAAATTGGTCCGTGCCGGTCACCGGGTGGCTGTCTGCGACCAACTTGAAGATCCCAAGACCACCAAGACCATTGTCAAACGCGGCGTGACCGAAATGGTCACGCCAGGTGTGGCCTTGAACGACCAAGTTTTGGAAGCGCGCGAGAACAATTGGCTCGCTGCGGTGCACGTCGCCATGGAAGGCCGCGGTGCGGCCAAACGAGAGCGCGCTGGTGTGGCCTTTCTGGATGTGTCAACCGGTGAATTTCTTGCTGCGGAAGGCGCTCCTGAAGACATCGCGCCTTTGTTGCGGACCTTCCGTCCCAAAGAAACCCTGCACCTGCGGCACGGCGAACCCACCTCGCTTCAGCTGAGTGGCTACCGCTTTCCACTGGACGATTGGGTGTGGGAGTTGGACTTTGCAAGGGAGACGCTAGAAGGGCACTTCGGTACCAAAAACCTCAAGGGGTTCGGCCTCGATGGACAGCCCCTGGCTGTGATTGCCGCTGGAGCCGCCATGCATTACGTGGGTACGACCAAGCACGACCGGATGGGGCACATCGCTTCTTTGGGCCGTGTCGAATGGGGGCAAAACGTGGCCATGGATGGATTTACCATCCGCAACCTTGAACTCTTGGCCCCTACCCACCCGGAAGGCACAGCTCTGGTCGACATCCTAGACCGTTCAGCCACGCCGATGGGCGCGAGAATGTTGCGCCGCTGGATCGCACAACCCTTGTGCGATGCAGAGGCGATTGTCCGGCGCCACGAAGCCGTCTCCGCGTTTTTGGACCAGCCCGAAATGCGCGCTGACCTCATTGCCGAGCTCGCTCAAATTGGCGATCTGGAGCGGTTGCTGGCCAAAACCGCCGCCGTCCGCATCTCCCCCGCTGAGCTTAAAAAGCTGCGCCAAGCCCTGACCGCTGTCGAAGCGCTGCGCCTGATGGTGGACAGCTCTGACGACCCTGTGATTGGGCGTTGGGCCGGCCGATTGGACCCTGCAGATGCTGCGCTCGCGCAACTGCGCACAGAATTGACGGACGACCCGCCTGGCGTCCTAGGAAAGGGAGCCTCCATCGCCTCTGGTGTGGTCGAAGAGCTGGACCAGTTGCGCGACTTGCGCGACAATGGCAAAGCCAAAATGGAAGGGATCCGCACGAGAGAGGCAGAAGCCACCGGCATCACTTCCCTCAAGATTGCCTTTAACAACGTCTTTGGATACTACCTCGAAGTCCGACATGCGCACAAGGACAAGGTGCCCGAAACCTGGATTCGCAAGCAAACCCTGACCCAGGCTGAGCGCTACATCACGCCTGAACTCAAAGACCTCGAGCAACGCATTCTCAATGCAGAAGAACGCCTCGATGTCGTGGAGCGGGAGGCATATACACGGTTGGTCACGGCCATGCATCCTTTTTTGCCGGTGCTGCAGGCGACGGCGCGCGCAGTGGCAGGATTGGACCTGCTTCTCGGATTTGCCACCCTCGCCGAAGACCACAGCTACACAAGGCCCACCTTGGTCGAAGGATCAGAGCTAGAAATTGTAGGCGGCAGGCACCCTGTGATTGAACGCTGCCTCCCGGAAGGAGAAAGCTATGTGGCCAATGACGTTGCTTTGGACCGAGATCATCAGCAAATCCTGATGATTACTGGACCCAACATGTCCGGTAAAAGTGCCCTATTGCGCCAAACTGCGCTCATCACCCTCATGGCGCAAATGGGATGCTATGTGCCAGCGCGGTCGGTACGTATGGGGGTGGTAGACAAAGTATTTACCAGGGTGGGTGCTTCCGACAACCTCAGTGCTGGTGAGTCCACTTTTATGGTGGAGATGAACGAAACAGCCTCCATTCTGCACAACCTGTCGGACCGGTCTCTGGTCTTGCTGGACGAAATTGGCCGTGGTACGAGCACTTATGATGGCATCAGCATCGCTTGGGCCATTGCTGAATTCCTCCACGAGCATCCCAAAAGCCGGGCCAAGACGCTGTTTGCCACCCATTACCACGAGCTGAACCGCATGGCGGACCGCTTCTCTCGGATCCACAATGCCAATGTGAGCGTGCGCCAACAAGACGGCAAAGTGGTGTTTTTAAGGAAGCTCATTCCGGGGGGCAGCGAACACAGCTTTGGCATCCACGTCGCCAAATTGGCCGGCATGCCCGCATCCCTTGTTCGGCGCGCCGAAGAAGTCTTGACGGGTCTCGAATCCCAAGGTGCTGGTCGCCAGGAACACCGCGGTGGCGCGGCCCTAGAAACAGAGGCAGACAATGAAGGCCTTCAGATGAGCTTTTTTCAGCTCGACGACCCTGTGCTGCAAGACATCAAGGAGGACCTTCTCGAACTTGACATTGACCGGCTCACGCCGGTAGAAGCCCTGCTCAAGCTGCACGAAATTCGGAAGCGCGTTGGTGGCTAACCCATGCGTCTTTTTCAGAGGCCTGAATGCCCTTAACGTTGCAACTCAGTCCAGCGTCGCCAAGAGAAGATTGAGGTCCTTGTATGGCCATCCGAAGGCCTCTGCGAGGTCCTGATTGACCACGTTGCCCCTGTACAAGTACAGGCCACTCCTAAACAAAGGGTTTCCCTCAACCCCGCGGTCGACGCCTCCACTTTCGCCCACTTCTTTGAGCAGGGGGCCCAATTGATTGGACAACGCGAGGCTTGCCGTGCGCGGAACGCGGCTCGGGATGTTGGTGACCCCATAATGGGTCACGCCATGCTCGACGTAAACCGGGTCTTGATGGTTGGTCAACCTTGACGTCTCAAAACAGCCCCCACTGTCGATGCTGACATCTACAATGACCGAACCATCGCGCATGGCCTGGACCATGTCTTCCGTCACAATCATCGGGGTCCTTCCATGGTGTGGCCGAACGGCACCGATGACAACATTGGCCTCCTTGAGTGATTCGCGCAGCACTTTGGGATGGTATGTGCTCGTCCACAGCCGACCTCCAATCTCCCCGCGTAAACGCCTCAGGCGGTAAGGACTGGCGTCAAAAACACGCACCGAAGCCCCAAGGCCAATGGCTGCACGGGTGGCGAATTCCCCCACCGTTCCTGCTCCAATGATCACAACTTCGGAAGGGGCGACCCCCGTCATGCCCCCCATCATGGAACCATCGCCAAATTCGGGATGGGCCAGGTATTCGGCCGCAATCAAGATGCTGGTTGTGCCTGCGATCTCGCCCATAGCGCGTACCAACGGGAAGATGCCCGT
>DDCX01000041.1:0-4638 GCA_002336475.1 Flavobacteriales bacterium UBA1995 | reverse complement strand
TCTGGCCTGGTGGCCAATTGCAGTCCGCTGAATATCGTTTGGCGGTCCCGCATGTGTTCCAACTCCGCTTCTTGGGGTGGAGCCACCTTGAGAATCACATCGTTGTCATATACAGAACGGGCATCTGGTGCAATGCGCGCGCCTGCCTCACTGTAATCGGTGTCGGTAAACTGGGCGTGTTTTCCAGCCCCGGTCTCCACAGCCACCTCGTGGCCGTGTGCCACTAAAAGCCCGACTGCGTCTGGATCCAAAGCAACCCTTCGCTCTTGAAGGGCAATCTCCTTGGGGATTCCGATGCGCAATGAATGGTCGCCAGTAGGCACCGGTAACAATTCCTCTTGAGGGGACAGGGCGGCCTGAAAGGCCAACCGACGGATGCGTTCCTTGGTTTCCACGGCAGTATTGGACGGCGACCGGAATTTACGCGGTTTCCCTTACCCACAAAGAAGCAAGCCGAAGACCATCGGGTTGGCGTTCAATGCGCAGCAATTTGGCGCGTTCTGGAAAATGATCTGCGGCACGCTCTGGCCATTCTACCAAGGTGACAGCACCTTGATCTTCCATCAATTCATCCCAACCCAGCCCGTGCAACTCAGATACATGCTGTATGCGGTACAAATCAAGGTGACGAATGGTGCGCTGTCCTCTGGGTTCATCACGCCCTTCTATGAGATACTCCTGGCACAGCGCAAAAGTGGGACTCGATGCCACATCTTGTGCGCCCAAGAACTTGGCCAATGCCGCCACAAAAGTGGTCTTCCCCGTTCCCATTGGTGCTTGAATCGCTACTACATCGCCCCAAGCGATGTGCTGCCAAAATCCTTCAGCAGCTTCGCGCACCTGGGCCACACCATAGGATTGTGAACGCCACATACACCGCAGTGCTTTTTCGCCATTGGATTGCAAATCAGGACCTTGTTGCTTCATGAACGGGTCATCTTGGGCTCAAATGCACCAACGGAACCAACATCTCCTCCATGGAGATGCCACCGTGCTGGAAGGTGCCCGTCAAATAGCGGACAAAGCGGTTGAAGTTGTTGGGGTAGACCATGAAATCCCGCTCTTGCGCGAAGATGTACCGGCTTGAAAGGTGGGACTTGGGCAGACCAAAAGCCTCAGGGTCATCGATGGCAAAAACGTCGTCGTCATGCCGCAGATTCCGTCCCGTTTTGTAGCGCGGATTGTCCGTCACCTCTTTCTCTCCCTGAACTTTGATGGGATTGTCAACCTGCACTGTTCCGTGGTCCGAAGTCAAGACCACATCCATGCCCTCTTCGGCTGCGAGGCTGAGCAATTCTTTGAGGGGGCTGTGTTCGAACCAACTCATCGTCAGCGATCGGTATGCACCTTCGTCCTCCGCCAGCTCCTTGAGGATTTCGCTCTCGGTGCGGGCATGGCTTAGCATGTCTACAAAATTGAACACCACGGCCGTAAAGTCTCGGTCCTTGATTTGGTGAAAATCCTCCACGAGTTTTCGGCCCGCGGCCACATCCGTGATCTTGTGGTACCCCCACTTCCCTTTGAAACCCCAGCGTTCCAATTGGGCCCCCAGCAAGTCAGACTCGTGGGCATTCTTGGATCCTTTGGCTTGCTCATCCTTCCACCATTGAGGAAAGGCCTGGGCAATGCGCGCTGGCGTCATGCCGGCGAAGATGGCGTTACGGGCGTATTGTGTGGCCGTAGGTAAAATGCTCCAATGCATGCGCTCGGATTGCACCTGCCATTGGTCCGCCAAGGCGGGGCCCAATGCACGCCACTGGTCATACCGAAAGTTGTCGATCAGTACGAACAGTGTTTTGCGCCCCCCATCCAGCAAAGGCTTTACGGACTCGGACATCACCTGTGGCGCCAAAAGGGGGTCTTCCTCATCGCCGCAACGGTCAATGTCCTTCATCCAATCCCCGTAATTGGATTTGACGTACTTGGCAAACTGACGTCCGGCATCCACACGCTGCATGTGCAGCACCTCCGCCATGCCTTGGTCACCCGAGGCGGACAACTCCAAGTCCCAATGCACCAGTCGCTTGTGGATGTCCTCCCAATCTTCACGGCCCAGCCTGTCCATCAACCGCATGCCCAATTCACGGAACTCCCTTTGGTAGTCGCTCATGGCTTTTTCTCCCACCAGCCGTTTCTCATCCAAAATCTTTTTGAGCGAAAGCAGAATTTGGTTGGGGTTCAACGGCTTGATCAGGTAATCGGCCATTTTGGAGCCGATGGCCTCCTCCATAATATGCTCCTCCTCACTCTTGGTGATCATCACGCAAGGCAAGTGGGGACGGCGCTCCTTGATCCGCTGCAAGGTTTCCAATCCGGTGAGACCGGGCATGTTTTCATCCAGAAAGACCACATCCACAATCCTCTCGTCCTCAAGGGCTTCGAGGAGGGCAGCACCATCTGTGAATCCTGTGACTTCATATCCCTTGGCCTGCAAGAAGAGGATGTGGGGCTTTAAAAGGTCGATTTCATCATCGGCCCAAAGGATGTGGGGAGTGCGCGTCATGAATGGTTCAATGCCGTTTGCTCGCAATTATTTTGTCAGAGCACTGGCAATGCAAAGAAACGCGCCAAATTTCGGGTATGGCTGCACGACCCAAGCTGCTCAATGACCCGGTCTACGGGTTTATCCAATTGCGCCACGCTGATTTCACTCAAGTCTTGGACCACCCTTGGGTCCAACGGATGCGTAGAATCAGTCAACTTGGACTCAGCCACTTGGTTTATCCCGGTGCGGTGCACAACCGATTTCACCACGCTGTCGGGGCCTTGCATTTGATGCAAGAAGCGCTGGATTCACTTCGGGAAAAGGGCGTGATCATCACTGAAGAAGAGTACCGCGGTGCTTGTCTGGCTATTCTGCTCCACGATGTTGGCCACGGTCCATTTAGCCACGCCCTTGAGCACACGATTGTCCGTGGGGTGCATCACGAGGAAATCAGCACGCTCATTATGAACGCGTTGAACGCCCATTTCAATGGGATGCTGGACGTGGCCATTGAGATATTCAATGACCATCACCCCAAAGGGTTTCTGCACGATTTGGTTTCCAGTCAGCTCGACATGGACCGCATGGACTACCTCAGAAGGGACAGTTTTTTCACGGGGGTCACAGAAGGTCACATCAGCTCTGAGCGGATCATCCGCATGCTCAATGTGCATGAGGGCCGGCTTGTCGTCGAAGAGAAAGGCATTTACTCCATTGAGAAATTCATCATCTCGCGGCGGCTTATGTATTGGCAGGTTTACCTGCACAAGACGGTGCTCTCCGCCGAATGGATGATGATGCGCATCTTAGAACGCGCTGGAGAAATTGCCCGACGGGGAACAGACGTGTGGGCTACACCAGCCATCGCCCCCTTTTTGTATGAAGACCTCGATCGGGCGCGCTTCATCGCCGACCCCGAAGTCTTGGCCGGCTTTTGCTCAATCGACGATAACGATGTCATGTGCTGCATCAAAGCATGGCAAAATCATGAAGACGCCGTGCTTTCAGAACTGTGTCAACGGCTGTTAGAGCGGCGCCTGTTCAAGATTGAACTCCGAGACCAACCGTTTGACCAAAACGACATAGAAGAGCGGCTAAAATCCGTCAGCGCCGCATTTGGAATCAGCATGGAAGAAGCCTCTTATTTCGTGCTGCACGACCGGATCGATAACCGGGCATACTCCACAGCATCTCAAGGCATCAGCATGTTGTATAAGGACGGCTCTGTGCAGGATGTAGCGGCGGCATCTGACCACCTCAATCTCAGCGCGCTGAGCATGACGGTGGAGCGGCATTTCCTGGCTTATCCCAAGGAAATACCGCCCCGTCCGCAATGATTACAAAACGACCTCCTCTCCGCTTGCGTCGTAGAGGTGATGCTCGAGCAACTCCATCGAAGAGTTGGCCTCGACGTGGATCTTCATCCCATAGGACTTTTTCCACGATTTGAGTTGGCTGCTCCAGAACCCTTTGGTGATGTATGCCTCCACCATGGGGTGCAAAATCAGGGTCGATTCTCCCATACCGCGGTCGGCGGCGGCCTTAAGGGCTGCCTCAATGCCGTCCGTCACCAGTATGCTGGCGGTCACCTTGCCCGTCCCATTACAGGAAGGACATACTTCGGCTGTTTTGATGTCCGTGACAGGACGAACGCGCTGACGCGTGATCTCAACAACACCAAATCTGCTGGGAGCCAACACATTGTGCTTGGCTTTGTCCGGCTTCATGGCTTTGCGCAGTGCTTCGGTCAATTCACGGCGGTTGGCCGTCTCACCCATGTCGATGAAATCGACACAAATGATGCCCCCCATGTCGCGCAAACGCAACAATCGGGCGATTTCCGTGGCACATTCGAGGTTGGTTGCTGTGGCGTTTTCTTCCTGTGAGGTCGCACCTGCCTTCCTTCCTCCCGAGTTCACGTCAATGACGTGCATGGCCTCAGTGTGTTCCACAATCAAATAAGCGCCG
This sequence comes from Flavobacteriales bacterium UBA1995, assembly GCA_002336475.1. Taxonomy (GTDB): domain Bacteria; phylum Bacteroidota; class Bacteroidia; order Flavobacteriales_D; family Sanyastnellaceae; genus UBA8752. Next base: position 185 of record DDCX01000041.1, on the reverse strand, counting down.
CTCCGCAAATTCACTTGACGGCCGAAGCTCGCCTTGATCATGCGGTGCACGCCACGGTCGTCAAAGACGTCCTTGGCTTTTGACTCTTTGACGATGTCGACTTTTTCCGGGGCAATGCCAGCGAGGAATTCCCTCACTTCGTTCGCCACGTCCGGGTCATTGACCAGAATCTGAGAAAAATCAGG
>DDCX01000009.1 GCA_002336475.1 Flavobacteriales bacterium UBA1995 | reverse complement strand
ACCTGATGGTGCCCCGTACGACAGGAGCTGTCATGTTCTTGTGGATTTGGTCATGCGTTGGGATCAGGGCGCAGAGCCCTTGTCCCCCATTCGAGCCTGGTGATTTTCGAACCCAGACCCAAGGGGGGTGGGGCATTGCGGAATGCTCGGGTTCAAATCCCGGTTGTTACCTCCAGGCCCAATTCAATGCGGCTTTTCCCGAAGGTGTCACTTTGGGTTGTGGCGATGGATACCAATGGTCGTTCGCAGATGCAGCAAGTGTTGCAGCATTCCTGCCCCAAGGTGGCCCTGCTTCTGTTTTCAGTTTTGACGCGGAAAACCCAACGGGTGCAGCCGGAGTGCTTTCAGGGCAGCTCTTGGCGGCCAAATTGTCGCTGGGGTTCGATGCCATTGATGGGGGGTTCGGAGCTGCTGAAACAGGTCTGCAGGAACTTGTTTTCTCTGAGGGGCCTTATGCTGGATGGTCTGTAGAAGCCGTCATGGATACAGCAGATTTGATCATCGGAGGCTGCATGGCCTCTTCGGGTACTCTTTCTGACTTGGTGGAAGCCTTGACGCAGTTCAATGAAGCTTTTGTTGACGGTGAAGGGGTCACCGATGACCTGATTTGGCCAGGATGTGAGACTGACGAAGACGAGGACGAAGACGACGGAGATGGGGGCAATGATTGCGGACCCACCTGCATTTTGGAGGTGAGCTGTCCGGATGAAGTGACGTTGGCCTGCCATGCGGGTGCAGATACCTCGGCGCTGACCCTGGGCCTGCCTGAAGTCACCTACACCTGCTGTTCGACCGAGGTGGCCTCTGGACTTTTGACCTGTGATACGGTCATCCCCTCGGTGTCATGGACCTGGTCTGACATCACCTTTGGAAGCTGTCCAATCACCGTGGTCCGCACCTTCTCAGCACAATGGTCTCAGGCGGATTTTGACACCACATTGTCTTGCACTCAAACGCTCTTGCTGAGCGACACTGCGGCACCGGTGATCGCTTGTCCCCCTGATGTGGAGTTGGGCTGCGGCGATGCGCCCCATCCGGCCTCAACAGGTTTGGCGACTGCCACGGACGCCTGCGGAACGGTCGTCGTGACCTATTCAGATGCGGCCCTGGCACTTTCTCAAGAAAATGCGGAGGGCATCTTGAGGGTGTGGACGGCCACGGACGCCTGCGGCAATTCAGCTTCATGCGAGCAGGCCATTGTGTTCCCCGATTACACTGCCCCGACCATGGAGTTGGTGTGTCCGCCAGATACCCAGCTGACCTTTGATGGCGGTTGCAATGACCCGTTGGAATTGCAGCTCTATGGAGAAGCCACCGCCGCGGCCAACGATGCGTTGGACCCCATTCCAACGGTGGAGGTCACGTTTGAGGACCAAGTGTCCTCCCCATGCAATGGCCAGACCGTGGTGGAGCGGACGTGGACGGCCACCGCCACAGATGCTTGCGGAAACTCCGTCATGGCGGCATGCGTGCAGACCATCACGGTGACAGATTCGGAAGCGCCTGTATTTGTAAATACCTGTGGACTGGCCAACGGCGATGTCATCGAAGCCTGTTGCTCCTCAGATGGATCCGTGACATTGCCACCGCCTTGTCTGGTGACCGTTTCTGACAATTGTGGAGCGACCGTCGTCTACAGTGAAACCGCGACCAGCGGATATGCCCCGGTCCCCGGCGCCCAGCAGGCTTGCGCAGCCCAGCAACCCGACCCCTTTGAGAATGGACTGACCTGCGAAGGCGACACCACCCACGCACTTCGCTTGTTTTGCTTTCCAGGGTCGGACGAGCAGGTGGCCTACTTCACCGGCATGGGGGTGGGGGAAGTGCAGGTGTTCGACGACGCCACCTGGAGCTTGACCTGGTCCGTGATGGCCTTGGACAACCCCAATGCGGGGTTCGACATCACCGCTCATTTCAACGAGGGCCTGGATTGGGTGGGGTGGAACAACCGTGGCGTTCCTTCTGGCTTTAAAGGGGCCTGTGCGGACCTTTCTCAGGCCCAAAATTGGATGTATTACATCTTGGATCAGGGTACCCTCACCGGTTGGGGGGAATATGCAGGGTCCGCTTTGACCTTGTCGCATCATCCCGAGAGCAAGTTCTACGGCACGCAAGTGGGTGAAGGGGCCAACCAACACAATGCGGGTTACGGCTTCGGCAGCACCCTGACCTATTCGGGAGATGTGGTGGACAATGGTATTGTCGTTGCGACCGACATCCAATGCTGTGGCGATTTGCACGGAGAAATCGAGTGCTGTTTGCCCTTTACGGTGACCCGAACATACACGGCGACGGATTGCGCAGGCAACACCACAACGTTCAGTTACCAAGTGCAGTCTTCTGGTGACCCTTGTCCAGAATTGGAAGGCGGAACGGCAGACCGCACAGAGGCTCTGCCACAGGGCCGCACGGGTCACATTCAAATGACGGGGCTGTCTCCCAATCCTGCGGCCGGCGACGTCGTGCTGCGGTTCGCAGTGGAAGAGCCGCTCCGCGTGCACGCGGCAGTGTTGGATATGGCCGGACAGAAGGTCCGCGATCTCGGAACGACCGATGCCCATCCTGGTGCCGACTGTGTGGTTTCTTTTGATGTGTCCAACATCCCGGCAGGACTCTATCAGTTGCATTTAACAGCGGCAGGGGAACAGGCCGCACAAAGTCTCCTTGTCGTCCATTGAGTGGAGGAGATTTTGAGTGAACTTTGTGCAGTTCATTCCGGTTTAAAAAGCATTCGTACCCGGAATGTGACCACTGCACCATGATCAAAAGTGTTTTAAGGGCCCTCGCGGGCGCGGCCATTTTGGCCTTTGGAATTTTCGCCATGAATGGGCTGATTGGGATGAAGGAGACGCCTCCTGTAAAGCCCCGTCCAGCTGTTGCAAGGGCTGTAAAGGTTGCCCCAGCTTTCCCTGACACGGTGGTCCCCAACGTGGGCATCGAAGGCAGGGTCCAAGCATTGAACCGCATGACCGTGCTTTCTGAGGTCAGTGGTATGCTGCCCGTGGGAGGCAAAGAATTTCGTGAAGGGGAACGCTACCGCTCAGGTGAAGTCATGCTGCGCATAGATGACACTGAGACCCGCGCCAATCTGCTGGCTCAACGCAGCCAATGGCTCCAATTGCTCGCGGGTTCTCTTGCCGATCTCCAACTGGATTTTCCGGAGCGCGCTGACGTCTGGCAGGCTTACGTTCGAGACTTGGACGTGGCCAACAAGCTGCTTCCATTGCCAGAACCGACTTCGGACCGCGAGCGTTTATACCTGACTGGACGGGGCATCATCTCGGGCCACCACGCCGTTCAGGCCGCTGAAGAGCGGCTTTCAAAATTCTCCCTGCAGGCACCTTTTGACGGAGTGATTACTGGAGCTTCCGTTCAGCCGGGGTCCATGGTCAGGACCGGTCAGCCATTGGGTACATTGGTGGGAACACAGAGGTTTGAGGTTAAGTCAGCGGTGCATGCGCGTCACCTCGATAAGCTCAGCATCGGGAATGAGGTAGAGCTGTTCGGCGCCGACGGTGCTGCAGTAGCGCGGGGCGAGGTGTCCCGCATTGCTGGAACGGTGGACCCTTCCACCCAGTCCACCAGCGTTTACTGCGAGGTCAGGGCCACAGAGGGCCACTCCTTGCGCGATGGCCGCTACCTCAGCGGCGCCATTTCCCTGGACCCAATGACATCGGCACTCGAGCTTGACGCAGCGCTGCTCAAAGGAGATGAGGTCTTTGCCGTCAGCGAGGGAAAGCTGGTTTCAATGCCAGTAGATGTGCTGCACCGCGATGGAGACCGCGTCCTGGTAGGAGGGGTCAATCCAGGTACGGCGTTGCTCGCTGAACCGATATCCGGAGCCCATGAGGGCTTGCTCGTAGAGGTCGTCAACCGTTAAGTCCGCACCGAGCCATGCGCCATCTGATCCAAACTTTCGTCAAGTACAACCTGCTGGGCGACCTGCTCGTTTTCGCCCTGCTCGCCGCGGGTTGGGTGGGCATGAATGGGATGAAAAGCAATTTCTTCCCCGTCACAGAGTCCAAGGTCATCCAAGTTCAGGTCATCTATCCAGGTGCTTCACCGGCAGAAATTGAGGAGGGGATTGTGGCCAAGATCGAGGAGAACCTGCAGGGCATTGCAGGGCTTGATCAGGTCAAGTCCGTCTGCTCAGAAAATGCAGGCAGCATTACGGTGACGGTCATCAACGAAAACGAAACCGACGAAATTCTTCAAGACGTAAAAAACGCCGTCGACCGGATTGCGTCTTTTCCTGTCGGGATGGAGCCACCCATTGTATTCAAGCAGGAATCAATTGGGGTGTCCATCACCTTTGCTGTGACGGGTGTAGATGACCTGCGCGCATTGAAAACCGAAGCGCGACGCATCGAGCAAGACCTGCGCGCCTTGGAGGGCATCAGTCAGGTGTCGCTCAGCGGGTTTCCAGGAGAGGAAATCGAAGTGACGGTTCAGGCAGACCGCCTGTCCGAACTCAACCTGACGATCGGCGAGGTGGGGGCCGCCATCCGCGCTGCCAACATCGAGACGACAGGGGGACGGCTCAAAACGGACCGGGAGGAGCTCATCCTGCGCGGCAGGTTTCGGGGTTACGATGCCCAAGCGCTGGGGGACGTTGTATTGCGCGCCGATGCCGAAGGGGGCTATGTGCGCCTCTCAGAAGTGGCCGAAGTGCGGGACCGATGGGCCGACAACGACCCTTCGCGCAATTGGTTCAATGGCCGTCCAGCTGCAGTGGTCACGGTCAACAACCTCACCACAGAAAGCATACTCGATGTCACCGAACTCGTGCGCCAATACATGGCGGCTTACAATGCACAGGCCCAAGAAGTAGGCACCGGCCTTCAGCTGGATGTCATCCGCGACAGCTCTGTGGTCCTGAACCAACGGATCGACCTGCTGGTCAACAATGGGGTGGTTGGCTTCATCTTGGTCGTGATCCTGCTCGCCTTGTTTCTCAACATCCGCTTGGCCTTTTGGGTGGCATTGGCCATCCCTGTCTCCTTTGCCGGCATGTTCATATTCGCAGGCATGGTGGGGGTGACCATCAATGTCATCAGCTTGTTTGGAATGATCCTGGTGATCGGAATCCTGGTGGACGACGGCATCGTCATTGCCGAAAACATATACCGGCATTACGAAATGGGGAAAAGCCGCCTCGAAGCGACCATCGAGGGCACCATGGAGGTGCTGCCCGCTGTATTTGCCGCCATCATCACGACCATGGTGGCCTTTGCATCCTTCTTTTTTATCGAGGGCACCCTCGGCGATTTCTTCGGAGACATGGCCGCCGTCATCATGCTCACGCTGTTGTTTAGCTTGGTCGAGGGCGCGCTCATTCTGCCCGCCCACGTGGGCCACAGCAAGGCCCTCCGGCGCGACTTCAAGCCCAATGCTGTCGAGCGGAGCATGCGCGGTCTGCTCGCTTTTTTACGCGACCGCCTGTACGGTCCGGTGCTCAGGTTTGCCCTGGATCAGCCTTGGATCGCCTTTAGCACCATTGTGGCGCTTTTCCTGATTACAGTCCCTGGACTGATTGGCAGTGGCCTGGTCAAAACGACATTCTTTCCGCCCATTGAAGGCGACAACCTGACCGTGAGCCTGTCCATGGTCAGTGGGACGCGAGAAGGCGTTACACAGGTCGAACTCGACCGCATCGAGGAGGTGGTTTGGGAGGTCAACGGGGAGTTGAGCGCCCAACGGGAAGACAGCCTGAACATGGTCCTGGCGGTGGACAAGCGCATTGGCCCAAATGCCCATACGGGCACCTTGAACATTCAGCTGCTGGACGGTGAGCGTCGGAACATGCGGACCATGGACATCAGTGCCATGGTGCGGCAACGCGTGGGCACCGTCTATGGGTCTGAGAACCTGAGTTTCGCCTCTTTCTCCCCGTTTGGTCGTCCCGTATCGGTGTCACTGTTGGGCAACAACCTCGACGACCTCAATGCCGCCACAAATGAGCTCAAGACCGCCATGCTTGAGCGCGAGGACCTCAAAGACGTGACCGACAACAACCAACAGGGACTCAAGGAGCTCGAAATCCGGCCCAAGCCGCGGGCCATGCAGTGGGGACTGACACGCGCCTCCATCATGACCCAAGTGCGCGAAGGCTTCTTTGGCAGTGAAGTCCAGCGCCTTCAGCGGGGCCGAGACGAAGTACGGGTCTGGGTTCGGCTGGATGAGGCGGACCGCAATTCCGCGTCTGACTTGCAGCGCTTCCGCATCCGAACACCAGAGGGCGGGCTTGTGCCCCTAGAGGAGATCGCCGATGTGGCCCTCGTCAATGGCATCACTTCGATCAACCGCCTCTATGGCGCCCGTGAAGTGCAAGTGAGTGCAGACCTTGCTGGACCCGAAGTCAGTGCTTCGGATGCCAATGCGGACATCAAGGCCAATGTGGTCCCCGCCATCCTTGCCAAATATCCGTCGATCCGGGCGAGCTATGAGGGGCAAAACCGCGAGCAAGCCAAGTCGCAAAGCAGCATCTCGGCGGTCATGCCGCTCATTTTTGCCCTCATGCTTTTTGTGGTCATTTTGGCCTTTCGGTCGCCGCTGCAGGCGCTGGCCGTCTTCGGATTGATCCCATTTGGCATGGTCGGCATCAGCTTGGGCCACTGGATGCTCGGGGCGCAGATCAGCCTGTTCAGCATTCTTGGCCTCATCGCTTTGATTGGCATCCTGGTCAACGACGCCCTCGTGTTTGTGGCCGCATTCAACAGCAACATGAAGGCAGGGAGTGAACTGCGCACGGCCATTTGGGACGCCGGTATGAGCCGATTCCGTCCCATCCTGCTTACCTCCATTACCACGGTGGCCGGCCTGACCCCGCTGATGCTCAACAAGAGTTTTCAGGCGCAATTCCTGATTCCCATGGCGATTTCAGTGGCGTTCGGTCTGCTTTTCGTTACCGTCATTATCCTGATCCTATTGCCTGTTTACTTGCTGTGGATCAATCCGTTGCACCGTTCTTGGGTGTGGGTTAAACGGGGGGATTGGACATCGCGCGAAGCGGCAGAGCCTGCGGTACGCGAGGAGGCGGGTTTCTCTCAAGGTCCGTCATCCAACGCCCTCGGCGTGGCTCTGTTGCTCGGATTTTCTCTCCTTGGAGGGGCGGCAGCTTCTGCCCAATCTGCAGCGGGTCCCGTGGCTGAGCCTTTGTCGCGTGAGCAGGCCATCGCCACCGCACTCGAAAGGCATTATGGCATCCGGGTAGCCCGGCTCAACCAAGACCTGGCAGAGGCGGGAGACGATTGGGGTGCAGCGGGCGCATTGCCCCAGGTGGGGGTCAGCCTCGGCACCAGTGCTTCCGTCAACGACCAAACAGACAACCCCAGCACTTTTCTTCCCATTGCCACCCAGTCTCAAGCCATCGCGCCGGCTGCGCAGTTGCAGTGGACCCTGTTCGATGGCATGGGCATGTTTGCGGCCAAAGACCGGCTGGGGCTCGTGGCTTTGCAGGCCGAAGGCAATGTGGAACTCCTTGTGGAGTCTACAGTTCAGGCGGTCATGAACGCATACGATGCGCTGTTGGTACAGCAAAAGAGCGCCGGGGTATTGCGCGCAGCTTTGGGCTTGACCCGACAGCGGTTAAAGCGGATTGAGACGGCGACAGCCTTGGGCACTGCAGGCACTTTTGACCGGTTGCAGTTCGAAAATGCACTGCTCACAGACAGCACAGCCCTGTTGCGTCAGCAGACCGCAGTCCGGGCGGCGCGGCGCAACCTCAACCTGCTGATGGTACAGCCAGAAGGGGCCAAGTGGACGCTCACCTCAACCCTCGTTGAGCCCACAGAGGAGGGGGACCTGGTGGCATTGCAGGCGGAGTTGACATCGCAAAACCAAGCGTTGCGCAATGCCGTGCTTTCCCGCGAGCTCGCCGAGGCGGGCGTTCGCCAAGCCAGGGCAAGGCTGTATCCCGTGGTGGGCCTGACGGCCAATTGGGGCAACAACCGTGGGGCAGTGGGGACCAATTCGCTCATTCCCGATTCGGCCTTTTTTAACCCCTACCGCAACGGCGATGTGACCACCAACGTCACGAACTACGGAGCCGCTCTAACCTTGAATTTCAACCTGTTCAACGGCGGTGCCACCCGGCGCGCCATCCAACAAGCCGAAATTCAGGTAGACATGGCGGGTCTCGAACGAGACAGGCTCGAGTCAGAGGCCCGGCATGCCCTGGCACAGGCTTGGGACCGACGCGCTGCAGCCGCCGCCATCCACGACATGGCCGGTCAGCGCACGGACAATGCGCGCTTGGCTGCCGAAATAGGGGCTTCCCGCTACAGAGACGGTGTGCTGAATGCGATTGATTTTCGCGGGTTGGACGTGGCCGTTTTGCAGGCAGAGGCTGCCCAACTCTCGGCCCACCAAGAGTGGAGTTCGGCCCATTGGGAAGTGCTGCGTTTGATCGGAGGATTGCGCGCAGGCGACATCACCAACGCCCGCTAGCACCGCATCTGTATCGCCGCTTACTCCCTGTTTCGGTCGTTGCGTTGCGTATTCGGCGGAAGGCTACGGCCGCTGTACTTCATGGTGGACAGCTGGCTGCCATTGGCATCGACAAGCCGCAAGAACAGCGTGCCATCCGTGGGCAATGTCCAAGTGGTCCAAGGGCCAGACAGCCTCAGGGCATCCACCCGCGCACCACGCTCGTCAAAGGCAATCAGCTCTGCGGGAGTAGGCCCTTCCCATTTGAGCATCACTTCACCATTGGCTTTTCGGGTGATGAGCAGGGGGGCATCCCCTTCGCGCTCAGACAAGGCGCTGGTTCCATTCCATGCATCGAATTCAGCTTGGAGGACATCGATGGGTTCTATGCCCTCTGGCGTAATGGAAACCACGATGTCAAGGGTAAGGCCATCGGCCGCATCTCCAGGGTAGGCCACCCGCAAAAAAGCACTGCGGCTGCTCACGCCTTCATCCAGACAGCGGGTATCGGCACCGGCCACATTGGCCCCTTGCATGGCGGCCATCAGCCGCTCGGCCAGTGACCCCTCGGTCTCCAGAAACCCGGCTTCCATTTGGGTCAGGATTTCCTCTCCCAAAAGGATGTTGCCTTGTATGGCGTAATTGGGTCCCACAATGTGCCCCTTCCAATCGAAACAGTTGGCGCCAGTAAAGCCCGCAGCCCGGGCAGTCCCGGTGACCAAGTCGGCCATGCCGTATTGGCGGATGGCAGGATTGCCTTCCACGTCATTGGCCTCCAGCCAGGCCATCAATTCATCGGGTGAAAGTCCATTTTCTGCCACCTGATTGTGGGCCGCATCTTGGTTGCCAGGCACCCAGTAGCTCTGTGTGTGGATCGCCCCGACATCTGGAATCACGTCGCTGATGATCACGGCGCCTCCCGCGATTTCGGTGTCGTCCAAGCAGGTGGCGCCTGCGCTGCCAACTTGCCCCGTTGTGACATCTACGGCCACAATGCTAAAGGTGTCTTGCGCGACCAGCGACGCGCTCAGGCAGCATGAGAAGAAGAAGAGAAGTGGCTTCATAGGGTCAATGTAGCTGCAAAATCGGAGCTGTTTGGCCGGGCTTAGATCTGAAACTTTTTCTGGAATTATCCGTAGAAGGAGGAGCGCAAGCTCCCGCCTCGTTCGCGGGTATCGAACGGCCACTTTAAAACCCTGAGGGCAACCTCGCAAATTGAAAGCGCCATGCGCAGTGTATTTCCATTGGCCATTGTTTTGGTCGTTTCTGTTCTGCTGGGCTGCACCAAGGATGCCGCTTTCCCGGATGCTGGAGCCGGTACCGTGCTCGAATTGGGATTTGACTGGTTGACCCCTGTGGGGGTGTGCATTGACTCTGACGACCACAACGAAGCCGTATGTGGAACGTTGGAATGGCTGGACGGCGAGAGGCTTATGCTGGATTTAGACCTGGTGGGACTGGCGGGTTGGACCGGTGAAGGCGACGTGCAATTCGTCAAAAAAGCCAGCCAAAGCATGACCTTGCGCTACCTCTACAATCCGGCCATGCGCACGGTGACGTTCTACTTCACAGGCGCCGAAGTGACACTGGATTGGAACGAAAACAGCCGCTGCCTGAAGGGAGACCTGTTTGATCAGGACTTTCTTTCGGTTTGCTCTCCAAGCCAATCCGTTGCCTCTGGCGGCGGCATTTAAGCGGCAGTTGAAGTCTGCGTGGTTATTGAGGAATCAGCCATTTTGCACGGGCCGTGTGCCCAGCGGCATCGATGGCCATGATGTGATACTGGCCAGCAGGGAGCTGGCCCCGTTGGATGCGCCACCCGGTGGTGGAGTCACCCCACAATGCTTGCACCTTTCTGCCCGCATTGTCGACCACCCTGAGGTCTTGTAAAGGCAAGGCGCAACCGGGCCAAATGACCTCCAAGTCGGAGGCTCCGGGATTGGGGTAAATGCGCAGAGGGGCGGGCGAGCCTTCTGGAGCATGGACCAACGTTGGCAAACCGTCGCAGTCGGTGAAGCTCCCGAGGCGCAATGAGAGGAGGTCAAAGTAGCAGTCGTTGTCCTGCCCTGCGATGCGGGTGCCTTGCATTTCGAAGCGCACCCAACGGGTCAGTGCGGGCAAGACCGATTCAATGTTGGCCGCGGTCCACGTCGCTGTGGGCATTTCAAACCAACCTGTTTCGCCGAGGACGGCCTCAGACTGGTCCAGAAACCGCATCCTGATGGCGGGAATGTCGGCGCCGCTCCAGTCGCTCATCATAGCGCTGGCGTAGGCAGCTTGAACGCCAGCATCAATGGAGTCCGCCCATTCAGTGACGTCCACATCTTGGTGCATTCGGGCCACATCGCTTTCCGTGCAGAGCCCTCCGACCGCAAAGTAGAGGTCGCCTTCAAAGGGGTTGACTCCATTGCATTCACCTGCGGTGAGGGCCTCGGCCACGCCTTCAGTGACCACCCAGCCTTCGAGGCCCTCCTCTGCCCCAGGGTTGGCCAATAGGTTCTCACCTTGGAGCGACTCCGAGGTGAAGAAGGGCACGGGAACCGTCCACGGGCTCCAATCCAGGTTGCGGTCTCGGTAACGGACCCTCCAAAACAAGTCCGCGTTTTCGGGCAGTCCGGGTATGGCCTCTGTGGTCAGGGAGGCACCGGCTTGCGTATCCCCGTTGAAGTAGACATTCCGGTACCGCTCCCAGACGTTGGCCAAGGGGGTGGCGAAACCATTGATGTTGTCGGCGACCTGCCATTGGCTGGCGCCGTGCTGCGCGCCGGAAGGTCCGGGCCCAAAAGGAGACGCTGCCAAGACGATGCATTCAGGGGGCTGGGTGGTTCCCAGGGGTGCTACTGGGCTTGGCGGCGGCGGCGCAAGGTCGGACTTGGTGACCACCAGGCTGTCGGTGCAAACATTGTCGAGCGATCCGTAGTTGTCTCCTCTGCTCAAGCGCTTTACCGTGAATTGAGGGGCGTCACCGGCCTCCACATCGACGGCCACAAAGCCCCAGTCGTCGGTGGTGATTTCAAACTCATCGTAATCGAATTGGGGCCATTGTCCCCAGTAGTCGATGGCACCGCCGGCCGAAGCCACATTGATCCACAGGTGTTTGTGGTCCTGTGATTGCCCGCGAGAATACCCGTGGGTGTGACCAAAGAAATGAATGCTGGGTTTGCCACAGGATTGGGAGAATGCTTCAAGGGCAGCGACCACCTCTCCGGTAAAATCGCGCTCACCGGGTGTCCACAATTCGCTCTTGTGGGGGTGGTGGAGCTCGGCAAAGACAAAGTCGATGTGCTCCAGATCGCAGGTGCCATCTAAAACGTCCGCGAGCCAGTCAAGTTGGTCTTCGCCATCGTAAGGGGCATTGGAATTGAGTCCCATAAACCGGACGTTTCCATAGTCCTTGTACCACCAGTGTTCTTCATAGCCTGGGGTTCCGTTCTCGGGCAAGTGGAAATACTGAAAATAGTAGGTTGAATTCACCTCGTGGTTCCCGAGAACAGGGTAGAGGGGGACCTGGGCAAAAAGATCATGAGAGGGGGCAAAAAAGTCGCCGGACCACTGTTCGTAGGTGTTGCCGTTGACAACCAAGTCGCCGGGTATCAGCACCAAGGCAATTTCCTCAGAAGTTTCGCCTCCGAAATAGTCCAAAACACCCTGGTGGACGATTTCGTCAAAGACATCAGGATCTTCGCTGCTCTTTTGCATGTCGCTCATGGCGACAAACGAGAAGCTGGATTCGGCTTCCGGAAGGGGAGGGGTTTTGAACCGGTAAATGAGGGTAGAGGCCTCACCGCTGGCCACCCGATAGTAGCAGGCTGAACTGGGCGAAAGCCCGTCGAGTAGCACATCGTGCATGGCGCCTCCGGGCGAAGCAACACCTTCGGAAACCTCTGTGTTTCCGAGCGATTCATCGGGTCCCCATTCCAAAGTGGCGGTGCCCTCTGAAGCGCTTTCCCACATGACGCGCATGGAAGTGGGCGTGGCATCTTGCAGGTAAGGCTCCACATTAAATTGGGCGCGGGCCGAAAGGCAAGAGAGGAGAATTCCAGTGGTCAGAAGGATGGCAAAACGCATGAATCACAAGTTGGCACAAAGAACAAAACACCGCTCTAAGAGGCTTCATAAGTTGTAACCGCTGAAAAAACCTGTCCTGCATCGTCCATTCAGGCACATATGGTCGGACCTTCGCGCCCAATTTCCCCACGTTGAATTCATTTGCCAGCCTCGGCCTCTCGGCCCCGATTCTTGAAGCCATCGGCAAACTCGGTTTTGAGACGCCCACAGAAATCCAAGAGCAGGCCATTCCGCGCCTGATCGAGGGAGACCGTGACTTTATTGGGCTCGCCCAAACAGGTACGGGTAAGACGGCTGCCTTCGGTTTGCCCTTGCTCGAACACCTCGATGCAGACCAAAGACACGTGCAGGCGCTGATCTTAGCCCCAACCCGAGAGTTGGGCCAGCAGATTGCGGAGCAAATCGCCCTGTTTGCCGGGCGCATGAAAGGCATCCGTACCGTAGCGGTGTATGGCGGAGCCAATATTGTGACGCAGATCAACCAGCTCAAGCGTCCTTGTCAAGTGGTCATCGCGACCCCTGGTCGTTTGATTGACCTCGCCAAGCGCAAGGCTGTCAAGCTCGATCAGATCAAGTTTCTCGTGCTCGACGAGGCCGACGAGATGCTCAATATGGGCTTCAAGGAAGAGCTCGATACCATCCTGAGCTTCACCCCTGACGAAAAAAAGACGTGGCTGTTCTCTGCCACCATGCCCAAGGAGATCCGGCGCATGGTCAAGGATTACATGGAGGACCCCTTTGAGGTCCGCGTGGATCCCAAGACAACGGTCAACACCAACATTGACCACCAGTATGCCATGATGCGGCACACGGACAAGGCCGAGTCTTTGACCCGCTTTATGGACCTCGATCCCGATCTCTATGGCGTGGTGTTTTGTCGCACCAAAAGGGACACCCAAAACCTCGCAGAGGGACTGATCAAGCAAGGTTACCGCGCGGATGCCATCCATGGCGACCTCTCCCAGCACCAACGCGACCGCGTGATGCTGCGCTTTAAGCGCAAAGAACTCCAGGTGTTGATCGCTACGGATGTGGCCGCGCGCGGCATTGACGTGAACGACTTGACCCACGTGTTCCATTTCTCCCTTCCCAATGACCAGGCTTACTACACCCACCGCTCGGGACGTACCGCCCGCGCTGGAAAAAAGGGGGTGTCGCTGGCCTTTATCAGCCGCAAGGAGAAGGGCAAAGTCAACCAGCTAGCCCGCGGTCTTGATGTGGAGTTCACCTCTGTCGAAGTGCCCAATTCGGACCGGATTGTGGAAGAGCGATTGCGGGGTTGGGCCCGCGGATTGGCAGACCAGCAGGACGAGGTCAAAGCTCCCGAGGGCCTGTTGGAAGAAGTGGATTTGTTGCTTGGCCCCCTGTCAAAGGAGGACATCATCGCCCGCCTTGTTTCGCGAGAACTGGCGCGCCTCAACCTGAGCAACCGCAAGGACCTCAACGAGAAAGGCGGCGGCAAGGACGACGACGGTTACCAGGGCAGGAAAGACTTTAAAAAGGGCGGTTTCAAGAAGGGCGGCTATAAGAAAGACTTCAAGGGCGGTTACAAGAAGAGCGGCTTCAAGAAGGACTTCAAAAAGGGCGGCTACAAAAAAGACCACACCAAAGGAGGCAAGGCTTCAGACAGCGGTTTCGACAGCGGCTTCAACAGTGGTGGATTTCCTGACGGAGAAACCCGTGCTGACGGTTTCCGTCCCAAGAGTGGGGGGTTCAAAAAAGGAGGAGCCGGCAAGGGCGGCTTCAAAAAATCCGGCGGATCCGGGGGCTTTAGCAAGCCCGGAAAGCGCAAGTACTGATCACTTTTTGACGGGCTAAGGGCCGGAATCAAGGGATTTTAGGTGTCCATTCTGTCTTTTTCTTGCGGGTCAATATGAAGGCGTGAATGGCTCCGCCGAGCAAGACAAAAGGAACGGCCCCGATTGCAATGGCCCCAGTGGCTATGGTGAGCCAAGGCAGTACGCCCCAAACGCTGTTGCTTTCGTTTTGAGTGATGCCCGTGATGCTTTCATTGACAGCCATTCCAGCCAAGCCTATCAACAGTGGGGATAGGGCGAATACAGCTAGTATGAGCAGTGTAACCGGTACCCAGAGCAATGCCCTTGACCGTTTTTCCAAGCTTGCTTTGAAGTAAAAGAACACCATCAAGGCGGCGAAAAAGTACCATCCGATGATTCCGAGGAAAGCCGCAAAAATCAACATCCACAGGGGGGATTTTAGCGGAGGTATGTTTGGGCTGTGATGCACGGGGTGTCAAGGTATGAGTTGCAGTTCAAAGGCAGGGAGTGTCCTGTTCACGCCTAAAGAACGGCCAAGTGAGTCAACCGGTGGTTGGATGTTGCGAGAGCCAGCCATGTATCGGCTTTTTCAATTGATGGCGCTTCTCTGACCGTTGGGCAGACAATAACTACAAGCGGGCTGGGGTTGATTCTTCAAACCCCCTGCATTGATGTTGATCTTCCTGTTGGCCATAGCCGCTGCTCCGTCCCCCGATTTTTCCGCTCCACAGGCCCAGCTCGATTTTATCGATGCCCTCGATCGGGGGTGGCGGTATTCTGCTGTACTTGAGGATTCTGAGTCCGGCGAATCTTTTGTCGTGACCGTGACGAACCCAGGCTCAGGCACATACCTGCTGTTCGACGCCGGCACGGCATTCGCAGGGCCGGACGACATACAGCCGGCTGTGGTCACCGAAGACCTGCTGGTGTTCATTCCTGCAGGTGCCACAAAGCAAGTCGCCCTCACACATGCCTGCGGCTCGGCTTATGCGGATTCGGGCATGCCCGGAACCCGTTATGAAGAGGGCGTAGGTACCATATCCAAAGAACTCGCTCACATTCTGGATCGCTTCCATGAGGAGCTCTCAGAGCCCGATATTGCGGTACAGGATTTGGTCTGGGTCTATACCGACGCCCACGATGTGGCCTCAATCTATGTGAAGGAAGCGGACCAAGCAGCCTTGATGCGGATTCTGGACGAAGAAGTCAAAGACTTCGAGGCGCCTGGATACGCCATACAATACAAGGAACCCGAGTCAGAAGAGGGGGCGCGCTTCACGGGAGAGGCCATGGAGGCCCGCTGTGAGGTGCACGTCAACCTCCCCAGCGCCATGTCATGCAAGGTCGTTTTGTTACAGCCCGATGGAGGTCGCCTCGACATGATGTCTGGGGTGGAAATGTCCACCGGCCGCCACGAATTTTTCCTCACCATCGGCCTCGAGGGTTATCCGCCGGGCGATTACACCCTTCAGCTCGAAGGAGAACGCTTTGGTCAGACCCTGTTCTCCCGAGACATCCGCCTCCAGGGCAGGGGATAAGTGGATAAAGGGTTCCCATTTTATGGATTGAAATGTCCCTTGCCAAAAGCGGGCTACGGGTTTTAGAGAAAGGTGAATTGGGTGACAAAGAGCATCCTTCTTTTTGGTGGAAACCGCAGTGTAGCTCCGTTCTTTGAGCGATGGGATTCCGACACCGCATCGCCATGGTGCTCCTCTTTTTGGCTTCAGCATCTGTGCCGGTCCAAGCGCAGCAGCAACAGGGCGATTCGGCCAATTTCATCCGACGGTATTTCGACAACCTGCTCGGCGATGGCGGTGATCCGTCGGCGCCCAAATTCATCAACTATCCCACCTTGGCCTTTTCGCCAGAGACCGATTGGGAATTTGGGGTGTCAAGCTTGTACGTGTATTCCGCGAAGCGGGATTTGACCAACCGGCTGAGCGAGCTCAAGGCTTTCACCTTCTACACGCTGGAGAACCAATACGGCGTGTGGTTGGACCATGCGCTGTACACGGATCAGAACAAGTGGTTTTTCTATGGCCGGGCCCGCTACCAGCGCTTCCCGCTGTTCTACTACGGCGTCGGACGGGACAGCCCGAAAGGGGTCCAAAGTGTCATCGACGGCGAGTACATCCTGTTCCGGGAGCGCGTGCTGCGCGAGACCTGGCCTTCGCTGTACGTTGGATTGGAGCTCGATTTTCAGGCGTTCAACCGTGTTGAATACGTGGACACCGCCCCTGGCTTCTCCACGCCCGAGGTCGGCGCCATGGGGTCGACCAACGCAGGGGTGGGGCTGGGCGTTCTGTACGACAACATCCACAACGCGATGAATCCTCGGGATGCCTTCTACAGCGAGTGGGCTTTCTTGAACTACGGTTCGGGTACGGGCAGCGACTTCAGCTTCACGTCATACATCGCAGACACCCGCATCTACCGGCCGATTCGGGAAAATACGGTCTTGGCCGCCCAGCTCTATGGGCAGTTCACGGCGGGCAATCCACCGTTCAACATGCTCTCCCTCCTCGGCGGCGAGAGCCTCATGCGCGGCTACTACTTGGGCCGCTTTCGCGACCGCAATCTGATCGCGGGTCAGGTCGAATACCGCATCTTGCCGTTTTCCTTTTCCAAGCGCTTCGGCGCCAGCGTATTCCTAGCCGCAGGACAGGTGTATGGGGACGAACACGCCTTCCAGTGGCGGCAATTCCTGCCCACCGGCGGAGCGGGCCTGCGCTTCCTGCTCTTCCCCGAAAAGGACATCTACACCCGCCTCGATGTCGCCTTCACCCGCGAGGGCAGCGGCGTCTACATCTTCATCGGCGAGGCCTTTTAACTGGCTGGAACTTGAGAGGAAGACGGGATCGGAGAACCGCTACAGGTCTACTCCAAGTAGGTCAGGGTGTGGGCCGTTTGGTGTTGGAGTAGAACCGGCGCATGGCATCAAGGTCGAGCTTGGCCCATTCGACGTCGATGGCCTTGACGAGGCCCACGGAAGATTCGCTTCCCACGGTGATGGCATTGCCGCTTGGGGCGAAGCCGTTGGAACAAACGGTGGGCTCAACATCAACACATTTGCCCATTTCAAGGCGAGGTTGCGCCCTTTCGATGCCGGTTACTCCGACCAGACCTTGAGCTGTTGGAAGGCCCCACCCTGCTGGTGGGCACCCATCAGGTAGACCTGGCCACACCCCTGGAAATCGATGGATTGCCCGGCCTGCATGGGGCGGTCCAAAACAACCTTGCCAGAAGTTTCGAAGAGCCGAATCCTACAATTCTCGAGGGCTGTGAATCGGTCACCATTCCACTGCACAAGCTCTTTTTGCAGGTCTGGAGCGGACACCGAGGCCGTGGTGCCACAGAATTGGCTCCAGAAGTTCCACATTTCGACAGCACTGGTGATGTCCATGTTGCCCCAGGTGCCAAACCAATCGTGGCCACCGCCGTTGACGCGGTACACGCGCGCCTCGTAGCCATCGTCACCTCCGGAGTGCGTGATGAGGTCGACCGTACTGTTGTCGTTCATGTTGATGTTGGGCAAGGCTTCTTCGGTCACCTCGGTGCAATTGTTCCACTCGGCCCATGTGGCCACCACGGTCTCGACACCGGGGTTGCCACCCCAGTTTCCGGCGTCGTTGGGATTGCCATAGTAGGACACGGTGTTGTCGGCCGTGCCATGCAGGTGCACCACAGGAACGGGCTGGCTGGGGTTGCATGTGGACCAGTCATTGCCTCCGATTTGCCCCCCTACAGAGCCAATGCCCCGAAAAGTCTGGGCATTGCTGCAAGCCAGTGAATAGCTCATGTACCCACCATTGGAATAACCACAGCTGTATGTGCACGCGGGGTCGTGTCCGTGGGTCTGCTGGATGTACGACGCGAGTTGGGTCAAGAACGCATGGTCGTTGACATTGGAGAAGTTGAAGTTGGCGTTCCAGTGGTTGGTTCCGCCACCATCAGGTGATCCTTGGGGAAAGACCACGCCAAAGCCCTCCTCGTCTGCCAATTCTTTGAACCCGCTAAACGACAACATCCCCAGTGCATCACCGGTGTAGCCGTGCAACACAAAGATCAAGGGGGCCCCGGGTTGCATGTTGGCCGGCGAATAGTAGAGGTAGGTTCGGGGGTATTCGGTATTGCCCACCTGATAGTTGAAGGTTTCGATTTCCGTGCAAGTCCCATCGTCATAGGTGGCACCTTCCACGTAATTGATCGCTTCTGGATTGGTGCACCCCCCCAATTCGAACGTACACGCCACATCGCCAATGGTAAACGGCAAGTAGGCGAAGAACCCTTCGTCTATGGTGAATGCTCCTTCAAAGCCATCCAGGTCCACGTCGGCGGTGAGCGTGGTGCCGTTCCACCCGTCCCCCCAACTGTCTGTAGCCAGGAAGTAATAACATCCGTCTTCCAGACAAGTCTGGGTGGAAAACGTCCCTTCGATGCTGCCCTGAAAGCTCACAATCAGGGTCGCCTCGTTCTCACCGACTTGATACAATTCCCAGCCTGTCTCCCATGGATAAAGGGCGGTGGTGGTGGTGAAGTTGACCTCAGTGTATTCGCACTGGGCAAAGGTGGAAAGCGCAAAGAACAGACCAGCGATGGCCAAAGCGTGACGTAAGAACATGCCTACAAATTAAGGTGCCGTCAGCAGCACCTGCAGAACGCCACAGAATTTATTTGAGGACAAAAGAGGGGGTAAAATTCAAGCTCACCCATCCCCATTGTTGGATTCTGCCTGCAGCATCGCTCCACAAGTCGGCGGAGACATCGCCTTGGCGTTCGATGTGCCTTTCCGTCGCATCGAACACGGAGAAGCCCATGTGCCAGGTCAATGCTCCGTCCTTGTTGCCGGTGATCCAGAGGTCAAGTTCGTTGCCCAGCAGGTCTCCCATCGCCTGGGCCCGGAAGTGGTGGGCCGTTGCACCCCAAGACACCTTGTCTCCCAATAGGCGTAGGTTCAGAGGTCCGGTATGGCGCAAGCGCAGGCCTGTCAAGCCGTTGGTGCGTGTGGTTCCCACATAGAACTGGTCCATCCAGCCATAATGCCTGTGGTTGGTGCCCAAGAAAGGGAAGAAGCCCTCGTCGAGCAGGTCAATGCCCACCTGCCACTTGTGTCCGTCATCTCCATTCCAACCCAAGTCGCCTATGATCATGGTTTTGTGGTTTGGTAGGGACAAGAAAGCGCTCGAAGACTCGGGCCAAGATTGAACGTAGGCTTCCGTGGCAAACCATGCGCGGGGTCCGATTTGAAACCGCGTGGTAAAGCCCGTGGTGAAGTTCGGGGAAGGCTCTGTTTCGCTCTCTTGGTCAAAGAAGAGAAAGGTCAGTTTGTTCTTCTTTTCCCCCACCATGGCCCTGTGGTAGACCATGTAGCGACGGGTCTCCCTCAACTCGTCCCAAGTGACCGCCACTGTGGTGTTTCCCTTCGAGGGGTCCTCTTTTTTTCGGTCCCAGCGCACGCCGTCGAGGAAGCGCCCAGGGTTGGACCAGTCCACTGCACCGACGATGCGCTCTTTGTCAAACTTGATTTCCTGGCGCCCCACCTTCAGGCGCATGCCATTTGTCATTTCGGTAGACCACCACGCTTCGCTGATTCCGATGGTGCCCTGTGTCTCGCCCGCTGGGCCTCCAAAGGTTCGGATATCTTGGGCGCCGAGCTTGTAGTCAAAGGACTTCCATTTCCCCTTCAGCGCCATGCGGGATCGCTGAACAGTCACAAGCTCACCAGGCGTCTCGCTATCCATGGCCACCTTGTATCCGTCGCGCCATTCCGACCTCACCCGCATCTGCATGTCGAGCGTCAACGTCGTATCGCCCGGTGTCTGGGAGAAACCAATGGTGCCGAGCGCCATCTGAAATGTGGCGAGCAGTATCAAATTCCGCGTTAGAGTCATGGATGCAAGTTGGTGCAAAAAGCCAAATTTGGCTGCAGAAGGTCAAGGTAAGAAGCGCGAAAACCCCAGCGGGTATGGCTACATTTCAGCATGCGAAACTTCGGCACTGCCTCTTTTTTTCTGTTGCTCACAGCATGTGGTCCCACCGTCGATACCTCAGTGGAATCGCCGGAGCCTATGGAGCCCGTGCGTTGGTCTGTGGCCATACACGGCGGCGCGGGCCACTTTGATACAGAGGTCCTGAGCGGGGCAGAACAGGCGGCGTACAGTGCCTCCTTGAGCGCAGCGCTCGAAACCGGTGGCGCCGTGCTCGAGGCAGGAGGAAGTGCCGTAGATGCGGTCGTGGCCACCATCGCTGTGATGGAGGACGACAGCCTTTTCAATGCCGGGAGGGGAGCGGTATTCACTGCAGAAGGCAAGCATGAATTGGATGCGAGCATCATGCGCGGTCAGGACCGCAATTGCGGCGCCGTGACGGGATTGACGGGGTTCCGCCACCCCATCGATGTGGCGCGCTCCGTGATGACCGAATCAGAGCACGTCTTCTTTAGCGGCCCCGGCGCCGCCCAATTCGCCGGTGCACAAGGCGCAGAAACAGCCGAGCCAGCATGGTTTGACACCCAAAAAGCATACAGCCGCTACCTCCGCGCTCTGGAACGCGATACCACAATAGAAAAGCGGGGCACGGTGGGATGCGTGGCCTTGGACAGCCAGGGCAACCTGGCCGCCGGCACCTCAACTGGGGGCATGACCTACAAGCGGCACGGCCGCATCGGCGATAGCCCCGTCGTGGGGGCGGGCACGTGGGCCGACAACCGCACTTGTGCCATCTCCGCCACCGGGTGGGGCGAGTACTTCATCCGCACGGCCGTCGCCCATGAAATTCATGGCCGGATGCTCCACGGCGGTGCGAACCTGCAAGCTGCAGCCGACGGGGCCATACACGACGAAATGGGGGCGCTCGGAGGAGACGGAGGCATCGTGGGCATGGACCGCTTCGGAAACCCCGCATTCAGCATGAACACGCCCGGCATGTTCCGCGGCGCCTTCAAAGCTGGCGCCTCCCCAAAGGTGGCCCTCTTCGCCACCGACCAACTGACCCCTTAACCTCAGGATGTCACCCCAGAGGCTCGTCTCTTCCCCAGCACTGGGTCCAATTGAAGCATTTCCACGACGCCTCATTCGGTGCAGTGCTCTCCCGCTTGGTGTCCTGTCCCTGGGAAATTGAAAAGCGACTTTTTATGGAGAGATATTGTATTAGTTTCTCGATATGAAACTGCGATTCCTTCTCTACTTGGCCATTCCATGTCTCATCTTGTTGTCTTGCGAAGGCGGCAATGAGGGTGAAGAGGGCTGTACCGATCCCTTGGCCATCAATTACAACGCCACTGCGACCGTGGACGATGGCACGTGTACCTATGAGGGCTGTACCGATCCTGAAGCATTTAACTATAACCCCGCGGCGACAGTAGACAACGGCGAATGCATCTATGAAGGGTGCACCGATCCTGCTGCTTTGAATTACGATCCGGAAGCCTCTATTGATGATGGAAGCTGTGAATATCCACCCAACCCGGGGTCTTGTTCGGAAGTGGAATTCGATGGGCATACTTATGCCGTGGTGGAAATCGGCCTGCAGTGTTGGTTTGCGGAGAACCTGCAGTCAACCGTGTTCGCCAGCGGAACCTCCATTGAAGAGGTCATCAGCGATGCGGATTGGAGTGCATTGTCCACGCCTGGACAATGCATTTATGAAAATGAGGTGTTGAACCTGCCTGACTACGGCCGCCTGTACAACGCGTTTGCCGTCAACAGTGCGGAAGGGTTGTGTCCAACGGGATGGCATGTCCCCACTACTGAGGATTGGCAGGAGTTGGAGTTGTTTGCTGGCGTATCTGTCGACGAGATCGACCTGATTGCCGAGTGGCGCGGTACAGCTGAAGAGGTGGGAACGTCTTTAATGGCCACTTCGGGGTGGGACGGCATAAGCGGAACGGATTTGCATGGATTCGACGCCCGGCCCGCTGGCAACCGCTTTTACTCGGATGGCTCCTTCTTCAGTGCAGGAAGCCACGGCGCCTGGTGGACGTCTTCCGTCTTCGGAGATGACAACATGCACCGAGCCCTATGGAACAGCAGCACGGGCATTCTCCAGGCCTATGGACATCCGAGGCTGGGGAACTCGGTTCGCTGCCTCAAGAACTGATCCGGGAGCCCTCATAAACCCTTGTGCTGAAGAGGGGCGTTGTGATCCCGTCGGGACTCGACTCTACATCAGCGCAGGCGGTAGATGCGGTGGAGGGGGTAGGAGTCGGGGCGGGCGTCGGCCCAGACGCCGTGGCCGATGTTGTGCATGATGCGGTTGTCGGTGACGGCGAGGACTACGTGGAAGGAATGCTTGCGGTTCATCTTATCAATCTTCCATGCAGCGGATATAAGCTCCAGAATTCTGATTGAAGTCGGAGCCCCTATAGATTCCATCTTGACTGCTGCTGAAACGGCGGTGGAAAATAGGGCCGGGAATGGATGGGTTGGAATCATCCAGCGTCGATGACCAGTAAAATGCCTGTTCGTTGGCACCGAGGAACCCCAGTGTGTGATGAACGAAACCTCCGACACTGTTGATTTGAAAACCGTTGGTTTGAAGCACTATGCCGAGCGCATCTTCATACCCGCGCTGCCAGCCTATGTCGTTTAACTCAAGCGCTGTCATGCCCATATTGGATTCCAAGGATTGCCAATCTGAATCGGATGGGAGGTGCCACCCGTTGGGGCAGATGGCCCAAAGCTCAATGGCAGCCCAATTGTACATGGCGCCATAGGTGGCGTATTCCATGGTTGCGACTGCTTCAGAAAGGGTGGTGTTGGAATGCCCGTAAACAAAGGCTCTGGGGAGTGTGTCCAATTCCGTGGTGCCCAGGTTTGAGGGAGCTGATACTGAGGGCAAATGGCGACAATTTTCGGCAAACCAGCACTGGTCGCCGATGAGGACAGTGGCGTAATCGTAGTTCCAGTAGGTGAGGGGGTCGCCGCAGGCCCAAGCAGTATCGACAAGCTCGTCAGGCCACTCTGGATAGGGGGGGCAGGTGCCGTGAACAATCAGCAGTTCAAGCAGGTCGTTGACCGTCACGCAGCCATCGTAGTTCAGGTCGGCGGGGATGGCGACGAT